>NZ_CP144460.1:4864672-5169345 GCF_040182365.1 Xanthomonas sp. 10-10
ACGGTACGGTAGTCGGCTCGCCGCTACGCCAGCCGGCCGCGCGGCTGGATTCGTCGGCATCGCCACGCTCGCCATCGCCGCGCAACGGGATCGGCAAATCCGCCAATGCGGCCGGGTCCTGACGCAGACCCTCCGGTAGCCGTACCACGATGTCGAACCGGCGGTCGCCTTCAAACAATTGCCCGGCGGCCTGCCCACCCACCGCGGCGGCTACGGTGTCCTGTACCACGCCGGGATTGAGCCCGTAGCCAGCCAGTGCAGCGCGGTCGGGCACCACTGCCAGCATCGGCAGGCCGGTGGCCTGTTCCAGACTGACATCGGCTGCCCCGGGCACGCTGCTGGCGATCTCCTGCACGCGCTGCCCCAGCTTCACCAGGGTCTGCAGATCGTCGCCGTAGACCTTGATCGCCACGTCCGCGCGCACGCCGGAAATCAGCTCGTTCATGCGCATCTGGATCGGCTGGGTGAACTCGTAGTTGTTGCCAGGCAACTGCTTCACCGCCGCTTCGATCTCGGCTACCAACTGCGCCTTGGACTTGCGCGGATCCGGCCATTGCGCGCGCGGATGCATGATCAGGAACGTATCGGCCACCGATGGCGGCATCGGGTCGGTGGCCACTTCGGCGGTGCCGAGCTTGCCGAACACATGCGCCACTTCCGGAAACTGCTTGATGCGTTTTTCCAGGGTGGATTGCATGGTGATGGCCTGTTCCAGGCTGGTGCCGGGAATGCGCAAGGCATGCAGCGCAATATCGCCTTCATCCAGGTTAGGGATGAACTCGCTGCCCAGCCGCGTGGCCAGCACGCTGCATAACGCCACCGTCGCAAGGGCCGCAATGCCGATCCAGCGGCCGTGGCGCAGCGCGCGATCCAGCAGGGGCGCATACACGCCGCGCGCCCAGCGCATGGCGCGGTTCTCGTGCTCGGCCACCTTGCCGCCGAGCAGCAAGGCGATCGCGGCCGGCACGAAGGTCAGCGACAGCAACATCGCCCCGCTCAGCGCCAGCACCACGGTGATGGCCATCGGATGGAACATCTTGCCTTCGATGCCGGTGAGCGCGAACACCGGCAGATACACCGCGGTGATGATGCCCAGGCCGAACAGGCTGGGGCGGATCACCTCTGCAGTGGCGTCGGCAGTCAGTTCGAAACGCTCATCGCGCTCGAGCACGCGCCCCAGGCGCAGTTGTGCTTGCCCGAAGCGGCGCAGGCAGTTCTCCACGATGATCACCGCGCCATCGACGATCAGGCCGAAATCCAGCGCGCCCAGGCTCATCAGGTTGCCGGACACGCCACCGCGCACCATGCCGGTGAGCGTGAACAACATCGCCAATGGAATCACCGCCGCGGTAATCAACGCCGCACGCACATTGCCCAGCAGCAGGAACAGCACCACGATCACCAGCAAGGCGCCTTCGATCAGGTTCTTGGCAACGGTGACGATGGTGCGGTCCACCAGCGCGGTGCGGTCGTACACCGGCACCGCCTGCACGCCGGCGGGCAAGCTGGCATTGGCCACTTTCAAACGCTCGGCAGCCGCCTGCGACACGGTGCGGCTATTGGCGCCGACCAGCATGAACACCGTGCCCAGCACCACTTCGCTGCCGTCCTGGGTGGCCGCACCGGTGCGCAACTCGCGGCCCTCGCCCACCTGCGCCACATCGCGCACCCGGATCGGCACACCTTCGCGCCGATCCAGCACGATCGCGCCGATCTGCGCGATGTCATCCACCTGCCCCGGCACCCGCACCAGGAACTGCTGTCCATTGCGTTCGATATAGCCGGCACCGATGTTGCGATTGTTCGCCTCCACTGCGCGCGCGACATCGTCCAGCGTGAAACCCAGTGCGACCAGGCGCGCCGGATCGGGCGTGATATGGATCTGCCGCGCGTAGCCACCGATGGTATTGACCTCGGTCACGCCGGGCACATTGCGCAACTGCGGCCGCACCACCCAATCCTGCAGGGTGCGCAGGTCGGTGGCCGTCCACGCGGTGCCATCGGGTTTGCGCGCGTTGGGCTTGGCCTCCACGGTGTACATGAAGATCTCGCCCAGGCCAGTGGCGATCGGCCCCAGCTGCGGCTCCAGCTCGGCCGGCAGCTGTGATTTGACCTGCTGCAAACGCTCGGCCACCTGCTGCCGCGCAAAGTACAGATCGGTGCCATCGGCAAACACGGCGGTGACCTGCGACAAGCCGTAGCGCGACAACGAGCGCGTGGACTCCAGCCCCGGTAATCCCGCAAGCACTGTTTCCAGCACAAACGTCACCCGCTGCTCCGATTCCAACGGCGAATACCCCGGCGCAGCCGTATTGACCTGCACCTGCACATTGGTGATGTCCGGCGTCGCATCGATCGGCAAGCGCGAAAAACTCCATGCCCCGATCGCAATCAACACCCCCGTCAACGCCAGCATCAACCAGCGCTGCGCGATCGCAAACCGGATGATGTTGGTCAGCATGACAGGCCCCTCCGTGCAGACATGGCAATACAGTGCGCCGGCCGCCCCCCTCGTCGTGACACGGACAGACAGCGCCGCCGCCCTATCGCGACACGCCGCAACACTCCAACCAAACACCCACCCGCACACCAGCGCTGTTGCTGTTGTTGTTGCTGCTGTTGTTGCTGCTGTTGTTGCTGCTGTTGTTGTTGCTGCTGTTGTTGTTGCTGCTGTTGTTGTTGCTGTTGCTGTTGCTGTTGCTGTTGTCTGCTTTCGGGGCCCCATACCGCAGCGGCAAGGCCGGCAGATATAACCCGCAGGGCGGCGCGCATGGATGCGCGACGTTTTTGTAAGGGACATGGATGTCCCTTACAAAAATTTCTGCCGGACTTGCGAACCCGCAGCGCCGCAGGCGCGGAGGGCGCGAGGACGGGGTGTGCTTTCTTTTTGGTTACTTTTTCTTTGCACAAGCAAAGAAAAAGTGACTCGCGCCCGCCAGGGCGTGAAAGCCTTTGCCCCAGCCCGACAGGGCGCGAAAGCCTTTGCCTTGGCCTTGGCATGCCCCCCTGCACCCGACAAACACCCTCGATCAGCCACGCACGACCGCTTCTCACCATCAGATCAATGATCATGCGACGCCCCCGACTTTTCGATGTCGGCCTTGACCAGATAGCTCTGCTCCACCACCACCGTATCGCCCACCGCCAAACCCGACACCACCTGCACCTGTTGCGCATCGCGCGCGCCCAGGGTCACCGGCCGCGCTTCGTACACATCGCCCACGCGCACGAACACCACCTCCCAATCGCGAAACTGCTGCAACGCCCCCACCGGCACCACCATCGTTGCCGGCTGCTGGGCCACCGTCACCCGCGCCTTCACTGCCGACCCTGGCCGCCACGACCCGTCGGTATTGCGCAACACCGCGCGTGCCACGGTGCTCTGACTGGCCGTGGCCGTGCCCGGCAACACGCGCTCCAGCGTGGTTTGCGCCACCACGCCATCGCTGATGCGCGTCACCGTCACCGGCGCGCCGGCGGCGATATGCCCCGCGTCGGCGCCAAAGATGTGCAGGTCCACCCACAGGTTCGACAGATCCGCGATCTCGAACAGCGCTTGGCCCTCACCCGCGTTGCTGCCCAGGCTGGCGTTACGCGCCAGCACGGTGCCGCTGATCGGTGCGGTGACCGAGTAGGTGGTCAGGCTGAGATTGCTCTCCACCGTGGCCAGCACCTGGCCGGCACGTACCTGATCGCCGACATTGGCGCGCAGGCTGCGTACCGGCCCGGGAAAGCGCGCGGTCGCCTGCGCCTGCGCCCCTTCTGCCGGCGTCAGCAGACCTTGCACTTCATGCTGATCGGCGATGCTGCCGGCGCCCACCGGCGCCACGCGGATGCCGGCGTCCTGCGCAATCCTGGCGGCAATCGTGGTGCGGCCTTCATAGCTGGAATAAGTCCAGCGATGCGTCTTGCCCTGCACGCTGGCACGCACGTCCACGTCGAACGAATGCGGCTCGCCCACTTCGCTGGCGGCCAGCAGGCTGCCGTCGGCCTGCGCACGCAGCGCATAGGTGTCGACCTTTCCACCCAGCCGCGTGGTCCTGACCTGTACGCTGCCAGCGCTGGCCGGTAACGGTTTGCCGTCGCGATAGAGCCAGGCCTGGAATGTCGGCGGGCGGCCGTCTTCGGCGATCGCAAGCTCCACGCTGTCGCCGTCCTGGCTGAGCAGCCGGCCGCCGTGTTTGCCTTTGGCCTCGTCGGCGTGTTCGGCGCCGCTGCCCTCTTCGGCATGGCCGGCCTCGCTGCCTGCATGGCCCTGGGCGTGGTCATCGGCGCGGCCGCAAGCGCCGAGTAGCAGCGCCAGCAGCAGTGGCGCAAGAATAGAAGGCTTCATCGAAGGAAATCCTTTGGAATGCCGGCGCACTGCGCCAAGCGATACAGCAAATGAGGGGCGCGGCGGCGTGCGATACGGCCGCGTGCACGCAGCGGTGCGCAAGCGGGCGGCGGCGGCGATGCAGGTTGGATCCGCAGAGGTGGACAAAATGGCGTGCAACCGCGCGTACAGCCGGATGGTCGTGGTCATGGAGTCGTCTCCGCCGTGGCCACAAACGGTTGGCCGGTCAGCCGCTGGATCTCGATCAATGCGGTCTGCGCTTCCACTGCGGCAGCGAGTTGCTGCTGCCGTGCATCGCTGCGCTGCGCCTGCAGCTGCGCCCAATCCAGATAACTGGTGGCACCGGCGCGATAGGCGCGTTCTGCGGCGGCATCGGCACGTGCCAGCGCAGGCAGCACTTCATCGCGCATGCGCGCCACCTCCAGCTGGCCGGCACGGTAACGCCCATGCGCGTCGGCCAAGGTGGCGTACAGCTGCAAGGCCTGCGATTGGCGTTCGATGTCCAGTAGCGACAGCTCGGCCTGCGCGGCGCGGATCTCGGGCTGCGCACGACCGGCGCTGCCCAGTGCAAGCGACACACTGCCGACCAGGGCGGTGGCGTTGTTGCCTTCGAGCCGGCGCACACCGACCTGCCAGTCCAGATCCGGGATGGCCTGGCTGCGGGCCAGCTGCAACCGCGCATCGCGCAGGCGCTGCTCGTTGTTCAGGCGCGCCAGCTCCGGCGTGCTGTCGAGTAATTGCGCCAGTACCTCGAACTCGGGGATGGCCGGCAGTTGCAGGGCATCGCCGCTGATCTGGTCGGCCTCAATGCTGCGCGCGCCCCACAGCAGCGCCAGTTGCCGACGTGCAGCGGCCACTTCCAGCTGCGCACGGTCGCGATCCAGTTCCGCACGCGACTGCAGGGCGCGTGCAGTGAGCAGGACCGACTCGGGCGATGCGCCGGCCTGCAACCGCTGGCGGGCGGCGGACACGGTGCGTTGGCGCTGCGCCAGGGTTTCCAGCGCGATGGTGTGGCGCTGGCGGGCGGCGCTGATGGCCAGATAGCGCCGCGCCACGTCGGCCAGCACATCCAGCCGCGCAAGGGCGCGTTGCGGGGCCAGCGCATCGATGCGTGCCTGTGCCAGCGTGCGGCGCGCATCCAGCTTGCCGCCGCGTTCCAGCACGCTGGCCAGGGTGACGGTGAGTTCGGCCTGGTCCAGCGCGCGGGTCGGCCCGCTGCCGAACACGTTTTCGATCTCCGCGCCAACGCGTAGCGGCGGGCGCAACGCGTCGCGCTGCGCCTCGGCAGCGAGCACGGCCTGCTGGCCGTCGGCCAGACGCAGATCGGGATGCTGGTCGGCGACGCGCGCGATGGCGTCGTCCAGGGTCAGCACAGTTTGGGGCGGTACGTCCTGCGCCATGGCGCACGGCACGACCGCGAGGGCGGCAAATGCCGCCAGTCGCAACCACATGAGGGTGTCTCCGCGAATCGGGATCGATGGACAGGCCGGCAGCCGCCGGCAAGGCATCAGGCCGCGATCGGGGGACGCAACAAGGTCTCGATCAGGTGCGAGCGGTAGTCGGTGGTCAGCGCAACCGGGTGCGCGTGTGTGCGCATCGGCAAGGGCCCCCAGGCCATTGCCGGCAGCATCGCCGGGCTATGCCCGTGGCAATACCCGCTGTGCATCAGCGCGTGCAGCAGGCCGGCACCATCGCGCTCGCCGGCATCGTCTTCGTCGGCGCCGTCGTGGCCGTGCGGCGCGCTGTCGTCCAGATGCGCCTGGTCGTGCGCCAGCGCATGCACATCGCCCAGCGCACAGGCCACCGGTGCGACCAGCACGCCCAACGCAAGCACTGCCAGCGCCATCAGGCGCAGCAGGGGGTGCAACAAGCGGGCGCGGCGCAGCAGCATGGTCGGCAGCGTATCGGGGCCAGGGCAGTTACACAATCGCATCCCGAGCGCCGTGCCCGATCCGGGGCGCAAGGCGCTCACCGGCGGCCCTGGCAGGAACGGACCTGGCCGCGAGACGGTCCCGACCAGTTCACGCCAACCGGAAGGATGCGGATGAACCGCCGAAGCCGGGCATCTGGTGTCCCAATGGCCGATCAGAGCTTGCGGCGGTGAGGACATCGGGACGGCATCGCGGCCAGGGCCGCTCCTACAACAGCGTGGTCGCCGGTCCTGCTGCCTGGTAGGAGCGGCCCTGGCCGCGATGCCGTACCGACCAATTCACAGCCACCAGGAGGATGGGGATTGCCCCGAAGCGGTGCGTCCGGTCCGCCGCAGGGGCGATCGATCCCGGCGGCGTTAGCTGCACCGGGACCGTATCGCACGCATCGGTCAGGGCGCGGCGGCGGCCTTGGCCTTGACCGGGCGCGCCTTGCTCTCGGCGATAAAGCCGCGCACCTGTTGTTCCAGCACCGGCAAGGTGACCGAGCCCTGCTTCAACACCACGTCATGGAAGGCCTTGATGTCGAAACGATCGCCCAGTTCGCGTTCGGCTTCGGTGCGCAGCTTGACGATGGTGATCTCGCCCAGCTTGTAGCTCAGCGCCTGGCCGGGCCAGGAGATGTAGCGGTCCACTTCGGTAGTGACTTCGTGCTCGCTGAGCGCGGTGCGGTCGCGCAGATAGGCCAGCGCCTGTTCGCGGGTCCAGCCGTCGTGGTGCACGCCGGTGTCGATCACCAGCCGGCAGGCGCGCCACATCTCGTAGGTGAGCCGGCCGAATTCCTCGTACGGGGTCTCGTAGATGCCCATTTCCTGGCCGAGTTTTTCGGTATACAGCGCCCAGCCTTCGCCATAGGCGGAGATGTAGTTTTCGCGCCGGAACGCCGGCTGCTCGCCCTGCTCAAGCGCCAGCGAGCCCTGCAAGGAATGGCCGGGCGAGGACTCGTGCAAGGTCAGCGCCGGCAGGTTGTACAACGGCCGCGACGGCAGGTTGTAGGTATTGACCCAATAGGTCGTGGCGCCACCGCGCCCGGCGGTCCAGAACGGGGCGATATCGGCCGGCACCGGCTTGATGGTGAAGCGCCCGCGCGGCAGCGTGCCGATGAACCTGCCGACCTGCCCGTCCACCCGCTTGGAAATCCACGCGGCGCGATCGAGCAGCTCCTGCGGCGTCTTGGCATAGAACTGCGGGTCGGTGCGCAGGAAGGCGAGGAACTGCGCGAAGCTGCCCTTGAAACCCACCTGCTGGATGATGGCGTTCATCTGGGTCTGGATCCGCGCCACCTCGTCCAGGCCGATCTGGTGGATCTGCTCGGGCGTCAATTCCAGCGTGGTGTATTCGCGGATTTGCTGGCGATAGAACGCCTTGCCGTCGGGCAGCGCTTCGGCCGCCAGCGTGGTGCGCGCCTTGGGCATGTAGTCGGTGCGGAAGAAGGTGAGCAGTTTGGCGTAGGCCGGAAGCACCGCGCCGCTTACCGCAGCCTTGGCCTGCGCGCGTAGCTGCGCCTGCTCGGCAGCCGGGATCTGCGCCGGCAGTTGCTTGAACGGCGCGTAGAACGTCGACTCGGTGGGGTCCTTCACCTCGGCGACGGTGGCGATGGAAACATCGCGCCCGTCCAGCACCGCGCGCGGCACGCTGAAACCGCGTGCCAGCCCGGTGCGCATGTTGGCGATCTGCTGATCGAAATAGCGCGGCACATCGTTCAGGCGCGCGATGTAGGCGCGGTACTCGGCGGCGGTCTTCATCGGCCGCTGCGCCATGAAGCCCAGGTTGGACCAGAACGAGCTATCGGAATTGAACGGCATCTCGTACAGGCGCAGGCGCACTTCGGCGGCAAGGTTTTCCACCTGCGGGCGATAGATCGCAAGGTTGATCCGGTTGGCGGGCGAGAGCTGCTTCGGGTCGATACCGTCGAGCTGCTTGAGCACCCCCTCCCACACCGCCAGGCGCGCCTGCTGCGCGGCCACGCCGACATCCGGCAGCTTGGTGTTGTCGCCGGTGGTATCGGTGTCTTCATCGGCCTGGCCGGTCTCGGCCTGGCGCCATGCCCACTCTTTCTCGTAGATCGCGCGGAAGCGCGCGTCGGCAGGTGCTTCGGCGGTCAGTGTGGCCGGAGCCGGCGGCGTGGCAGCGTGGGTCGTGGCGGCGAACGAGGCACCCAACAGGGCGAGTGCGAGGGCGGTGGCAAGCGGAGAGGTCACGTGCGGAAAGCCTGATCTGGAGCGAACGCCCGATCATGGCAGCCCGCACGTGAGCTGCCATGGGCCGGAAGTCCCAGCGCGGGCTGGTGCAGGGGCATGGCTAGTGTCGGCGCTGCCCCCATCCGCCCTGCGGGCACCTTCCCCCGCAGGCGGGGGAAGGGAGCTGCTGTGCTCGTCAAGGGCCGGGGAAGGGAGCGGGTGTGCTCCTCAAAGGCGGGGGAAAGGAGCTGGTGTGCTCCTCAAGGGCGGGGGAAGGGAGCTGGTGTGCTCGTCAAGGGCGGGGAAAGGGGACTGGTGTGCTTATCCAGCGAAGGCAGGCGCTGAGCTTGTCGGGGACGCTGCTCGCTCCCTCTCCCGCCTGCGGGAGAGGGTTGGGGTGAGGGCAGCTGAAGGCCGAATGGCTCAGGCCTTGCGCACCACCACCAGATGCCGCTCGCCCTCCAGGCCGGGCACCTGCAACGGGTGCACCTCGCGCAGCGTCCAGCCGGCCGGGAGCGCGGCGATCTCCTCGTGCGGGTAGACGCCCTTCATCGCCAGCAGGCTGCCGCCCGGGCGCAGCAGGTGACCACCGACGGCGATGATGCCGGCCAACGTATCCAGTGCGCGGGCAGTGAGGTGGTCGTAGGCAGCCGGCTCGTCCAGCGCCTCGGCGCGCGACTCGGCCACGCGCGCATTGCGCAGCGCCAGGTGACGCAAGGCCTCGCGCATGAACCGGGCCTTCTTGCCGTTGCTTTCCACCAGGGTCACCTGCAGCTGCGGGCGGGTGATCGCCAGCGGGATGCCGGGCAGGCCGGGGCCGGTGCCCAGATCGGCCAGCGTGCCGCTGGCGATGTAGGGCTGCATGGCCAGCGAATCGAGCAGATGGCGGGTGACCATCTCGCGCGGGTCGCGCACGGCGGTGAGGTTGTAGGTCTTGTTCCAGCGCACCAGCAGTGCGAGATAGCGCAGCAGCGGCGCGGCGAAATCCGCCTCCAGGGATTGGGCCTGCAGGCCATGCGCCAGCGCGGCGGAGACATCGGGGGCAAGTGCGGCATCGTTCATGGCGCGATTATCGCAGTTGGCGATGGCATGGCGGGATTGGGGATTGGGGATTGGGGATTGGGGATTGGGGATTGGGGATTGGGGATTGGGGATTCGGGATTGGGAAGCGGGAAGCGGGAAGCGGGAAGCGGGAAGCGTCGATGCTCGCAGGAACGATCTGAAGCAAACCGGGCGTGCATCGACGCAGCCGGCCTGCGATTGACGGCAATGGCCGGCGCCCCCGACACGGCGTCGCATCGCAGGCGTGCCGCACGGCGTGTCCGGCGATACGGCGCAGCCCTGGCCGGCATCGGCGTGATCCCGGTCACGCGCCCTGGAGCCGTGCCGGTGTCGGACACGCAGCGGTAAGACAGCGGCGCTACATCTGCAGGCTCCCCCACTGCGCGAAGGCCCCCTCATGACCGCTTCCGATCCGGCGCGCCGCCGCGTGCTGCAAGGTTTGGGCGCCGGGCTATTGCTGCCGGCGGCCGGCGGCTGGTCTGCACGCAGTCTGGCCGCGCCTTCCGGGCGGCCGATCATCACCGATGGCGTGCAGAGCGGCGATGTGCGCGACGGCGGCGCGTTGCTGTGGGCACGCGCGGACCGCCCGGCGCGGATGCGGGTGGAATGGGATACGCGGCCGAGCCTGCGCCAGGCGCGTCGCGTGGATGGCCCGATGGCCGTGCCCGCCCATGATTTCACCGCGCGCGTGGATCTGGACGGATTGCCGCGCGACCAGGACATCTTCTACCGGGTGCGCCTGGAGGACGCCGACAGCGGTGTCCTGAGCGCGCCGGTGCATGGCCATCTGCGCAGCGCACCGCAGACCCGACGCGATGTGCGTTTTGTCTGGAGTGGTGACACCGTGGGCCAGGGCTTCGGCATCAATCCCGATATCGGCGGCATGCGCATCTACAGCGCGATGCGCGCACGCAACCCGGATTTCTTCCTGCATAGCGGCGACACCATCTATGCCGACAGCCCGATCCCGGCCGAGCTCACCGTGGAAGACGGCAAACGCTGGCGCAATCTCACCACTGCGGCCAAGAGCAAGGTGGCCGAAACGCTGGACGAATTTCGCGGCAACTACCGCTACAACCTGCTCGACGAGCATGTGCGCCGCTTCAATGCCGAGGTACCGCAACTGTGGCAATGGGACGACCACGAAACCACCAACAACTGGTCGCCCGGCAAACAATTGGATGCGCGCTATCAGGTGCGCGACATCCAGGTGCTGGCCGCACGCGCACGCAAGGCGTTTTTAGAATACGCACCGATGCGCGGAGTGCGCGCCGACGGCAATGGGCGTATCTATCGCAAGATCGGCTATGGCCCGCTGCTGGATGTGTTCGTGCTGGACATGCGCAGTTATCGCGGCGCCAACAGCGACAATCTGCAACCCACGCCGAGCGCGGAGACCGCATTTCTCGGCGCCGAGCAGCTGGCCTGGTTGCAGCGCGCGCTGGCCGGCTCACGCGCGCAGTGGAAAGTGATTGCCGCCGACATGCCGATCGGCTTGCAGGTGCCCGATGGCGAAGAGGGCAACGGGCGCCCGCGCTGGGAAGCGATCGCCAACGGCGATGACGGCGCACCGCGCGGACGCGAGCAGGAGATCGCCACGCTGCTGCGTTTCATCAGCCGCGCGCGCATCCGCAACACGGTGTGGCTGACCGCCGATGTGCATTATTGCGCCGCGCATTACTACCACCCGGACCGCGCCGCGTTTCAGCAGTTCGAGCCGTTCTGGGAATTCGTCGGCGGGCCACTCAATGCCGGCAGCTTCGGGCCGAATGCGCTGGATGCCACCTTCGGGCCGACGGTGGTGTTCCAGAAGGCGCCGCCCGCGCCGAACACCTCACCGTTGGCCGGGTATCAGTTCTTTGGCGAGGTGGAGATCGACGGCGCCAGCGGCGTGTTGACGGTGACCTTGCGCGATCTCGATGGCGTGGCGCAGTTCCGTCAGCCGATCTTGCCGTATGGCACGGCGCCTCACGCGGCGGGCCGGGGATAAAACGCCAGCGCGGCGCGGCAGTCGGGCGCGGCCCACCATTCGTGCAGCTGCCAGTGCGCTGCATCGCCCAGCTCGGGGTCGCACCACTGCAGGCGCAATGCGCCATCTGGCGCCAGCGCATACGCCAGCCGATGCAGACCGAACGACAGGCCATGCCCGTAGGCCTTGAGCAAGGCCTCCTTGGCGCACCACAGGCGGAAAAACAGCGCCTGTTGTGCGTCGGCCTCCAGCGCCGCCAGCAATGCAAGCTCGTCCGGATGAAAGAAGCGCTGCGCGATATCCAGCAGGCGCGGTCGTGCACGGATGCGTTCCAGATCCACCCCCAGCCGCACGCCACGACCCAGCCCGACCAGCAGATACTCGCCACTGTGGCTCCAGCCGGTATCCCAGTCGGGCAGCGCCGGTTGCAGGCCGGGGCGACCGCGCGCATCGCGCAGCAGCGGCACCTCGGCCGGGTCGATCGCCAGGGCCGGGCCAAGCAGCTGCCGCGCCTGCGGTTCGCCACGCTCACCGGGCCGATGCGGACGCAGCCAGAGCTGCACCGGGCCGTGCTGCCAATCGGCATGCACTGTCACGCCGTGCACACCAACCCCAACGCTTGGACCGGGCGCATATCGCGCTCGACAGCTGCTTCACGGCCCGCTGCGTCCAATGCCGCGCATGCACCGCTCCCGGTGCAAGCGAACGAGGAGATTGGCACCATGGGCATCATCATCTGGTTGATCATCGGCGGCATCGTGGGTTGGCTGGCCAGCATCATCATGCGTCGCGATGCACAGCAGGGCATCATTCTCAACGTGGTGGTCGGCATCGTCGGTGCAATGATTGCCGGCTGGTTCCTGGGCGGCGGCATCAACCAGGCAATCACGGTGATGACGTTCGTGTGGTCGTTGATTGGTGCAGTCATCCTGCTGGCCATCGTCAACCTGTTTACCCGCGGCCGTGTGCGCTGAGCGCATCTGACCATGCGGTTCGCGCGCTCGTCAGGGACGTACGGAAGGCGCGTAAGAAACGTAACGGACGCGTCCTCCACGTAGATTCCGGGCGGGCACCTCCCAGCTGACGGTTGCTCACTGGTGTTGCTGGTTGCGCTACATCGCACCATCGCGGTTGCTGCAATGCCCGGGCTTGCCCGGGCATTGTCGTCTCAGCTGCCGGCAGCCATACGGTCAGCCGGGTGGTTGACGCCGTCTTCCACCGGCACCGCGATGTTCAGCGCATAGGGGTTGACGCCTTCCAGGCAGCCGACGTTGTAGCCGTACTCGTTGGGATTGGAGCGGCGGCGGTGATGGGTGTAGATACCGCAGACGCCGCAGAAATAATGCGCGGCGGCGTGGGTGTTGAACTGATACAGGCGCAGCACGTCTTCGCCCTGCAGCACGTGCAGGCCATCGAGCGTGACCGAGGCGACGATGGCGCCACGGCGGCGGCACATCGAACAATCGCAGCGGCGTGGATCGAGCAGGCCGTGCGGCAACTCCAGATCGATCTGCACGGCGCCGCAATGGCAGCTCAGGCGGTGTACCGGCCCCAGCGTCACATCGCCGATCTTGTGGGTGCTGCGACGCAGATGACGCTCGCTCATGCGCCAACCTCCGCCAGTTCCACCCAGGCCGGGGCGTGGTCGCTGGGGCGTTCCCAGGTGCGGGGTTCGCGGTCGATGCCCGACCCGATTGCGCGTGCGCGCAAGGCGTCCGACACCAGGGTCAGGTCGATGCGCAGCCCCAGGTTGCGGCGGTACGCGGCCTGGCGGTAATCCCACCAGCTGAACTGCTCGGCCTGATCGTGATGCAGTCGGAACGCATCGTGCAGGCCCAGCGCCAGCAGTCTTTCCAACGCGGCGCG
Source organism: Xanthomonas sp. 10-10 (assembly GCF_040182365.1). Lineage (NCBI taxonomy): Bacteria > Pseudomonadati > Pseudomonadota > Gammaproteobacteria > Lysobacterales > Lysobacteraceae > Xanthomonas > Xanthomonas sp. 10-10. The sequence continues at coordinate 4,878,011 of NZ_CP144460.1, forward strand.
CTCGGCGGCGGAGGTGAGGATGTGGGTCTCGTTCCACACCACCGGGTCGTGCACATCGCGCGCATCCGGGGCGATGTTGAAGTCGCCCAGGACCACCAGCTGCGGATAGCGCTGCAGCTCCTGCGCGATCCACTCGTGCACCGCATCCAGCCAGCGCAATTTGTAGGCGTATTTGTCGGTGCCCACGTCCTGGCCGTTGACCACGTACAGGTTGACGATGCGCACACCATCGACGGTGGCGGCGATGACGCGTTGTTGCACGTCATCGAACCCCGGGATGCCCATCTGCACGTCCAGCGCCGGCGCGCGCGACAGGATCGCCACGCCGTTGTAGGTCTTCTGACCGCAGAACACGCTGCGATAACCGAGCGCGGCCAGCGCCGCATCCGGGAACTTGTGGTCCTCCAGCTTGGTTTCCTGGATGCCCACCACGTCCGGCGCGAAGTCGGCGAGCCACTGTTGCAGGTGCGGCAGCCGCACGTTGAGTGAGTTGACGTTCCAGGAGGCGATCTTCATGGCGGAGGCCGTGGTCCAAACCGCCAATGGTACCGCGCCATCTGCCGACGCCTCAGGGCTGTCCCGCGATCCGCACCCCCAACTGGTTGGCCACCGGACGTTCGCGTCCCGGAATGCCTGTGTGGATGGGGCGGTTGAGCGTGCGCACGCGGCCGTCGACGCGGGCGGCCAGGGTGCTGGAGCCGCCGCCGTCAAGGTTGATCGCCGCGTGGGCGCCGAGTTGCTGCAGCACGGCGGTCAGTGCGTCCAGGGTCATGCCGGCGCTGTAGCCGGGCTGGCGGCCGTCGGCCACCACCATCCACAAGGTCTTGCCGGCACGGTCCAGGCCCAGCGCGCTGCGCGGTTCGGGGCCGTCGTAGTAGTCGGCACGGCTGGCTTCGCGCGGTTGGCGCCTGCCATCGAGCAACAGCAGCGGGCCGGCGCCCACACCGACGCGCGTGCCGGCCGGGCAACTGCCGCGCACGATATGCACCGCGTTGCGCGTACTCACGCAGAAAGCGGCATCCACGCGCGCATCGCCGGTGGCGGCGGCCGAATCGAGATGGCCGTCGTCGATCGCCAGGCCTTCGGCGGTCACGCCCTGCCCGATTGCCGGCACGAAGGCCTTGTCGAACAGATGCCCGCCATCGAACGGCAGGAAGTAGTCGGCATTGATCGCCAGCGCCAGCCCGCCATCACGCACGAAGGCGGTGGTAGGGGTGGCGAGAAATTCGCCACCGCCGCTGCGGTCGCCGTGCGTGCCGACCAGCTGCAGGCCCGGCGTGGTCAGGTCGATCCGTGCGATGTGCAGCATCACCGGCTGCGGCCCATCCACGCGCTGGCGCCAGTAGCGCACGCCGGGCGCCAGCGTGACCGGCGCGGCGGGCGCAGGCTCCGCCTGCACCAGCGGCTCGATGGTCGCGCGGGCACGCGCCTGCGCGTGATCCAGCGCGGCCAGCACCGCAGCGATGCGGGCCGGCGGCGTGCGCAACAGCAGGGCTTGCGCCGGTGCCGACTGCAGCAGCTGCGCCAGATCCGCGCAGCGCGCGCCGTTGCAGGGCTGCGCGTCGCTGCCGACCCGTGCCGGGCCCTCGGCATCGTCGATGACCTGCAGGGCAATGCGATTGTGCTCGGCCGGTTTGCAGCGGCTGACCGCCGCCAGCACATCGTCGGGCCACTGGCCCCAGCAATCGCCGCTGACGATGGTCTCCATCGCTACGAACGGCGGCGTTGCTGCGGGCGTGGTGGCTTGCCGGCCGCACGCATTGCCGATGGATGCTGCCATCAGGCAGGCAAGCAGCGCCGACGCAAGACGTCGATCAGAACGCATAGTCCACTCCCAGGTAGTACGCGCGGCCGTTATCCAGTTGCTCGCGCATCAGTTGCTGATCGGCGCCGATGACGCGGGTCAGCCGCGCATTGCTGAGATTGCGGCCCTGCAGGGTCATGCGCAGCTTGTTGGTGAAGCGCCACGCCAGCTGCGCGTCGTAGCTGGTGATGGCGTCGTAATAGCGGTCGTTGACGCGGTTGTCCGTGGCCGCCGACAGCAACTGCAGGCCGGTGTAGTTGGCGCTGACGCGCGCACTGAAGCGGCCGATGTCATACAGCAGCGAGGCATTGGCGCTGCGTTTGGGCGATTCCATCAGGCCGGGCAGCGCGCGCAGGCTGCCATCGCTCATCTGCACGTCGGCGGTGCGCGGATCGAGCAGGGTCAGATTGGCCATCGCGCCAAGATGCGACCAGGCGCCGGGCAGAAAATCGAAGCGCGTATCGATGACGGTGAACTCGACGCCGCGCACGCTGGCCGCACCGGTATTGATCGCCTGGGTGGTGGTGACCTGATAGGTGCCGACCAGCCCGCCTGGATCGCGCTGCAGATCGGTGCTGGTGACGCGCACGATCTCGTCGTCGATGCGCTTATGGAAGAGCGCCATCGACAGCTGCGCATCCTGATCCGGATACCACTCCAGCGACAGGTCCAGATTGTCGGCGCGGCGTGGGCGCAGCTGCGGGTTGGCGATGCTGCGGTTGATGGTCAAGCCGGTGGTGTCCACCACCGGACTGCTGTTCTGGCCGATATCGCCGTAGGTGGGTAGGCCGATGCTGCGGCTGCCGGCCATGCGCAGCTTCAGCGCCGGGGTGATGTCCCAGGCAAGGTTGGCCGATGGCAACAGGAAGCGGCGGTCGCTGGCGTCCGATTGCTGCAGATAATTGGTGGTGCTGCTCAGCGGCTGCGGCACTGCGCTGAGCACCTCGCGTTGCAGATACTCGTTGCGCAGGCCGAACGTGGCCTGCGTGCGCTCGCCATGCCAGGTGCCCATCAGGTAGGCCGCGCCATTGCGTTCGTCGATGCGGAAATCGCTGATCGCACTGTTGCGCGCGTTGGTGCCTGCCAGCACGTAAGCGCCTGGAGAGGCGTCCGCAAACGCGGCCACCCGCGCCGGATCGACCAGCAGCAGGCAGCTGAAATCGGCGTACGGGCAGATGCGTGCATCGTCGCTGCCCACGGTCGCCAGGCTCACCCGCCCCACCGGATTGCGGCGTACTTCATCCAGGTTGTAACGCTGTTGCAGATCGCGGTACTGCAGGCCGGCGCGCAGCCCCCACCCCTGCGCATCGGCATCGGCGTTCTGGCTGTAGTCGACCTTGACGGTGGTGGTGTCGGTGCTGCTCTTTTCCACCCGGGTCAGGAAGTACGACTGCAGGTAATTGGCCGGATTGCCGTAATAGCCGGGGTCGACCAGGGCGATGGTCGGGCGCCTGTGGTCGCCCAGCGCGTAGCCGAATCCCAGCCGTGCGGACGCGGACGCGGACGCGGTGAAGACATCTTCGCGCGTGTCTTGTCGATACTTGCCGGTGGCACGGTTGAACAACACATCGAGGTGGCCCTGCTGATGGAGGCGGAAGCTGCCGCTGGCCTGCGCGTAGCGCAGCGTGCGGGTCTGGTCGAAGCGGTTGGCATCGGTCTGTGCGCTGCCCTGCGCGTAGCGGCCGGCGTCGGCATCGGCCACCGCCGCATTGCCGACCCGGTTGATCCACTGCGAGCGACGTTGTTCGTCGTTGTCGTGTTCGAAGGAGCCGGCGCTCAACGCCAGTTTCAGCGCATCGCCATCGTCGTACTCCAGCTTGCCGAACACGCTGCGGCGCTGACGCACGTTGTCGTAGCTGAGCGGGCGGAACCGGTCCGGCGCGATCGCCATGCCGTCGGTGTCGAGCGTGGGAGTCAGGGTCTGCCGTGCGCCGTTGGCGTAGTAGCTGTAGCTGTCGATGGCGGTGTTCAACGACGCCGAATCGCGGCGGAAGTAATCGGCCGACAGCACCACGCCGAAGCGATCGTCCGGCCCGAAGGTGTCGCTGACACTGCCCTGCACCTGCCCGGACGGGCCGCTGCCCTGCAGTTGCCGGTGGTTTTCCCAGTCGGCCAGGTTCGCGCGCACGCTGGCGAACGGGCCGTCGTGATCGAACGCGCTGCGCGTACGCAGCGACGCGATGCCGCCGATGGCATTGCTGTCCATGTCGGCGTTGAAGGTCTTGTAGATGTCCACCTGCTGCGCCAGCGATGCGGGGATCACATCCAGCGACTGCACGCGGCGGCTGGTTTCGGTGGATGGCAGCGCCACGCCGTCGATCAGCACCGTGTTGTAGTCGGGGTTGAAGCCGCGCAGGCTCATGAACTGCGCTTCGCCGCGGCCGTTGTTGACAACCATCGACACGCCCGGCACCCGCTGCAGCGCTTCGCCCAGGCCGAAGTCCGGGATCGAGCCGATATCGTCGGCAGCCACGCCATCGGAGACCACCGCCGCTTCGCGCTTGGCGCCGATGGCCTGGTGGATCGACAGGTGCTGGCCGGAAACCTGCACGGTGTCCAGCTGTACCGGTGCCTCGCTGGCGGGAGCCGCCGCTGCCGGCAGCGGCTCGACGGCATGGGCGTTGAGGCTGGTGCCGATACACAGGGCCAGCAGACAAAGACGGGGGCACGGGTGGGTGCTGAAGCGGGACATGGGACGGCCGGTCGAGGATGAGCTCGACAATTTAATAACTTACTGTGAATTAATTATTTCAGGCAGGCGCAGGTAAGCTAGCCGCTCCCCCGTGACACCGCGTGCCATGCCCTCCACCGTCGCTTTTGCGCTGCCTCCGCACGCGCCAGCCCTGCCCGGCTTGAGCCTCAACGAGCGCGACATGCTCGACCGCCTGCGGCTGGCCGGGGTGCTGACCCGCGCCGACCTGAGCCGCGGCACCGGGCTGACCGTGCAGACGGCGGTGCGCCTGATCGAAGGCCTGCAGGCGCGCGGTATGGTGCAGATGGGCAGCAGCATCGCCCGTGCCGGGCGTGGCAAGCCGGGCGTGGCGGTGTCGTTGAACCCGGGCCACGGCCACACCCTGGGCATCTCCATCGCCACCGACGCGCTGAGCCTGGCGCTGATGGACTTTTCCGGTGCGGTCCTGGCCGCCACCGACGTGGCGCTGACCGATACCACCTTGTACGGCGTGCTGGCCCAGCTCCAGGCCGCCGATGCCGCGGTGCTTGCGCGTGTCGACACGGCAGGCCCGCGCCTGGGGATCGGTGTGGCGGTGAGCGGGTTCTTTACCGGCGTGGACAGCTTCATCAATCCGCCCGAGCCGCTGCGCGCCTTGGGCCAGATCGCGCTGTGTCCGTGGCTGGCCGAGGCCTTTGCGCAGCCGGTGTGGATGGACAATGACGGCAGCGTGGCTGCGGCCGGCGAGGCGATGCTCGGCGCGGGCCGGCGATACCGCGACTTCGCCTACCTCTACCTCAGCTACGGCTTCGGCGGCGGGCTGGTGGTCGACGGCCAGGTGCTGCGCGGCGCGCGCGGCAATGCCGGCGAGTTCGCCGGCATGCTGCCTGCGCAGAACCTCGAACGCGCCACGCTGGAACTGCTGCGCGAACTGCTGGCCGACGACGGGATCGCGCTGCCGGATATACGCGCGCTGCTGGCCGCCTACGACCCCACCTGGCCGGCGATCGAGCGCTGGATCGCACGCAGCGCGCCGGGCGTATCGCTGATCGTCTCGGCGATCACCGCGGTGTGCGACCCGGAGGCCATCGTGTTCGGCGGTCGCCTGCCGGCCGATCTGGCGCAGCGCCTGATCGCCGCGGTGCAGATCGACAACCAGCCGCGTCGCGGCCAGGGCCGCCCGCTGCCGGCGCTGCTGCCGGCCGAAGCGCCGGCCGATGCCTGCGCGATCGGGGCGGCGACGCTGCCGTTGAAGGCGCGCTACTTCCGTTGAGTGGCGGCCATGCCGTGGCTGCGGGCGCCAGCGGGTAAGTTGCCTGGTCGCCGGGCGCACGCGCGATAGCGGCAATTGGCCTGGATGCGCTGCATCACCGAGCTGCCGCAGCGCGTGTGCGGCAGCAATAGCCGAACAGTTCCACCGCCAGCGCACGTGCCTGTTGCTGCTGCTGTTGGGTCATCGACTCCAGCAATTCTTCATCTGCCAGCAACGGTGCCGCAGCATCCAGCGCGCGGCCTGGCGGTTGGCGCGCGGCCAGCCGCCACGCAGCGGCATACACCGGGTCGGGTGCATGCAGCAGCGGCGATTCCACTACCTGCGCCAATGTCTCGATGGCGTCGCGATGGCCTGCCAGCGCCAGCGTTTCCAACTCGGCCACAAGCGCTGCCACCTCCTGTTCGTCGCTCGCCGACAGTTGCGCGGGCACGCCGGCGGGTGCGGCGGCCACCGCACGTTGCAGCAGCTCGGTCGCGCGCTGCGCAAGCAGATAGCGTTGCGCGTCGGCATCGCCGTGCGCCGCGGCCGTGCGCAGCAGCGCCTCGATCTGCAGCTGCGTGCCGGCGACGCAGCGACGACCCTCCACCGGCGGCAGGCGCGCACCGCCGTGCGCGATCTGCGCTGCCCGTTGCTCACCCTGCTGGCGACAGGCCAGCTGTTGCATGGCGCTGTCGAACAAACCCTGATCGATGCGCGCAGGCGGCTGCGACGATGCACCCCCCGCATGCAGCCCATGACTCGCAGCGAGGCCGCTCTGCAGGTGCGACGCGGCAGGCGTGTGCAGGCTCCACGCCCCGGCAACCGCCATTGCCGCTGCCGCGCCTACCGCGCCCGCCAGCGGCCAGCGCGACCGGGGCCGATGGCATGGCCGCGCACCGACGTTCAGCGCCGGCGCCGGCATCAACGCAGCGCCGCTTCCAGCGCGGCGCGATCGAACTGCAACGGATTGGCCTGGCGCAGACGTTCCAGCGCAGCAGTGGCGGCCTGGTCGCGCAATTGCACTTCGATCTGCCCGCGCGCTGTCTCCAGCGTGGCGGGTATGCGCGCATCCACGCGGATCAGGTGATATCCGTCCGGCCCGCGGACAGGGGCCGACACCTGCCCCACGCCCAGCCCCTGCACGGGCGCAACAAAGACATCGGCCACGTTGCGCAGGAAGATCGATGACAACTGGCCACCCTCGGCCGCGGTGCTGCCGTCGTCGGATTCGCGCATCGCCAGTTCTTCGAAGGGCGTGCCGGCATCCAGCTGCCGCTTGAGCCGCTGTGCGCGTGCCAGCGCCTGTGCATCGGTCAACGGTGTGCCACGTCGGGCATCGCCTTGGGGCTGCAAGGCCACGAACAGATGGCTGAGGCGGACTTCGTCGTAATCGTGCGGATGCGCATCGAACTGGGCCTGCACCTGCGTCGCGTCGATGGACGCGGCATCGCGTGCGCGCCGCCGCATTGCCTCGGCAAGAATGGCATCGGTGGCCTGCCGGATGTGCGCGGCCACCACCGGGTCGTCCTGCAGATGCGCCTGGCGCGCCTGCTCCATCAGCAGCAGCCGGTCGGCGAATTCGCGAACGAAATTCGGGTCGGCCGCAACGGCCGGATTGGCGTTCTGCGGCAGGTCGGCCAGGGCCAGCGCGCGATACTCCGGCGCACTGAATGTCTGGTGTCCAATCTGCAGCACTTTTGCGGAAGCCGGGCCAGTGTGCAGCAGTGCATCGGCCGTGGCGGCCTGCGCCAGCGGTGTGCAGCAGGCAAGGCTCAACCAAAGCAGCCTGAAACAATGCGGTGTGGAAAACATGGGCAATCTCCGTCATGGCATGAACCGGCGGCGGCAGGTGCCGCCGCCGGGACTGCCGGCCCGCACGGGCCGGCAACAGCTGCTGAGAGCGGCTAACGAAACGTAGCGAGCAGCCGTCAGGTGGGCGTGGGCGACGCGGAGGAACCGGAGTGTACGAGTGGTACATGAGGATTCCGAGCACCGGCCGCGCCCGCCTGGCGGCTGCGCAGTAGTTTTGTCAGTTGCTCTTAGTCGTGCTTGCCGCGCGCACGCAGATAGGCGATGGCCGCTTTCGGGTCGTCGCTGGTGATCAGGCCAAAGGCCTCGTCGCGCACGATGAAATCCAGATTGCCGCGATTGTCGGCCGTGTCGCGGCCACCGCCGTAGGAGAAATACAGATCCGACAGCGCGTAGCAGCAGGCGCCGCTGTTTTGATAGAACTTGCCGGCAGACGGGCCGTCCGGAATCGCCTGGAACACGCCCACGCGATACCCACGCTCGCGAATGAAATCGGCATCGCTCTGCAGCAGGCCGCCGAGTTGCTTGACGTTGATCTCCATCGTCTGATGACCCTCATTCATCCATGCCGAGATGGTCTGGCGCACATTGATCTTGCCGAGCATGTTGGTGGTGAACACCGGAATGCCGACCATGCCACTGCCGTCGGCACGGTAGGCATCCCGGCTGGTGTACAGCGTTGCATTGACCTTGGCGGCGACATAGCTGCCCGATGCCACACCGAACTGGCTCTCGGCGGCCTTGCGCACTGCACGTACCGTGGCTGCGTCCTTGATGTCGAACACCATCGGCGTACGCAGGTTGTGTTGCTTGTAGTAGGCGAACAGTTCATCCACACGCGGTACGTGATAGCCGGTGGTGGTACGCCGATCAGGCGTCAGCAGGAACAACTGGCTGACCTGCGACCACGGGGTGACCAGGACCGACGGGTTAACGCCCTGATTGGTGATCGGGTCGTACTTCACGCCGGGATGTTGCTGCCACACGGTGGTGGTGCGGCCCAGGTTGTAGTCGTGCAGCAGGACCGGTACGCCATCGCTGGTGAGCTTGACGTCCAGCTCCACACCGTCCATGCATTGGTCGTTGGCAATCTGCAGCGAGCCGCGCGAGTTTTCCGGCATGTCGGCGATGCCGGCGTATTTGCCCCACAAGCCACGGTGCGCCAGCACAACGGTGTTGGAGGAGTTGAACAGGATGCGTTGCATCTTGATGTCGGAGCTGTCGTTGCAGGCGGCCAGCGCCAGCTGCGGTAGTGCGGCCAGCAGGGCCAATGCGCCGAACAGGCGGCAGGCGCGGGCCAGCGGATGTGGAGCGAGGAGGGTAGGCATGGTCTCTGTGTCCCGGTTCGTAGGTGCAGGAAGGGCAAGGGATGGACGAGAGCCGAGGGGTCGACGCAATCGGCGAACTCGCTTGCAGCGCACTCGCCGGCCGGTCGATACCGGGGGAGAGGCCAAGCCGGGCGTGATCAGCGTTCGGCTTCCGGGCCAATTTAGTCACTCTCGATGACTTAATTTCTTCGCTGATGTTGCCGTTCTTGGCAGTTGCGCAGGCGTAGCGTGAAAAACGAAGCAGGCGCCGGGAATCGTGTTGTTGGCGCGCAAGTGCGCGGCGCTGGCGCTCCTGCGCGCGCAGCGCGTCGGACACCTGCACACCAAACTCTGATGTCGCCTTGCGCCAGGGTCCTTCCGACGCTGGATCACGGCCGGTATCCGCGCTGCGCGCACGGTCGACCGGTAAAGGTCCCGGCCCTCGTGTTGGCGGATGAGCGTAGATACGTGGCAGCACAGGCACAGACGCTGCCCGCTCTGAGCCTTGGAGCGAGGCACAAAACTACCGCGCTCACTGCCGGGAGGACGCGGCCGGTGCTAGGTGCGAGCATGTACCACTCCTACACTGCGGTTGCCGCGCCGTTACCACCCACCTGAGCACTGCTCGCTACGTTTTGTAAGCCGCTTGCCCAAAACGCGGAACGCCGGCACTAGGCCGGCGTTCCGCGACTGCTCGGTGACTGCACGTCAGTGACCCGACGCACCGCTGGCACCCAGGCCGGTTTCGGCGCGGATCTGCTGGGCCTTGAACGCTGCGCGTTCGTTGGCCGCCTGCGGGCTGTGATCCAGGATCGAGAACAGCCAGATGCCCACAAAGCCAATGGTCATCGAGAACAGCGCCGGCGAGGTGTACGGGAACGGCGCCGACCCGGCCGCGTTACCCAGCGTGTCCACCCAGACCGACGGCGACAGGATGGTGAGCACCAGCGAGGAGACCAGCCCCAGGAAGCCGCCGGTCACCGCACCGCGAGTGGTGCAGTTCTTCCACAACAACGACAGGATCAGCACCGGGAAGTTGGCCGAGGCCGCAATGGCGAAGGCCAGCGAGACCATGAAGGCCACGTTCTGCTTCTCGAACACGATGCCCAGCAGCACGGCGATCACGCCCAGCACCAGGGTGGTGGCGCGCGAGACCTTCAGCTCCGAACCCGGCGCCGGATTGCCCTTCTTGATCACCGTGGCGTACAGGTCGTGCGACACCGCCGAGGCGCCGGACAGGGTCAGGCCCGCGACCACTGCCAGGATGGTGGCGAAGGCCACCGCCGAGATGAAGCCCATGAACACGTTGCCGCCGACCGCATTGCCGACCAGCACCGCCGCCATGTTGGCCGCGCCCTTGCCGCCGTGGATGGTACCGGTGGCGACGTCCGCAAACTGCGGGTTGGTCAACACCAGTGCGATCGCACCGAAGCCGATGATGAAGATCAGGATGTAGAAGTAGCCGATCCAGGTGGTGGCCCACAGCACCGACTTGCGCGCCTGCTTGGCATCGGGAACGGTGAAGAAGCGCATCAGAATGTGCGGCAGGCCGGCGGTGCCGAACATCAGCGCCATGCCGAAGGAGATCGCCGAGATCGGGTCCTTCACAAAGCCGCCCGGGCCCATGATCGACAGGCCGGCCTTGGCCGCGTCCTCCTGCGATGCACCGCCGTTGGCCGCAATCGCCGTCTTCACCCGCACGCCCTCGGCAAACAGCGCCTCGAAGCTGAAGTTGAAGTGCCACATGATCGCCACCGCCATGAAGGTCACGCCGGTCAGCAGCAGCACCGCCTTGATGATCTGCACCCAGGTGGTGGCGGTCATGCCGCCGAACAGCACGTAGATCATCATCAGCACGCCGACCAGGGTCACCGCGACCCAGTAGTCCAGGCCGAACAGCAGCTTGATCAACGCACCGGCACCGACCATCTGTGCGATCAGATAGAACAGCACCACCACCAATGTGCCGGAAGCGGCGAAGCTGCGGATGGCGGTCGGCGCGAAGCGGTAGCCGGCCACGTCGGCAAAGGTGTACTTGCCGAGGTTGCGCAGCCGTTCGGCCATCAGGAAGGTCAGGATCGGCCAACCGACCAGAAAGCCGATCGCATAGATCAGGCCGTCGTAGCCGTTGGCCATCACCGCCGCGGTGATGCCCAGGAACGAGGCCGCCGACATGAAGTCGCCAGCGATCGCCAGGCCGTTCTGGAAACCGGTGATACCGCCACCGGCGGTGTAGAAGTCAGCGGCCGACTTGGTCTTGGCCGCCGCCCACTTGGTGATCCACAAGGTGCCCAGCACGAAGAAGCCGAACATGCCGATCGCCACCCAGTTGGTGGGCTGCTTGTCGACCTGGCCCATGTCGCCGCCAGCGGCCAGTGCGAGGCCTGCCGGCAGCAGGCCGGCCAGAATCAGGAGAAGGCGCGAAGTCTTGCTCATTTGCGGGCTTCCTCGAGGATCTGCGCGGTCAGCTGGTCGTAGGCGCTGTTGGCACGACGCACGTAGATGGCGGTGATGACGATGGTGAACACCATCACCCCGATCGCGATCGGAATGCCGATCGAGGTCACCCCGGCGCCGATCGGTTTGGCGAGGAATTCCTTGTCGAAGGCGATCAGGCCGATGTAGCCGTAATAGGCGAGCAACATCAGCACGGTCAGCGTCCAGCCCAGCGTATTGCGTTGGCGTTTGAGCGCGTGGTACTTCGGATTGGCATCGATCTTGGCGATCAATGCGTCATTCGAGACGGTCATGGTCTGTCTCCTGGAGTGCGGGCGGCACGGCCCGCCCACTTGCGTGGCGGGCCGCCGGCGGGGGTGAAGCTTAGAAGCTGTACTTGGTGGTGAATTGCAGGCGCGAGATGTCGCCGGAATCGCCGTTCTCCGCTTCGCGACGGCCGTACATCAGCTCGGCACCCACATCGACCTTGGGCAGCGGCGAATAAAAGACGTTGGCGCGGATGCTCTGCTGCGACTTGCTCGCCAGCCCGCCGGTATTGGCGATGTCGTGGTCGTAATTCACGCGCGAATACATGATGGTGCTGCGCAGCTTGGCGTTGTAGTCGTGGCGCCAGGCCACCCAGCCGGCGATCGTGCTGACGGTCTGGATGTTGCCGTCGATGTCGATCTCCACGTCCGAGCCGTTGCCCAGGCCCAGATAACGGCCAAGACCTTCGCCGTAGCTGAGCTGATAGCGCAGATCGTTGTTGGCGTTGATGATCCAGCGGCCGCCGCCGGCGATGGCGCCGCCGAAGTCGGTGTCGTTGGTCAGCGCGCTGCGGGTACGGTACTGACGTGCGATCGCCGACAGACCGAAGGTGCCCCAGGTGCCCTTCCAGTTGTAGCGCGCAGTCAGATCCGGCATCGCGCCGTGGTCCGAGGCCAGGATGGTGTTGCCGCCCTGGTAGGGCGTGGTCAGCGTTTCGGGATTTTCTGCCGACACGCTGAAGGCACCGCGGGTGTAGCGGATCTGGGTCTGACGGCTGAACAGCGCGCCGTCGGTCGGCCCGACGATGTCGGCGGCCTCCGGCAGGATCGTGGAATCGATGAAGTTGGACCAGGTCTGGCCGGCCAGCCAGTTGTTCCAGCTCATGTAGGCATGCCGCAAGGTGCCGCCGTACAGATTGTTGACCTGGTTGGCGAGCGCGTTGCCGAAGAAATCCAGTTCGATGAAGCCGGTGAGCTTGTCGCCGTTTTCGGTCACCGTGTCCACGCCCAGGTTGAAGCGCGAGAACTTGGCGTGGAAGTCGGTGTCGGTGCTCGACGCCTGCCCCCCGACAGGCGTCTGCGTCGGAATGTACAGGTAACGCCCCACCGCACCTTCAGGCAATGCGCCGTCGCTGGTGCGGGTGGTCATGAAGTCGGCCTTGATGAAACCACCGTAACGGAACGTTGTCCCCGCCGCTGCGTTCGGTGTGATGCTGGTGACCTGGATCGGCCGCTTGCCGGCCGGGACCACAGGTGCGGGCGCGGCGGCTGGCGTTTGCGCCTGCAAGGTGCGCACCTCGGTGACCTGGGTCTGCGTCTGGGCGATCTGGCCCTGCTGTTGTTGCTGCGCAGAGACCAGCAATTGAACCTGACGCTCGAGCTCGGCAATGCGCGCTTCCAGCGCCTTTTCCTTGGCCGTCTGCGCAAACGCCACGCCCGGCAGCATGATGGCCACGAACAAGGCTGCGGCCAGCGGTTTGCGCACCAACGGTGCAATACGGTGTGTCATGGAACCCTCTCCCCAATGAAGGCCTCGCGCTTGATGGCGATGCTGTGCGGAGCGTGAGGCAGTCCGCGGTTTGCAGCCTATTCGCCTTTGGTCGTAGCTGCAACGCAGCATTCCACAAGGTGACCGATGGCCGCACCAGGACCCGCAATGGATGTGCGCCAGCGCACGCCACTGGTTACGACCATGGTCTAAGGCGCCGTTGACCGCCGGGACAGAATGGATACGGCACACTGATTGCCTACCGAGGGCAGCCGCAACGCCCTCTCCCGACAAGTTCATCGCAAGTGAGGGTGCCATGGCTGATGTTTATCCCGTCGATCCCGCGTTCGCCAAGGGCGCACGCGTCGATGGCGAGCAGTACGCAACGCTGTACCGCGAATCGATCGAGCATCCCGAGCAGTTCTGGGGCAAGGCCGCGCAGCGGCTGGACTGGTTCAAGCAACCCACCCAGGTCAAGGACGTCAGCTTCGCGCTGGACGACTTCCATATCCGCTGGTTCGGCGACGGCGAACTCAATGCCAGCGTCAACTGCCTGGACCGCCAGCTCGCCACGCGCGGCGACAAGACCGCACTGCTGTTCGAACCCGACAGCCCGGACGCGGCGTCTTACCCTGTCACCTACCGCGAGTTGTACGAGCGCGTGTGCAAGCTCGGCAACGCACTGCGCAATCTCGGCGTCAAGAAGGGCGACCGCGTCACCATCTACCTGCCGATGATCGTCGACGCCGCTGTGGCCATGCTGGCCTGTGCGCGCATCGGCGCGGTGCACTCGGTGGTATTCGGCGGGTTTGCCGCCAACTCGATCGCCGACCGCGTGATCGACTGCCAGAGCAAGTTGATCATCACCGCCGACGAAGGCCTGCGCGGCGGCAAGAAGATTCCGCTCAAGGCCAACGTGGATGCGGCGTTGAAGATTCCCGGCACCAACACGGTGGAAACCGTGCTGGTGGTGCGCCACACCGGTGGCGCGGTGGAGATGCAGGCACCGCGCGATCGCTGGTTCCATGACGTGGTCGACGGCCAGCCGGCCGAGTGCGAGCCCGAGCGCATGAACGCGGAAGATCCGTTGTTCATCCTCTACACCTCCGGTTCCACCGGCAAGCCCAAGGGCGTGCTGCACACCACGGCCGGCTATCTGCTGTTCGCCAGCTACACGCACGAAGTGGTGTTCGACCTGCGCGAGGACGACATCTATTGGTGCACCGCCGACGTGGGCTGGGTCACCGGCCACAGCTACATCGTCTACGGCCCGCTCGCCAATGGCGCCACCGCCGTGATGTTCGAAGGCGTACCCAACTACCCGACCGTCTCGCGCTTCTGGGAGGTGATCGACAAGCACCAGGTCACCTTGTTCTACACCGCGCCCACCGCGATCCGCGCACTGATGCGCGATGGCGAAGCGCCGGTCAAGAAGACCTCGCGCAAGAGCCTGCGCCTGCTCGGCAGCGTCGGCGAGCCGATCAATCCGGAAGCCTGGCGCTGGTATTACGAGGTGGTCGGCGACAGCCGTTGCCCGATCGTTGATACCTGGTGGCAGACCGAAACCGGCGGCATCCTGATTTCGCCGCTGGCCGGCGCGGTCGATCTCAAGCCGGGCTCGGCAACGCTGCCGTTCTTCGGCGTGCAGCCGGCGCTGGTCGATGCCGAAGGCAAGATCCTGGAAGGCGCCACCGAAGGCAACCTGGTGCTGCTGGATTCGTGGCCGGGGCAGATGCGCAGCGTCTACGGCGACCATCAGCGCTTCATCGACACCTATTTCCGCACCTATCCGGGCAGCTACTTCACCGGCGACGGTTGCCGCCGCGATGCCGATGGCTATTACTGGATCACCGGCCGCGTGGACGACGTGATCAACGTGTCCGGCCACCGCATCGGCACCGCCGAGGTGGAAAGCGCGCTGGTCTCGCACCCCAAGGTCGCCGAAGCGGCGGTGGTCGGCTTCCCGCACGACGTCAAGGGCCAGGGCATCTATGCCTACGTCACCTTGATCGCCGGCGAAACCCCAAGTGAGGAACTGCACAAGGAACTGGTGAGCTGGGTGCGCAAGGAGATCGGCCCGATCGCATCCCCGGATCACCTGCAGTGGGCACCCGGCCTGCCGAAGACGCGCTCGGGCAAGATCATGCGCCGCATCCTGCGCAAGATCGCCGAGAACGCCCCCGACCAGCTCGGCGACACCTCGACCCTGGCCGATCCATCGGTGGTGGATTCGCTGGTGAGCGAGCGGTTGACGCGCTGACGCGCGTCGGGGAATGGGGAATCGGGAACGGGGAATCGTTGACGCGGTTCCCTGAGCAGTGGGACGAGTCGGCGGGACTGGGGATTCGTGGAAACGGTCCCCAGGCCATTCCTCCCCATCTCGATGTTGATCTTTCCAATCCGTCGCACCAACTTCGCCACCCCGCTGTTGCCGTCTTGTTGTTGCTGTTGCTTGCCTTTCTGCCCTTTGCTGTTGCCTTTGCAATTCCCGATTCCCCACTCCCGATTCCCGATTCCCGGCCCCTCAATGACCACCCTGCTGATCGCCGACGACCATCCCCTGTTCCGTGAGGCCTTGCGCGGGGCGGTGCAGCGGGTCATGCCGGGCGTAAAATTGTTCGAAGCCGACAACGTGGATGCGTTGTACACGCTGGCCGACGCGCAACCGGACGCGGACCTGCTGTTGATGGATCTCAACATGCCGGGTGCGCAGGGCTTCAGTGCGTTGGTGCATATGCGCTCGCTGCATCCGCAGTTGCCGGTGGTGGTGGTGTCCGCACGCGAAGAGCCCACGGTGATGCGACGTGCGATCGACCATGGCGCGTTCGGCTTCATTCCCAAATCCGCAGACTCGGACACCATCGGTCGCGCCTTGGCCACGGTGCTGGATGGCGAGCGCTGGATCCCGGCCGAAGCGCAGAACCTGCCGCCCACCGATAGCGAAGAGCGCGAGGTCGGCCAGCGCCTGCGCGATCTGACCCCGCAACAGTTCCGGGTACTGCAGATGCTCGGCGCAGGCCGGCTCAACAAGCAGATCGCCTACGACCTGGGCGTGTCCGAGGCCACCATCAAGGCGCACGTCACCGCGATCCTGCGCAAGCTCGGCGTCACCAACCGCACCCAGGCGGTGCTGATGGCCGGCAAGCTCGCCATCGATGCCGACGGCATCGTGCTGCCGCCGCCCGAAGAAGACTGAACGCGACGCAGCAAATGGCTGCGCGCACCGTCAGCGCAGACCGATCACCGCAGCGAGACGTCACGTGAGCTCATTTCCGCACATGGCAATCAGCGCAACGGCTGGCCGGTGCAGACCTTCGACGCGCTTTGCGGGGAGGGCGCATGCCACACCTCGTTTCCGTTTTCGTCATCGCCTTCATAGATCGCATAGCGCCCATCGTCCTGGCGATGCATGGTCGGGCTGAAGGTGAGGAAATCGGTGCGGCCGTCGGGGCCAATGAAATGCATGTCGCCTCCACACACGATATTGGAATTGATTTCCGGTCCCAGCGCAGCGCAGGTGATCTGCGAGGTCTCCGCGCGCACCACGCGACGCACGCGCGGCCGGACCAGCCCACGGTCGGCGGCGTCGCAGAAATAATCGGCAAGCACCGTGCGCATCTCCCGCTGCGACGGCATCCAGGACGGACAGCTGCTGTACGCATCGGCCATGCAGGTTGGAACAACGCCGGCAGGCGCGTTGCGATCGGGCACAGCGGCGAGGCTGTCTTGCAGTGGCAGCAACAGGCAGGCGGCGACCGCCAGCAGGGGAAGATAGTAAGGCATCGAAAGGTGCGGCCTGGCGTGTGCGGGGCACGACTGTACGCCATGGGCAATCGACACCGTGCATGTCCACGCTGCGGCATGGCATGCGTGTGGCATGTCGTGGGCCTGCCGCGCATGGTCCAGTAGCGATCACGTCGGTGATGGATGCGTCGCGCACCGGCGCGGCGCGGTGGCATCGCTCCGCATGCCACCGCGCAGTTGCGCAATCGCACCGTGCCGGCGGCCGCGGCACTGGCAAGCCCAAGCGCAGGGGCGTGACCGCCTCCACAGCCGCGTACCGCGCGACATCGCAGTTGTCGATATCACCATTGACCATCAGCTGATGCCCGGGCAAGTCTCGGACTCCCAGGACGCTTTGCGGAGATGGCATGGCACGACGTGTTCCCTGGCTCTGGATCGGCTTGCTGCTGGCGTGTGCACTGATTGCAGCACTGGCATGGCAGAACAAACAGCTGCGTGCGCAACAGCAGTTCCTGCAGACCCGCGTCAGCACGCCGTATGACGGCATGTACGTGCCTCGCATCGACGTGACCGATGCAGATGGGAAGCGCCACATGCTGGGCGCACCGCAGGGGCGGGCACAGGTGCTGTTCTTTTTCACCACTACCTGTCCGTATTGCCAGCGCTCGGCGCCCACCGTGCTGCGTGCAGCGCGGCAGTTACAGGCCAATTTGCCGGGCCGGCCGCAGTTGCTCGGCGTGTGCCAGTGCGATGCCGCGCAGGCAGCGCGCTACGCGCATGTGCATGGCTTCGATTTTCCGGTGGTCACGCTGACCGACCGCCGCGCGCTGATGCTGTTTCGGGCGCGCAATGTGCCATTGGTGATGGCCGTCGATGGGGAGGGGCGCGTGCGCCATTCCCATGTCGGCCTGTTCGATACCACGGAGCGGGTGCAGGACCTGGTCGCCGCGTTGCGCCGCACGGATGCGCCAGCGGCATTGGCAACGGTGAAGGAGTGAGTGCATGAACAAGCGTTGGTTATCTGTACGCAATGCGTTGGTGGCAGCGGCGTTCCTGGCCAGTACCGGCTTCGGCGCATTTCAGGTCATGGCAGGCAGCAACACCCAGCCGACGACCGAGGCCTGCAGCGCATGGCAATGCGCGGCCGAGTGTCCGGAATTCGGCGGTCAATTGGGGCAAGGCAACGTGTGCTATTGCTGCGGCTAAGCCGTCAGGCGGGGCCGCGTGGCCCCGCTTCTTGCAGGTGCGCAATGCAAGGCGCAATGCGTGCAAGGCAGCAACCGCCTGGTTGGTATCGTGCTGGACGGCGCGCGCGACATGCGCTGTTTTTAGCGCGTTTTCGCAATGTATGGCTCTTCGCAGGCGCTGATTGCCGACACCGCAGCGCGGCCTTGGCAATCGCGCCGTCCTTCGCTCATGCCCTCCGTATCATGGCGCATGCGTCGGCCACGTACCCGACGCGACCAGCAGCCGCATCAGCCCAGCGCGCGGTACCGGAAATCGCGCAGCACCACCTCGCCTTGCTGCGCGGCATACACGCCCAGCTGCAGGCTCAAGAAACCGCCGAACACGTTGTGATGGAATCCGGACACTTCCATGCGCGTGGGGTGGCGTATCCATTGCCGGCCGTCGTCGAACGAATATTCAAAGCTCACGACGTGGCGATCGTTGGTCAGCCGCACGCGGATGCGGCGGTGCGTATTGGGCGCACGTGCCCACGCCAGTTCTTCGGAATACTCGTAGGTCTTCATGGTGTCGGCGGTGAAGCCGATGCCGACGAAGGCCTTGTGGTTGTAGAACAGCACGATGCCGCCTTCGGCATCGCCGACCAACTCCAGCGTGACCTCGGCCGCGTAGGCGCGATCGGGCACGCCGCAGGTCAGCGGCGCGCTGTCGATGGGCGATGTGCCCGCGCAGGTCAGCGTCAACGCCTTGTTGGCCCGCCGCACGCGCGCCTGCTCGCCCGGCTTGGGCGCGTGCAGGCTCCACTGGGTGCCGAATCGGTCGGTGGAAAAATCATCGGACAACGCGACGCCGGTGGCGATGGACGTACCGCCGGCGGCAGCGCGTGCCGGCGTGCGCAACGGCGTGGACAGGTCGCCGCCGGTGGCGCGAAACCAGCCGTCGGCGGTCCACTCGATCGGCTCCAGCAGGGTCTGACGCCCCAGGGTACGGAAGCCGTTTTCGTAGCCGTGATAGACCAGCCACCAATCGCCACGTGGGCCTTGCACCAGCGTGGCATGGCCGCGCGACCACCACGGCTCCTGCTCGGACAGCGTGCGCACCAGCGGATTGCGCGGACAGTGTTCCCACGGCCCGTGCACCGAGCGCGAGCGCGCAGCGATGACCATGTGCCCGGTCACCGGGCCGGCGGTGCCGCCGACGGCGGTCACCAGATACAGCCAACCGTCGTGCCAGGTGAGCTTGGGGCCTTCGGGCGCGAAGTTCTCCACCACCCAGTCGTCGGGATAACGCCACGGCGCGTAGGCCGGTTCGATTTGCCCATCGGTGGCCAGGCCATCGTCGCGCAGGCGGATCTTGCGGATGCCGTTGACAAACAGATAGCGCTTGCCGTCCTCGCCCACCACGTGGCCGGGATCGATGCAGCCGGCGATGTTCAGATCGATCGGCGCGCTCCATGGCCCGCGGATGTCATCGGCCCAGATCACGAAGATCGACCAACCCTTGTCGTCGGGATTGGCCGGGATATAGATGAAGTAACGGCCGTCATGCTTGCACAGATCCAGCGCCCAGATCGTGCCCAGTTCCTGGCGCAGTGCAGGGCCGATCGGCGTCCAGTTGATCAGGTCGGTGGAGTGCCACAGCACGATGCCCGGGTAGGAAAAGAACGACGAAAACGTCATGTAGTAGTCGTCGCCATCCTTGAGGATGGTGGGGTCCGGGTGATCGCCGGCCACGATGGGATTGAGGTAGGTGCCGTTGCCCAGGTCTGCCTTGCGCTGGCCTTCGATGCCGCGCGCCCACTGCGGCGGATGCGCGCAGCCCATGGCTGGCGCCTGCGCGGCAGCCGGCAGCGGCGCGACCAATGCGCCTGCGGCCAGCACCTTGAACAACTCCCGCCGTGTCGTGTCTGGCATGCATCAGCTTCGTCGGATCAGGGCTGCCATCTAGCCTGACGCGCCGCTACGAGGCAACCGCGCAAGCAGCGTTATAGGAACTGGTGATGCGGCATTCGGATTTCGAAATAGCAACACGTTCTTGGCGTTGCAGCGGGAGGACCAGCATCGCTGCGGTGCGTGTCTTCGCTGCGCAAGCGGGCCCGCCCGCGATCAGGGTCGCGCGGGTTGGCGTGGGCAGCGGCACTGCAGCGCCTGCGAATGCGCGCGCCCGGATGGGTGCTCCCTGGTCCACGACCCTGCCGGTCTGCATCCTGGATGACGCGCTGTTGCCAGCGCATCGTCGGTACCGGGAATGCAACACGCGATATCCGGCCGACCAGCTGGGTCCGATCTTGCGATCAGCCAACCACCACACCGCGGCAGGCCAGGCCTGCAAGAACTGCCACACCGGTCGCCCAATCCCGCCCTCGATCCAGCCTCACTCCGCCATGCTGCACTGCAGCGTGATCTGTTCATTGATGATTGCGATATTCATATGCGAACAGCCGGGCACCTGCCGGCTGGTGGACGTCGCAATGCAAAGCTGCTGCCTTTCAGATTCAGCCCCCGCCTGCGCCAGCCCCGCCGGGCGTCGCGCGTGAGCGCGCCGGCACTGCAACGCCTGGGCCGCACCGAGGTGCAGCTGTCGGCGCTGGGATTTGGCGCTGCGCCGATCGGGAATCTGTACAGGGAGGTCGCCGAGGCAGACGCGCTGGCTGCGGTGGCAGGCGCGTTCGAGGCCGGCATCCGCCACTTCGACACCGCGCCCTACTACGGTTACGGGCTCAGCGAAGCGCGCCTGGGCCGTGGCCTGGCCGGCGTGCCGCGCGCTGCCTACACGCTGTCGACCAAGGTCGGCCGTTGCGTCTACGACGACGCGCAGGCGGTGGCGGGGCGCGACGGTTTTGCGGTGGCCGGCCGCCGCGCCGAATTCGACTACAGCGCCGACGGCGTGCGGCGTGCGTTCGCGTCCAGCCTGGAGCGCCTGGGCACCGACTACATCGACGTGCTGCTGCTGCACGACATCGGTGCCCTGACCCACGGCGACAACCACGCCCATGTGCTGCAGCAGGCCTTGGAGGAGGCCTTGCCGGCCATGGCGGAGTTGAAGGCATCCGGTGCGTGCGGGGCGATCGGGCTGGGCGTCAACGAGCAGGACGTGGCATTGGAGGTGTTGCCGCGCTTCCCGATCGACTGCGTGATGCTGGCAGGGCGCTACACGCTGCTGGAACAGCATGGCGCGCGTGCGCTGCTCGACCAGGCGCAGCAACACGGCGTGTCGATCCTGTCGGCCGGCCCCTACAGTTCCGGACTGCTCAGCGATGCGCGCGGCCCCGGCGCCACCTATAACTACGCCCCTGTGGACACCACCACCTTGCAGCATGCGCAGCGTCTGTATGCGGCCTGCGCGGCGTTCGACGTGGACATCGGCGCGGCCGCATTGCAGTTTCCGCTGGCGCATCCGGCGGTGACCACCGTGGTGGCCGGCATGCGCACCGTCGCCGAGGTGCAATCGGCCGCCACGCGGTTGCAGGCATCGATCCCGCCTGCGCTATGGCAGCGCCTGCGCAACGGCGGCCTGCTCGATGCGGACCTGCCCACGCCATGAGCCGCGTCGATGCACACCTGCATTTCTGGCACCTGGCCCGTGGCGATTACGACTGGCTGACGCCGGAGCTTGCGCCGCTGTATCGCAACTTCGCGCCGCACGATGTGGACGACGCACTGGATGCAGCCGGTATCGACAGCGTGGTGGTGGTGCAGGCCGCCGCAACCGAAGCCGAAACCTGTTATCTGTTCGAGCTGGCGCACGACGCGCCGCGCATTGCCGGCGTGGTCGGCTGGGTGGACTTTGCCGCACCCGATGCCGCTGCGCGTATCGGCGCCCTGGTCCGCGCAGGCGGCGGTGCGCTCAAGGGGCTGCGCCCGATGGTGCAGGACATCGCCGATGCGCAGTGGTTGGCAGGCCCCGCCTTGGACGCCGCCTTCGACGCGATGCTGGCACATGATCTTGCCTTCGATGCGCTGATCCGCGCCGTGCATGTACCGGCACTGCAGGCGCGTTTGAAGCGCCATCCGCAGTTGCGCGTGGTCGTCGACCACGGCGGCAAGCCGCAGATTGCGGCAGGCGAATTCGTTGCCTGGGCCGCGGGCATGGCCGCGTTGGCGCAGCACCCCAACGTACACTGCAAACTGTCCGGGCTGCTCACCGAGGCCGCGCGCGGCGCCGGCATCGATGCACTGGAGCCGTATGTCGCGCACCTGTTTGCGCGCTTCGGTGCGCAGCGCCTGCTCTGGGGCAGCGACTGGCCGGTGCTGACCCTGCGTGCCGATTACGCGCAGTGGTTTGATCTCGCACAGCAGCTGGTCACTCGTCATGCCGCCGAACACGCCGCTGCGGTGTTCGGCGACAACGCACGCATGTTCTATCGTCTGCCACGGCCGGCGGCCCCCACCCACGGAACCCTATCGGTATGACAGTCTCCATTCCCACCCCGCCCAATACCCGCCTGCAGGGCAAGCGTTGCCTGATCACCGCCGCAGGCGCCGGCATCGGCCGCGAAAGCGCGCTGGCCTGCGCACGCGCCGGCGCGCAGGTGATCGCCACCGACATCGATGCC
Source organism: Xanthomonas sp. 10-10 (assembly GCF_040182365.1). NCBI lineage: Bacteria > Pseudomonadati > Pseudomonadota > Gammaproteobacteria > Lysobacterales > Lysobacteraceae > Xanthomonas > Xanthomonas sp. 10-10. The sequence goes on from NZ_CP144460.1 coordinate 4,900,529, forward strand.
GCTGCCCTGCAGGCGCTGGCATCCGAATCGCAGGCGATCACCACCCAATTGCTCGACGTTACCGATGCCGCCGCCATTACCGCACTGGTCGCCGAACACGGCCCGTTCGATGTGCTGTTCAACTGCGCCGGCTACGTGCATCAGGGCAGCATTCTCGACTGCGACGAGCCGGCCTGGCGCCGCTCGTTCGCGATCAACGTCGATGCGATGTACTACACCTGCAAGGCGGTGCTGCCGGGCATGCTCGAACGTGGTGCCGGCAGCATCATCAACATGTCCTCGGTGGCCTCCAGCATCAAGGGTGTGCCGAACCGCTTCGTCTATGGCGTGACCAAGGCGGCGGTGATCGGCCTGAGCAAGGCCATCGCCGCCGATTACGTGGCCCAGGGCGTGCGTTGCAACGCGATCTGCCCGGGCACCATCAAGACGCCGTCGCTGGGCCAGCGCGTGCAGGCCCTGGGCGGCGACGAACAGGCGGTGTGGAAGAGCTTCACCGACCGCCAGCCGATGGGCCGCCTGGGCGATCCGCGCGAGATCGCGCAGCTGGTGGTGTACCTGGCCTCGGACGAATCCTCCTTCACCACCGGCCAGACCCACATCATCGACGGGGGCTGGTCCAACTGAACGCGGCCGACGACACCGCCGTGCAACGGCCAGACCCATGGTCGCTGGCGATGGTTTCGCAGCCGTGCTGAAGACTGCTGACAAGACGCCGCATCGCATGCCTGAGGCGGCCTGCCAGCACGCATCACCGACATTCCTGTTCCGAGCGCGTCGTCCAGCCCCTGCCGATACACCGTGCAACAGGTGGCTGCTCGCTCCGATTCCTCCCCTGCAAAGGAAGACTGCATGAAACTCGTACGTATTGGCGCCGAAGGCCACGAACGTCCCGGCGTGATCGACACCGCAGGCCAGATCCGCGACCTGAGCGGCGTGATCGACGATGTCGCCGGTGAGCACCTCACCAACGCCGGCCTCGAAAAGCTGCGCGCAGTGGACCTGTCCACCCTGCCGCTGATCGAGGGCAAGCCGCGCTATGGCGCCGCGGTGGGCCGCATCGGCAAGTTCATCTGCGTGGGCTTGAACTATGCCGACCACGCCGCCGAATCGGGCATGGACGTGCCGAAGATGCCGATTCTCTTCATGAAGGCCACCACCGCCGTGTGCGGCCCCAACGACACCGTCATCATCCCGCGCGGCTCGGTCAAGAGCGACTGGGAAGTGGAACTGGGCGTGGTGATCGGCGATATCGCACGCGACGTGTCGGTGGACGAGGCGCTGAACCACGTGGCCGGCTATGCGGTGATCAACGACCTGTCCGAACGCGAGTTCCAGCTTGAGCACGGTGGCCAGTGGGTCAAGGGCAAGAGCGCTGACACCTTCGGCCCGATCGGCCCGTGGCTGGTCACCCGCGATGAAGTGCCGGACCCGCAGAACCTGTCGATGTGGCTGGAGGTCAACGGCCATCGTTACCAGAACGGCAGCACCCGCACGATGGTGTTCGGCGTGGCCGAACTGGTCAGCCACATCAGCCGCTACATGACGCTGATGCCGGGCGATGTGATCAGCACCGGCACCCCGCCGGGTGTGGGCCTGGGCCAGAAGCCGCCGGTGTATTTGAAGCCGGGCGATCTGATGGAACTGGAGATCGAAGGACTGGGTCGCCAGCGTCAGCCGGTGGTGGCGCATCCGCGCGATGCGGCCTGAGGCTCCTTTCCCTTTCCAGGATTTCGGTACCGTTGCGTCCCAAGTGGCGCTCAACGCACGTGGCAATGCATCCACACGACGCAGCCTGAAGCCGCTCTCCCCTCGGGAGAGGGGTTAAGGGGACGTAGCGACGTCTCCGAACAATTCGTCGCGCTGTCGCGCGTTGTTGTTGGACGTGACGTGTCGGCGCTTGTGTTGATGCGTCATGCGTATCTTTTGCTGGGGTGTGGCGGCACGTTGAACGACTACGCGCCGGAGCGCGTTGATATCGATGCGTCGTTGATCGTTTGGTGATTTGCTGATCTGTGTTGCAAACGGATGTGTCACTGCAGCGCTTCAACACTGCCGGCGCTACGCGTTCGTTCCCTCACCCCAACCCCTCTCCCGGTGGGAGAGGGGCGCAAGCGCAGCTCTGCGCTCACGCTTTTTTGGCCCGTTTTTCCATTTCCCGCTTCCATCGCCCAGGACCTTCATGAGCACCATCGTCGCCCTCGATACCCACGACGTCCGCTTCCCCACCTCGCGCGAGCTCGATGGGTCGGACGCGATGAATCCCGACCCCGATTACTCGGCCGCCTACGTCGTGCTGCGCACCGATGCGCCGGATGACCTGGCCGGCTATGGCCTGGTGTTCACCATCGGCCGCGGCAACGATGTGCAGACCGCTGCGGTGGCCGCTCTGGCCGAGCATGTGGTCGGCCTGTCGGTCGAGGAGGTCATCGCCGACCTGGGCGGCTTCGCGCGCCGGCTCACCAACGACTCGCAGCTGCGCTGGCTGGGCCCGGAAAAGGGCGTGATGCACATGGCGATCGGCGCGGTGATCAACGCCGCCTGGGATCTGGCCGCACGCACGGCGAAAAAACCGCTGTGGCGCTTTATCGCCGAACTCACGCCCGAGCAGCTGGTCGATACCATCGACTTCCGCTACCTCACCGACGCGCTCACCCGCGATGAAGCGCTGGCCATGCTGCGCGCCGCGCAGCCGCAGCGCGCACAGCGCACCGCGCAGTTGATCGAGCAAGGCTATCCGGCCTACACCACGTCGCCCGGCTGGCTCGGTTACTCCGACGAGAAGCTGGTGCGGCTGGCAAAGGAAGCCGTCGCCGATGGCTTCCGCACCATCAAGCTCAAGGTCGGCGCCAACGTGCAGGACGACGTCCGCCGCTGCCGCCTGGCGCGCGAGGCGATCGGCCCGGACATCGCGATGGCGGTGGACGCCAACCAGCGCTGGGACGTGGGCCCGGCGATCGACTGGATGCGCCAGCTGGCCGAATTCGACATCGCCTGGATCGAGGAACCCACCAGCCCGGACGATGTGCTCGGTCACGCCGCGATCCGCCAGGGCATCACGCCGGTGCCGGTCTCCACCGGCGAACACACCCAGAACCGGGTGGTGTTCAAGCAGTTGCTGCAGGCCGGTGCGGTCGACCTGATCCAGATCGATGCCGCGCGCGTCGGCGGGGTCAATGAAAACCTCGCCATCCTGCTGCTGGCCGCCAAGTTCAATGTCCGCGTGTTCCCGCACGCCGGCGGCGTCGGCCTGTGCGAACTGGTGCAGCACCTGGCGATGGCCGACTTCGTGGCCATCACCGGCCAGATGGAAGACCGCGCGATCGAATTCGTCGACCATCTGCATCAGCACTTCCTGAACCCGGTGCGCATCCGGCACGGCCGCTATCTGGCCCCGGAGGCGGCGGGTTTCTCGGCTGAAATGCATGCGTCGTCGATCGCGGAGTTCAGCTATCCGGACGGACGTTTCTGGGTCGAAGATCTGGCCGGCAACGCCAAGGGCTGACCACGCAGCCCTCATCCGCCCTACGGGCACCTTCTCCCGCCTGCGGGAGAAGGAAACGGTTGTCTGGCCGGGACTACGATCCGGACGGAACGGCTCAGCCATCCAGGTGAACGTTGCTGGGTCGACGGCCTGGCCGGCAACGGCAAGGACTGAGCACTCAGCCCCTCATCCGCCCTACGGGCACCTTCTCCCGCCTGCGGGAGAAGGAAGCGGTTGTCTGGCCGGGACTACGATCCGGACGGAACGGCTCGGCCATCCAGGTGAACGTTTCTGGGTCAGGTCTAGCCGGCAACGGCAAGGACTGAGCACTCAGCCTCTCATCCGCCATGCCGGCGCCTTCTCCCGCCTGCGGGAGAAGGAAGCGGTTGTCTGGCCGGGACTACGATCCGGACGGAACGGCTCAGCCATCCAAGTGAACGTTGCTGGGTCGAAGGTCTGGCCGGCAACGGCAAGGACTGAGCACTCAGCCCCTCATCCGCCCTACGGGCACCTTCTCCCGCCTGCGGGAGAAGGAAGCGGTTGTTTGGCCGGGACTACGATCCGGACGGAACGGCTCAGCCATCCAGGTGAACGTTGCTGGGTCGACGGTCTGGCCGGCAACGGCAAGGACTGGGCACTCAGCCCCTCATCCGCCCTACGGGCACCTTCTCCCGCCTGCGGGAGAAGGGAACGGGTGTCTGGCCGGGACTACGATCCGGACGGAACGGCTCAGCCATCCAGGTGAACGTTGCTGGGTCGACGGTCTGGCCGGCAACGGCAAGGACTGAGCACTCAGCCTCTCATCCGCCATGCGGGCGCCTTCTCCCGCGCGCGGGAGAAGGGTGTGATTGGCGTTGGCTCAGGTGAGTTATGCGCTTGCGCACCATGTACCCACCGTCGGGCGTCCGCAGCGTGCTGCCGTTTGCCAGGCCGAAGATGCAGACACAGACGCGCCCACCCGATATCGCCAGGCCGGCCGGACCGCAGCCCCGCCGAACGAATGCCCCCCTTCTCCCGGCCGAACGAATGCTCCCTTCTCCCGCAAGCGGGAGAAGGTGCCCGAAGGGCGGATGAGGGCACCGCTAGCGCTGCGCGTCGATCGCCGCACTCAACGCAAAGATCCGTCCGGCCTCGCGCCACTTCTCCCCAGCCGCGCTGCCCGGCAGCGGTTTCTGGAACCGCCACATCAAGTCTTCCCAGGCCTGGATCCGAGGATCGGCCGCATCGCGCGTGGCCTTGGCCGCCGGATCGTAGTCATCGCCCACCTCCATCAGCATCACCAGCCGATCGCCGCTGCGAAAGATCTCCAGTTCCTGGATGCCGGCCTGCTGTAGCGAGGCCACCACTTCCGGCCAGACCTCGGTGGGCCGATGCCAGCGCTCGTACTCGGCGATCAACGTCGCATCGTCGTGCAGATCCAGTACATAGCAAAGACGCGGCATGCTCAGGCTCCGGCAAGTGCAGGCATGACGCGACGTGCGCGCAACGCAAACAGCAGGATCACCGCAAAGCACCCGCCCGGCACCACCATCGCCCAGTGGATGCCAGCCATGTCCGACACCGCGCCCATGACTGCGGTGAGCAGTGCACCGCCGATGATGGACATCACCAGCAGGGAGGAGCCCAGTTTGCGCGCATCGTCGTGCATGCCATCCAGGCCCAGCGCAAAGATGGTCGGGAACATCACCGACATGAACACACTGGCAGCCACCAGCGCGTACAGCCCGGCCCAGCCCGGCAACGCGATGGCAACCGCGCACAGCACCAGGTTGATCGCGGCAAAACTCGCCAGCAGCTTGGCCGGCGCCAGATAGCGCAGCAACGCAGTGCCGATAAAGCGGCCAGCCATGAACAACACCAGCGAAATGGTCAGATACGTGGCAGCGGTTTTTTCCGGCGTGCCCGGCACCGCGTCCTGCAGGTAGCGGATCAGATAACTCCAGATGCCGACCTGCGCGCCCACGTAGAAAAACTGCGCCACCACCGAAAACATGAAGCGCCGATTGCGCAGCAGTTCGCCGAAGCGTGCGCGTTTGGGCGCCACGCCGCTGTCGCTCTCCGGCGCGCCGGTGGGAAAGCGCACCAGCGCGATCAGGATCGCCCACAGCACCACCACCGCGCCGATGATCAGATACGGCATCTGCACGGCGGAGGATTCGGCGGCAAAGAATGCCTCGCGCGCGGCCGGCGCCATCGCGGCCAGTTCGGCCGGCGTGTGCTCCACCCCGGAGAAGATGAAATGCTGGCCGACCAGCACGCCGGTGATCGAACCCAGGGGATTGAACGCCTGCGCAAGATTCAGCCGGCGCGCCGCGCCGTCGGCCGGGCCGAGTACCGTGACCAGTGGATTGGCGGTGGTTTCCAGAAACGCCAGGCCGCTGGCGATCACGAACAGGGCCAGCAGGAACAACCAGTACGTATGCACCTGCGCAGCCGGGTAGAACAGGAACGCCCCGCACGCATACAGCAGCAACCCGAGCACCACCGCGGCCTTGTAGCTGTAGCGGCGCATGAACATCGCCGCCGGCATCGCGAACACGAAATAGCCCATGTAGAAGGCGCTCTGCACCAGCCCGGCCTGCAGGTCGCTCAGCTCGAACGCCTTCTTGAACTGTTTGATCAGGATGTCGTTGAGGTTGTTGGCCATGCCCCACAAAAAGAACAGGCTGACGATCAACAACAGGGGAACCATGGCGGTACGCGCCAGGTTGCCGCGCGGTGACGCGGCAATGTCACTGTGATGCATGCGACCGATCCCCTCCCAAGGCTGTGGCGCTTGCGTTGCAATCCCGCGAGCGTACTGCGCACGCCAACGCCATGCAAATATAAAATCTTTGTTTATATTTGCACGCGAGCACCCAACCTGACCCGTGCCGGCGATGCCTGTACCCTGGCGCGCCGCACCTTGCCTGGAACCGCAAACGGATGAGCCCCGAACCTGCCAAGTACCGCGCGCCGGCCCTGGACAAGGGGCTTGATATCCTCGAACTGCTCGCCCGCCAGGCGCAGCCGATGAGCATGGGCGCGATCTCGCAAGGCATCGGCCGCTCGCGCGGGGAGATCTTCCGCATGCTGCAGGTGCTGGAGGAGCGCGGCTATCTCACCCGCGACGGCGAAGGCGACTACGTGCTGACCAACCGGCTGTTCATGCTCGGCATGCAGCAGCCGCCCGTGCAGAGCATCAGCGAAGCGGCATTGCCGGTGATGCGGCGGCTGGCCGATGCGATCTATCAACCCTGCCACCTGGTGGCGCCGTCCGGCGACCAGATCGTGGTAATCGCGCAGATGGACGTGCCCAGCGACCTTGGCCTGGTGGTGCGCCCGGGCCATCGCCGCCCGCTGACCCATTCCAGTTCCGGGCTGGTGTTGTTCGCCTTCCAGCAGCCGGACGTGCAGGCGCGCTGGCTGGAGATGCTCGACGCCAGCGAGGTGCCGTTCGAGCGCGCGCAATTCCTGGCCGCCGCCGCGCAGGCGCGCCGCGATGGCTACGCCATGCAACCCAGCGAAGCGGTGGTAGGCGTGGTCGATCTGACCGCGCCGATCCTGCAAGGCGGCAGTGCCGCCTACACGCTCACGGTCCCCTTCATCGAACGGCGCCCCGCACTGGTGAGCCCGCAAGCGGCCTTGCAAGCACTGCGTGCGGCAACCGCCGAGATTTCCAGCGGGCTGCACTAGCAGCACGCAGCCCGGCGCTGCTGGCCGATATCGATGTGCTGCAACAGGCCTATGGCGCGCTGCATCCGGGCCTGTACCGCTAAGCGACCGAACAGCAGATCGCACAACGCTTCGCCGACCTGCGCGCCGAACTCGAACACGGCAGCAACGACGCCAAGCGCATTGCACGGATGGAGGTGCTGGGGCTTGCGCGCATCGATGCCTTCGATGTGTATCTGCCGCTGCTGTTTCCGCAGATTTCCGCCAACCCGGTGCCGCAGGTGCGCACGCCCGGTACAACCGTGCAACGCGCGCTACGGGTAACGGCATCGACACGACACAGCGCAACGCGATGGCGCCCCCAGCGTGTACGCGACAGCAGCACCGGCCTGGACGCTGGCGATGGACAGCGGCCGGGTGTTCGTATTGACCAGCGCCGATAACAGTTCGGCCACCTTCGAGTTTGCGCAGCAACTCCAACGCAATGGTGTGGGCACGCTGGTCGGCCAACCCACCGGTGGCAACCTGCGCGGCATCAACGGCAGCGCGTTTTTCTTTTTGCACATGCCCAACTCGAAGATCGAAGTGGATCTGCCGCCGGTCGGGCAGGTTCCAACCAGCGCGCAACCCGATCGCGGCGTAGTGCCGGACGTGCCGGTACAGATCACCGTGCAGGATCTGCAGGACGGCCGGGATGTGGAACTGGAGACTGTTCGCGCCCTGCTGGGTCGCCAGCAGGTGCAGCCGACACGATGACAGCACAACCATCGAGCCGTGGGCTCACTCATGTTTTTGCCAACCGTCCTACTGCGGTTGCACCCCGCAAACTGCCGCTGCATAGCCACGGCTATAAAGATCAGACCGACCTTCGCGTGCGGGCAAAACGCCCGAAAGCGGGTTTTGCGTTGTTACACTGCGCGCCCCTTGGGGAGTAGCCTGCTTTCGTTCATCGAAAGCGCCTGCGTCAACATACTCGGCCATTGCGCCGTGGTGCAGGCAACCAATCGTGGTTTGGCGAGACCAGCGGCATGCGCGTACGACGACGGTTGGCGCGGGCGCATGCCGTTGTGATCGTGCCCAACCCGAGAGTGTCGATGTCTCCTTTTTCCATTGTGTTGATCGGTTTTGCGATGTCTACCGATGCGTTTGCCGCAGCGATCGGCAAGGGCGCGGCGATGCGCAAACCGCAATGGCGCGATGCGCTGCGGGCCGGTCTGATCTTCGGCAGTATTGAGGCGATCACCCCGGTGATCGGCTGGCTGTTGGGGCGCGCCGCGTCCAGCCACCTGCGTGCGTTCGATCACTGGATTGCCTTCGTGCTGCTCGGCGGCCTGGGCCTGCACATGATTGTGGCCGGCCTGCGTGCAGATCCCGACGACGCCGATGCGTCGGCCGATGCTCCGAAGAAAAATGGCCTGCTGGCCCTGGCTGCCACCGGCTTTGCCACCAGCATCGATGCGATGGCGGTGGGCGTGAGCCTGGCGTTTCTGGATGTGCACATCGGCGTGGTGGCCGTGGTGGTCGGCCTGTGCACCTTCAGCATGGTCACCGCCGGCATCATGCTGGGCCGCGTGCTCGGCAACCTGATCGGCAAACGCGCCGAGATTCTCGGCGGCGTGATCCTGGTGATCGTTGGCAGCGTCATTCTCTACGAACACTTGAGCGGCGCTGCGTAAATAGCCATGCATCGTAGGAGCGCGCTGGCGCGCGATGCGGCTTTATCGATAAAGCCTCATCGCGCGCCAGCGCGCTCCTACGTCGCATGGCCTTGCTGTTCGCGCGTGAGGCAGTACCGCACTTTAATCAATGCGTGCATCTCTGCATATCGCGGTACTGCACGCAATGCGCTGGCTCAACGCTTTTCGCATTGTGATGCGCACTCGGGAACGCCCATAGCGCGGCAGGCTCCACCGGTTTGGTCAGCAAGCGATCACCGCGTTCGTGCGCAGGTTGCTCGAACTCATTGCGACCATCGTGTGCGCACGCTCAATTGCTGGATCAACCCGGCGTGGTGCGATGCGTTCTGATCGCATCATGCCACCGTTTTTTCGTAGGAGCGCACTTGAGCGCGACGAGCGTGATCGACCATGGCTCGCCGCGCAGGCACGCTCCTGCACTGCATTCGGGTAACTAGCCTTCAGCGTTTTTTCGCGTCGTGATACGCGCTGAGAAACGCGCGTAGCGAAGCCGGTTTTACCGGCTTGGTCAGCAGGCGGTAGCCGCGTTCGCGCGCGAGTTGCTTGAGCTCGTCGCGACCATCGGCGGTGAGCAAGGCACCGGCAATCGGTGTCGATGCGGCGGCCTGCAGCGCATCCAGCGTGTCCAGGCCGTCGAGCCGGTCGTGCAGGTGATAGTCCACCAGCATCAGGTCCGGTTGTTCGCGCGCGCGCTCCAGCGCCTGATCCACGGTGCTGGCGGTGATCACTTCCACTTGCCAGCGGCCGAGCAGTGCGCACATGCCGTCGAGAATCTCGCGGTCGTTGTCCACGCACAGCACGCGCAGGCCAGCCAGCGAATCGCCGCTGGGCAACGCGCGCGCCGCAGGCGCCGGCAATAGCGGCGCCACTGGCACGGCGGCCACGCGCGGCAGCAGGATCGAGAACATGCTGCCGCGGCCCACCTGGCTGCGTGCGCTCAGGTCGTGGTCGAGCAGACGCGAGATGCGCTGGCAGATCGACAGCCCCAGCCCCAGGCCCTGCTCGCCCCAGTCGAACGGCTGCTGATAGCGGCGGAACTCTTCGAAGATCTGCCGCATGTGGTGCTCGGGGATGCCCGGGCCGGTGTCCCACACCTGCAATTCCACCTGGGTGCCGCGTCCGCGCATGCCCAGCACGATCCGTCCCTGGCGGGTGTAGCGCAGCGCATTGGCCAGGAAGTTCTGCATCACGCGGCGCAGCAGGCGGCGGTCGCTGCGCACCCAGATCGGGCGGCTGTGCACCTGCAGCTGCAGGCCGCGGCTGGCCGCCACCGGTGCGTACTGCGCGGCAAGCTCGTGCATCAGCGCGCTGGCGTCGAAGTCCTCCACCGTCGGCCGCAGCCCGCCGGCATCCAGCCGCGAGACGTCGAGCAGACCGTCGAGCAATTCCTCGGCCGCACGCAGCGAGGCATCCACGCGCTCGGCCAGATGCCGCTGTTCTTCGTTGTTTTGATGGCTCTCGCGCAGGGCCGAGGCGAACAGGCGCGCGGCGTTGAGCGGCTGCAGCACGTCGTGGCTGATGGCGGCCAGAAAGCGCGTCTTGGATTGCTGCGCCAGCTCGGCCTCGCGCGAGCGATCGGCCACGCGCTGCTCCAGGTTCTCGTTTGCATCCAGCAGCGCGCGCTCGGCCCGCTTGTAGTCGGTGATGTCGTTGTAGCTGGTGACGTAGCCGCCGCCGGGCAGCGCCTGCCCGCGCATTTCGATCACCTTGCCGTCGCTGCGGGTGCGCTCGAACACATGCGGCGAGCCGGCGCGCATGTAGCGGATGCGGCGATCGATCTGGTCTTCGATATCGCCCTCGCCCAACTCGCCGCGCTCGGCGTTGTAGCGGATCAGGTCGGCGACCGGGCGGCCGACGTACAACATGCCGTCCGGATAGCCGAACAGCTGCTGATAGCGCCGATTCCACGCGGTCAGGCGCATCTCCGGGTCGACCACGCTGACGGCGGCGCTGATGTTTTCCAGCGTGGTGGACAGGATCTCGCGATTGAAGCGCAGCTCCTGGCCGGCTTCGTCCAGCACCGCCACCACCTCGCCCAGGTCCATGCCCGAGCCGCGCAGCAGGCTGGTCAGCACCAGGCGTGCGGAGGCCGCGCCGATCGAGGCGGCCAGCAGGCGCTCGGTAAACTGCACCCAGGCGCGGTCGGCGACCACGGTCGGTTGCAGCTCGCGCTCCAGCAGCACCGCCTGATCGACAAAGGCGCGATGCGCATGCCGCTCGCCCACCACGCGCTCGGCCAGCGCCTGCAGGTCGGCCACCCGCACATGACCGGGCCAGTCGCCGGCCACTGCCGGACGCTGCGCGTACGGGTCCAGGAACGGTGCCGCGCGCAGGCGCTCGTTGACGCCGGGACGCCAGCGCGCCGACACCAGCATCATCGCGCCGACGTTGATCAGCAGCGACCAGAACGTGCCATGCGCCAGTGGGTCCCACCCGCGCATGCCGAACAGTTGCTGCGGCTGCAACCAGGCGATGCCGAACGGCCCGTCCGCCAGCCACTCCGGCTGCAACCAGCCCGCACGCGTGGCCGCCGGCAGCAGCAGCGTATAGATCCAGGTCGCAAAGCCCAGCACCATGCCGGTTTCCACGCCCTTGCGGCTGGCGCCGCGCCAGTACAACCCGCCGATCAGGCCGGGTGCGAACTGCGCCACTGCCGCGAACGCCATCAAGCCATACGCCGCCAGCGTGGTGTCGTTGGCCACGCTGCGGTGGTAGCCATAGGCGATCAGGGCCAGCAGCAGGATGGCGACGCGGCGGATCCACAGCACCCGCGAAGCCACCGAGGCGCGCGCATCGGCACTGCCGCGCCGACGCAGCAAGACCGGCATGACCAGATCGTTGCTGACCATCGTGGCCAGCGCGATGCTGGCGACGATCACCATGCCGGTGGCGGCGGAAAATCCGCCCACGTAGGCCACCAACGCCAGCACCGTGTTGCCCTGGCTCAGCGGCAGGGCCAGCACCACCGCATCGTCCACCACTGCGCTGCCCTTGCCGAACAAGGCGATGCCGGCCGAGGCGATCGGCACCACCATCGCCGAAATGATCACCAGGTACGCGCCGAACAACCAGCGCGCGCGACGGATGTCGCCCACATCGCTGCATTCGACCACGGCCACATGGAATTGCCGCGGCAGGCAGATCACCGCCAGAAAACTTAGCAGCGTCTGCGAAATGAATCCCACCGACGGTGTGTGCTCGAACAAGGTGCGCGCCGAATCGGCGATGCGCAGCTGGTGATCGCTCAGCCACAGCCACGCAAACAGCCCCACCGCCACGATGGCGATCAGCTTGATCACCGACTCCAGCGCGATGGCCAGCATCATGCCGTGGTGGTGCTCGGTGGCATCCACCTGGCGGGTGCCGAACAAGGTGGCGAACAACGCCATCAGCAGCGCCACATACAACGCCGGATCGGCAAAGATCCCGCGCCCGGCGCTGCTATGCCCGGTCAGCACCTCCAGGCTCATCGCCACGGCTTTGTACTGCAGCGCCAGATACGGGACGATGCCGACCAGCGCGATCACCGCCACCAACGCGGCCAGCCGCCGCGAGCGGCCGTAACGCGAGGAAATGAAATCGGCGATGGAGACGGTGTTTTCGGCACGTGCGATCAGCGCCAGCCGCTCGATGATGCGCCAGCCGAACAGCAGCAACAGCAACGGGCCGAGATAGATCGGCAGATAACCGATGCCGTTGCGCACCGCCGAGCCCACCGCGCCATAGAACGTCCACGACGAGCAGTACACCGCCAGCGCCAGGCTGTAGACCGCCGGGCGCAGCCACGGCCGCTCCGGATACATCGGCCGACGGTCGCCCCACCACGCCACCCCGAACAGCAGTGCGGCGTAGCCGACGGAGACCAGCAACAGGATCCAGCTTGAGACCAACGGGCGTTCCTAGGCGGCGCGATGCGAGCCTGGGAGTTTACGCAGTGGGGAACAGCGCGTGGGCGACGGGACGCTTCTGGCGGTGGATTGGGCAGCGGGGCGCGGCGTGTGGACGGCTGGAGGGCTGGCTGCCCCCATCCGCCCTTCGGGCACCTTCCCCCGCAGGCGGGGGAAGGAAGCGTCGCAGATGAAAGCGGAAGGCCGGCCGCCCGTTTTGCCGGCTGTTGGCTTCAGGCTTCTCGATCCCGGATCTGGCCTGGAGCGTTAGCTTTGAGCTGTAGCTGTAGCCCTGTCTGTAGCCCTGTCTGCACCGCTGTCTGTGGCGGTGGCTTTGGCTTTGGCCGTGTCGGTGTCGGTGTCGGTAGCTTTGGCTTTGGCTGTGGCTGTGGCTGTGGCTGTGGCTGTGGCTTTGGCTTTGGCTGTGGCTTTGGCTTTGGCTGTGGCTGTGGCTGTGGCTGTGGCTGTGGCTGTGGCTGTGGCTGTGGCTGTGGCTGTGGCTGTGGCTGTGGCTGTGGCTGTGGCTGTGGCTTTGGCTGTGGCTGTGGCTGTGGCTGTGGCTGTGGCTGTGGCTGTGGCTGTGGCTGTGGCTGTGGCTTTGCCTTTGTCTGTGGCTTTGCCTTTGCCTTTGGCTCTCGCAACGACAATCTCAAAACTGCCGGCAACGTCCCCTCTCCCCCTTGGGGGAGAGGGTGCCCGAAGGGCGGGTGAGGGCCGCGGGTGAGGGCCGCGGGTAAGGACCGCTGGCGACAACAGCCGCAGACGCCCGCTCAGCCCGGCAGACGCACGCGCACCTGATACGTGCGCCCGGCAACGATGCCGTGCACGCGCTGGTCCGGGCAGGGAGCGCCATCCACCTCGACCTCGACCTGCGTGCGCCCCGACTCACGCGTCAACGCAACCTCGAACTGCGCACCGCGAAATTGCCGCGTCACCTGCGCATCGGCCCAATGCGAAGGCAGCTGCGGGCGGATCGCCAACGCATCGCCCTCGCCGACCAGGCCGAACAGACCTTCCAGCACGCAGCGATACACCCAGGCCACCGTGCCGGTGTTGAACAGCTGGCTGGACCGCCCGGCCGTGCGCGGATACTGGTGCCAGGCGCCACGGTAGTAGTTGGGCAACGACACCGGCAGGTGACCGCGCTGCAACACGTCCTCGCGGGTCGGGCCCGGCAGCATCGCGCGCAGGACCTCCCAGGCACGGTCGGCTTCGCCGATCTGGTACAGGCTGTACAGGTAGAACGCCACCGCATGGTTGTAGACCGCACCGTTTTCAGCGGCGCCCGGCCATTTCTGCGTCAAGCGGCCCACGTCATCGCGCATATGCGTATACGCTGGGGCCAGCATCACCGGCCCGTACGGCGTATGCAGCTGCTCGCGCACCGCGTCCAGCAATGCGTCGCGCTGTGCGGCATCGGCGGTGCCGGCCAGCAACGCAAAACTCTGCGGATTGAGATAGATGCGGCCCTCCACATCGTCGGCGATCCCGAAGCGCACACCATCGTCGGTGATGCCGCGCGCATACCAGTTGCCGTCCCACAGTTCGCGGTTGGCATCGGCATTGACCGTGCCCACCGCCTGGCCGAATGTCTCCGCCTGGGCGGCGCGTCCATGCGCGGCGCAGATGTCGGACCACAGCCGCAACGCATAGGCGGTGGCCACGGTGAGCCAGCCGGAGACGCCCTTGCCGCGCCAGCCAACCATGTTCATCGGATCGTTCCAGTCGCCTTGCGCAATGAAGCTCAGGCCGCGCGCATCGCGCGCATCCAGCAACCACTGCATGGCCGCATCCAGCCGCTCGGCCACGCTGAGCACCTGCCCGTCCTGGGTGCGCACCATCGCCTCCAGCACGCTGGCATCGCCGGTTTCGGCAAGATACGCACTCAGGAAAATCGGCAACCACACGCAGTGGTCGGTATGCGGCACCTGGTTGATGTATTTCAGCTCGGCACCTTCCACCAGCAGGATGCCATCCGGCATCGCGCCGCTGGGCTCCTGCTGCGACAAGGCATGCAGCAACGCCGCACGCGCGGTGGCCGGCTGCAGGTAGGCCATACCCATGTGATCCTGCAAATAATTGCGGGTCTGCGGATCGGTAGTCAGGCGATTGACATCGCCGTGATAGAACACCTGCCGCGGCAACCAATGGTTGACCAGGTTGTCCAGCGCCGCATCCGGCGTTGCGATCTGCACGCAACCACGCCCGCCCTGCAGATAGTGCGCGTAGTCGCGCGCGGCGGCGGCAAAGCCGGCTGCGGACAGATAGCGCGCGCGGATTGCAGCAATCTCCGCATCGTCCTTGGCCGGCCCGAACGCGAAGCGGTACACGCTGGCCGCATCGGCGTCCAGCGTCAGCCGATACTGCAGCGCGGCGGCGGGCGTTTCGTAATGTGCCTCGCTGTTGCCCAGCTGCTCGGCCTGGATGGCAGAAGGCGCATGCAGGCCGCCCTCGCCTTCGAAGGCCATCTGCTGCGCATCCCAGGCCACAGGCGGTTGCTCGTGCAACAGGAAGGTGCAGTCCTTGAAATCGCGCTGACGAAAGTAATCGTCCACTTTTTGATACGGCGCCACGCTGCGGCAGACGATACCGCCCAACGCCGGCTCGTAGCCGCCGGACTGATGCATCCACGACATGTAGCCGACCGGGAAATACACATACAGGCTCAACCGCCGCGCGCGCCCGGAGGCGTTATGCACGCGGCATTCCCACAGTTCCACCGCATCGTCGGTGGGCAAGGCCACGCACAGCTCCACCACGATGTCGTCATGCTGCACGCGCCAACGCACATCGTGCTTGCCGGCGGAGAATTCGAATGCCTGCGGCGGCGCGCGCACCGGTTCGTGCGGCACCGAATACAACGCCCCGCTGTCTTCGTCCTTGAGATAGAAAAAACGCCCGGGGTGATGCGCGTAATACGGCTGCTCGGGCATCATGAAGTTGCGTGCTTCCAGCACCGGCGCATGTGCGTACTTGGATGGCTCCGGCTGCATGAACTGGCCGGTAGCATAGCCGCGACAGGTCAGCTGCAACATCATGCGACGGTTCCACAGAAAGCCGCCGGCATTGGGCATGGCGGTCGGGCTGTAGAGCGCGTAGCGCGCGCCGTCGGCGCTGGGCGCCAGCAAGGTGGACAGATCGTCGGAAGCAGCAAGAGGCGTTGCAGACACGGTCAGGGATGCTCCGGTTCGTCGCGCTTGCGCGCGGCCAGTTCGTGTTGGATACGGCTCAGCAAGCCGTCATCCAGCGGATAGAAACGCATGGTCCAGGCAGCCAGCAGCGCCACCGCGCCCGGGATCACCGTCAGCAGCAGCACGATGCCGGTCAACGACCCGCTGGACTGCGCACTGTTGGCCACATAGCCCATGCCGGCCAGCACCCAGGCGATGCCGGCCGAGGCGAGCGCGCCGCCCAGCTTTTGCGAAAACGTCGCCGCCGCAAAGGTCATCGCGGTCGCACGCCGGCCGGTGCGCCATTCGGTGTAGTCGGCGCTGTCGGCATACATCGAAAACGCCAGCGGCGACTTCGGCCCCAGTGCCAGGCCGATCAGCATGTTCAACGCAAAGATCGCCCAGACCGCATCGGCAGGCACGAAGAACATCGCACAGCTCAACAGGCCGACGAGCACCATCAGCCAGCACATCAGCTGACGCTTGTCCCAGTGCCGGGTCAGCAGCGGCGTGATTGCCGCGCCAACGCCCAACGCTACCGAATAACAGCCCAAGAACAAGCCGACCAGATCCGGACGTTGCACGTAGTACTTGAGGTAGTACACCCCCGCACCGCCGCGCATGGTGATGGTGATCATGATGATCAGCGACAGCACGAACAGCACGCACCACGGCTTGTTCTGCAGCAGATCGGCGATGTCCCGGCCGACCGGCGTGCGCTGTTGCGGCGGTGGCTGCACGCGCTCGCGCGTCGTCAAGGCCACGCTCACGAACAGCGCAACTGCGATGGCGCCGTACAGCATCATCGTGCGCTGCCATCCCAGCGCGTCGTTGCCGCCGCCGAACCAACGCACCAGATCCATCGTGAAGTAATTGACCAGCGTGGTGCCTGCAAACGCACCGATGAAACGCAGGCTGATCAGACCGGTGCGCTGCTTGCTGTCGGCGGTGATCACGCCCGAGAGCGCCGAGTACGGAATGCTCACCACGGTGTAGGCCAGCATCATCACCAGGAAGCTGATCGTGGCCCACCACATGCGCCCGTTCTGATCCAGGTCCGGGGTGGTATACGCCACCACCCCGGTCACCGCCATCGGCACCGCACCCCACAGCAGATACGGGCGGAACTTGCCCCAGCGGCTACGCGTGCGGTCGGCGATCGCCCCCATCGCCGGGTCGGCGATCGCATCGGCGATCTTGGTCAACAGGATCATCGTGCCCACCGCTGCGGCCGGCAGATGCATGGTGTCGGTGTAGAAGATCAGCAGAAACGCCGAGATGTTGGCCCAATACAGATTCAGGCCCAGATCGCCGGCGCCATAGCCCAACTTTTCGCGCCAGCGCAGGCGCGACGATGCAGGAGACGGTGCGGGTGTTGACGTCATCGACGGACCTTCGGATGCGTTGTACCCGGCCGGGCACGCCGTTACGCTGGGTGCCCGCTCACCTGGCAAGGAGCGCCGACGCTACACCAGGCATCGGCTGCCGCCAACGTGAAATCGGCTCGAATGCCGAATCGATCCGGAGATATAACCTGACGTGATGGACACCGCCGTACCCGCCAAGCTCGCGTCCGCTTCGCCCATGGCCATCGTTGTGATGGGCGTCTCGGGCAGCGGCAAGACCACCATCGCGCAGGCGCTCGCCGCGCATTACCACTTCCGTTTTCTGGATGCCGACGACTACCACAGCGTGGCCGCACGCGCGCAGATGGCGGCCGGCCAGCCACTGACCGACGCCATGCGTCTGCCGTGGGTGGAACTGCTGGCCGCCACCTTGCGCGAGCGCGTGCAGGCCGGTGAATCGGTGGTGCTGGCGTTCTCAGGGCTGCGCAACACACACCGCCAATTGCTGCGCGGCAGCAACGTGCCGATGCGCTTTGTGTTCCTGCATGCGGCGCCGCATGTGATTGCCGCACGCCTGAGCGCACGCGCCGGCCACTTCATGCCACCCAGCCTGCTCGACAGCCAGCTGCAGACGCTGGAGCTTCCGCTGGACGAGGCGGACGTGGTGTCGGTCGATGTGGATGCCACGGTCCCCGAGGTGGTGCAGGATGCTATCGCGCAGTTGGCGCTGACCGCTCCGGCTCCAGTGCAGGCAGCCACGCATTCGCCGCAACGCGCGTGACATGCCGAGCTCATCGCTGATCACTCCTTCTCCCATCGGGAGAAGGTGGCGCAAAAAAAGCGCCGGATGAGGGTACGTGCGAAGCAGCGTGCAGCTGGGATACGTCAGGGCTTCGTCCCGGTACCCTCCCCAACCCTTCTCCCGCCGGGAGAGGGCTTATCTCGCGCCGGGAAGTGCGTGAGTGAGTTCGCGCCCGCACACATCTTCTCCCATCGGGAGAGGAGCTTGCTGTCCTAGCCGATTGGTTGGCTCGCCCATCGCCAGTTCGTGATGCGCCGCGCAGGGTGGCGCTGGTGATGCAGCATCGACTGCGACCCACTGCACAAGGTGGCGCAAAATTTCCTGGTTACTTTTTGCAAACCCATGAATTGCAGACGAATCCACGCGATCGCGTCGAATCATTTTTTCTATCGTACCTAAGCGAAATAGTGATGGATCATCACTATTTGTGCGATTAACGCACCTGCTGAACGCAAATTTTTCGAGCTGGTATTACCAGATACAAACGGACCCGACCGTCGCATGAATACAGCGGCGTGCGCGTATTGCGCGGACACGGCAATCGGCGATCTTCACCACGCAGATCCGGGGGGATCCAGCGCTTCCTTCCATCAATGGACATGCCGTGATGACCAACTTCAATCGCCGCTTGCGGTTACGCAGTTTGACGCTCATTCCCTGCCTGCTTGCCAGCGCAGTGGCTTTCGCCCAGCCCGGCCCCGCCACCGCGCAGCA
Source organism: Xanthomonas sp. 10-10 (assembly GCF_040182365.1). Taxonomy (NCBI): domain Bacteria; kingdom Pseudomonadati; phylum Pseudomonadota; class Gammaproteobacteria; order Lysobacterales; family Lysobacteraceae; genus Xanthomonas; species Xanthomonas sp. 10-10. The sequence goes on from NZ_CP144460.1 coordinate 4,919,280, forward strand.
GTCGGTGTCGTCCCTGGATGCCCAGGCGTTCGCGCGCTCCGGCCAGGTGTGGAGCGCCTTCGGCAGCAATCTCCCGTTCGCCAGCCCCACCAACTGGCCCTCCGCCGGTGGCGGTTACTTCAACGCGCGCTTCGCACCGGGCGAGTGGAAGATCAATCGCACCACCGTCAAAGGCCTCAAGCCGGCCTGGACCCTGACCACCACCGGCGACATCTCGGCCACGCCTAGCGTGGAAGGCGGCACCCTGTATGTGCCCGACTGGGGCGGCACCCTGTACAGCGTCGACACCCAGACCGGCAAGCCGAACTGGCAGGCCAAGTTGTCCGACTACACCGGCAACGCCGCCTCGGTGACGCGCAACACCCCGGCCATCAGCGCCAAGAGCATCATCGTCGGCGACCAGGCTGCAGGCACCGTGCTGGCGATCGACAAGAAGACCGGCAAGCTGTTGTGGAAGACCACCGCCGAAGCCAACCCGCAGGCGCGCATCACCTCCTCGCCGGTGATCTACGGCAACCGCATCTACGTGCCCGTATCTTCCGGCGACTGGGGCAACCTCGACTCGACCCATACCTTCAGTTTCCGCGGCAGCGTCGTGGCGCTGGATCTGAACACCGGCAAGAAGCTGTGGCAGTTCTACAACGTGCCCGAAGGCTACACCGGCGCCTCGGTGTGGGGCCAGGTGGCGATCGATCCGATCAGCCGCCGCCTGTATTTCGGCACCGGCAACAACTACAACATTCCGCAGAGCGTGGGCAACTGCGTCTCCAATGCGCGCTCCTACCGCGGTAGCGAGCTGACCGTGCAGGACGAACTGAACTGCATGGCGCCGGATAACTACGTCGACTCGGTGGTGGCGTTGAATCTGGATACCGGCAAGCTGGCCTGGGCCAATCGCGCACAGGGTTACGACGCATGGAACCTGTCGTGCATCGTCGCACCCACCAACGGCCTGTGCCCCAACACGCAGGCAACCAACCTGACCGGCCCCGATTACGACTTCGGTGGTGCCGGCGTCCAGCTGTTCACCGTGTGGCGTGACGGCAAGCCGCAGCAGTTGGTCGGCGCAGGGCAAAAGAGCGGCATCTATTGGGCCTTCGACGCCAGGACCGGTGCCAAGGTGTGGTCGACCCAGGTCGGCCCCGGCGGCACCACCGGCGGCGTCGAATGGGGCACCGCGTTCGACCCGTACAAGTCGCAGGTCTATGTGGCCATCAACAACAGCTCCAACGCCACCTACACCCTGGGGCCGGACAACACCGTCAGCCACAACGGCGGCTCGTGGGCAGCGCTGGATGCCGCGACCGGCAAGATCAAATGGCAGGTCAAGGTGCCCGGCATCAACCGCGTGAATCCGACCGTGCCGGCCGGCGGCCAGGGCTCGCTGACTGTGTCGCCGAACCTGCTGTATGCCGGTTCGATGGCAGGCAACATGGTTGCCCTCGATACCGATACCGGCGCCACGCTGTGGAACTACGACGCCACCGGCTCGGTCATCAGCTCGCCGGCCGTGGTCAATGGTGCGTTGTACTGGGGCGCCGGCTACGGCCGCTTCAACTTCGGTACCGCCGCGACCAGCAATCAGCTGATCAAGTTCGTACCGGACAGCAGCGCGGCCAAATAAGCGGCTAGCACCTGCTCTGCGTCGAGTGACGCACAGTGATGGCAAAACGACGGCGCCACCTTCGGGTGGCGTCGTTGTATACGGTCGCAACGTGTGTCGGTGCTGGCCGCGACACCGACGCACATGCCGGAACGTTGCGGCAGCGGCATGATCGCTACAGGCGCGTGACCTGACACAACCGGATCTGCCCCGCTTCCAGCCCATGCGCCTCGGCCGCGCGACGGCGCAAGGCGCACACCAGTCCGGCGGCATCCAGCTTGCCATCGGCAGGCACCTCCACGCTGTGGGCAAGTTGTCCCCACAGCACCGGCCGACCATCGCAATAGCCTTCGTAGTCGGCGAAGTAATGCAGCTGGCGCCGCTCAGGTACCGACGTGGACATCGCCCTGGATCTCCGTGCAGCCCAGATGTTCCAACGCGATTTCCAGCCCCAGCAGATAGCTCTGCGCGCAGTAGCCGCGCACCGTCGCAATGCATTCGCCAAGACCTGCCGGCAGGCAGCGCTCCGGCCGGTCGGTGCTGTCGTCATGCGTTTCCACGTAGGGATAGCGTAACGACGCCAGTACCCGGTGCAGGCGTACGCTGCCCACGCAGCTGCCCGGATCGATCAACGCAATTTCCATCCGCGCCTGCCCGGCCACGCACAAGGCATCCAGCAGTTCCTGCTCCGACCCGCAGGCCCGCAACGCCACTGTCTTGCCCGCATCCCCGGCGCACTGCACCAGCTGCCGGATCACGGCCCGCGGCAAAGGCTGCGGCCCACGCACCAGTGGCGAGGATGCTTCCGGCCCACGTACGATCATGATCGACATGCCGGCGTCCTCAGGCAGCCACGCGCAACGGCGCGTGCAACGACGGCAGACAACGCGCGGCAATGCCCAGCGACATCGCATATGCGCGCGACGCATCGTGCGGGGCAATCACCACCGCCAACGGCGCATGCTGCGGATGCAGCCACGGCTCCAACTCCTGCCCAGCATCGGTGTGCAGCTCGATGTATGGGGTGGGCAATGCATCCACCGCCGCACGCAAGGCCCTGGCACAGCTGCGCTCGGACAAGGGCAGATCGCCCGAGTCCAGCAGCACCAGTTCCACCTCGGAATCGCCACCGGCTGCCTGCAGCCCGGCAATCAAGCTGTCCACGTCGGCACAGGCCAGCGTACGCAACGTACGGCCGGCGCATTCGGCCTGCATCGGCGCCCATTGCGCCGGATCGGCCTGCGGGCCTTGCAAAATCAGGATACACATCGTGTTTGGCTCAACGCACCACTGTGCGGGAGTGCCAAGGTAGATCTGCGCGGCGTAAAGAGGCTAGGCACGTTCCGATGTGCTGACATAAAGAGTACGTAATGGCTGCATGTACCGATTCATTCACAGCCCCATCCGCCCTGTAGGACAGCGGCGTAAAGTTCCTCCGCCACCGGTCGATAACGCGTGATTGGAGCCGGGAGCAGGTCAGGATGGAACGCGATCACCCCATCGGGATTGCAGGGTTGCAACGATGAGCTGGGCAATGGAAGCGCTGGATCTCCCAGCTGATGCCGATGCGCGCGCGATCAAGCGCGCGTACGCCGTACGCCTTAAAACCGCTCGCCCGGATGATGATCCGGTGGCATTCCAGCAACTGCACGAAACCTATCAGGCCGCATTGGCTTACGCAGCACGTACCGAACAAGCTAGCGACGACGACGCTGACAACACGCCGGCGCAGATCGTCACATCGACAGCCGAAGCATTGTCGGAAAGCCAGCGTTCCAGGACGCAACCGCGGCGCTCGCTGGCTGCATATATTGAAGACCCTGCGCTTGAGGCAGAAATCGAGCGCTGGCAAGATGGCGCGCACGTGCAGGAATGCGCTGCACATATCCTGGCGGCAGCGCAAGACATGCCCGACGAGAGCTTTTCCGCATGGTTGAACGCCCTGCCGGAATGGTGGTCGCTGGAGCTGCGTCCGCAAATTGGTCAGGCCCTCGCTGGCCTTGTGGAAGACCAACGCTTACCGGTCACCGATGCGACTTTTGATCTGCTGATCGCAAGCTTTGGCGACGATGCCGAGGCCGATGGCTCTCATCTGCTATGGGCTGCGCGGGTGATGGACGTGGCCCTGGGGCAGCCGCCGGAGTCTTTCGAACACTGGATGCGGCACCGTCTTGATGCGTGGTCCCCCTATCAGAACTTCATGATCAGCCAGCACGTCTCGCGGGCGCTCGGAATACAACGTCCAACCCTGGGTCTGGCAACCATCGATACGCTGATGAAGGCCTTTGGCTGGCATCATGCGCTGGTAGACGATGACGACCTCGCCTGGCTGCAGGCGGCACGCAGCACAGCGCGCAAGCAGGAACTGGCTTTGCGACGTGAGTCGGCGCTGGCACTCGATGGCGATGCCGAAGTGCTGGCCTACGAGTTGACAGTGGCTGGATGGGACGGGATGACGCCACAGTGGGCAGCTGCACTGCGCTCCCGTCTGGCACGGCCACCCTCGCCATGGCGCTCCCTGACGACCGCGCTACTACCGGCACGGCCTGCATGGATGTACCGCTTCTGCAGCATCGTGCAGCGGTGGTTTCCACACCAGTTGCCCGAATCGGTGCATGCGCAGAATCTGCGTTTCTGGATACAGATCGGTAACCCGCAGCGCCCCCACGGCCGTCAGTTGGGCTTGGGCCTGGCGCGAGGACTTTGCGTTGCCGCCCTGCTTGCCATCGGCTCCGGCTTATTGGCGATCCTTTCGACCATTCATCCCGAGACTGAGAATGCAACCTGGGCGTTCCGTAGCATTGGATGGGGTTTGGTGGGCTGGAGTGCGCTGGTACTCGTCCACCTGGGTGCGCAGTGGCAGGCGCGTAGACTCATGTCCGACGCGCACAAGCGCATCGCGCACCGCTGGTTGTTGCCTGCGGCCATGACCGCAGGCATTGCCGGCACGGCAGGTGGATGGGGTGATGGCGTGGTGGGTGCGGCCATGGGCGCTGCCTTGGTCTGCATGGCGATGTACCGCGTCATGGGGCGCATGGTTCCGCCACCGGCAGTCAAGGCGCCACAATCGCTCGTCATTTCGGGGGTTATCGGGCTCGCTTCGGCGGCGATGGGTGCGAGCCTGTGGCCCGGGTTGGCCGTCGCTCTACTGCTTTGGCTGGTGTCGCTTGTGCAAGACGTGCAGCACGACGACCTGTCCATCCTCAATTGAAATTTCATAGACGCTAAAGGATTCCGTCATGATCGTAGGTATCGACCTGGGCACTACGCACTCGCTGATCGGCGTGCACGATGCCGAGGGTGGGAGGTTGTTTTCCAATCCGCATGGCAGCCTGCTGACACCGTCGGTGATCAGCATCGGCGACGACGGCAGCCTGCTCGTCGGCCAGCCGGCGCGCGAGCGCCTGGTGACACATCCATATCTGAGCGTGGCTGCGTTCAAACGCTGGATGGGCAGTCCGCGCGAGACCAAACTGGGCCAGCGCAGCTTCCGCCCCGAAGAGTTATCTGCACTGATCCTGCGCTCGTTGATTGCCGATGCCGAAGCGGCGCTAGGCAGCAGGATCGAAGAAGCGGTGATCAGCGTACCGGCATACTTTTCCGATGCGCAGCGCAAAGCCACGCGCGTGGCCGGGGAGCTGGCGGGTATTCGCGTGGAACGGCTGATCAACGAGCCCACCGCCGCCGCGCTCGCCTACGGGCTGCAGGAACGTGGCGGCGAAGGTCGCGTGCTGGTACTGGACCTGGGTGGTGGCACGTTCGATGTGTCGCTGCTGGAAATGTTCGATGGCGTGGTCGAAGTACACGCCAGTGCCGGCGACAACTTTCTCGGCGGCGAGGATTTTCTCGAGGTGCTCGTGGAAGGCTTTTGTGCCGAGCATCGTCTCGATGCGGCCAAGCTAGCACCCGGCGACAGTGCGCAGCTGCGCCGCCGGCTGGAACAGCTCAAGCGCGAGCTGAGTACGCAGGCACAAGGCACGCTCAACGTGAGCATGGCGGGACACAGCTATACCTGGGAAGTCGACGAAGCACGCTTTGCGCAGCTGGCCGAGCCGTTGCTGCAGCGTATGCGTGCGCCGATCGAGCGCGCCTTGCGCGATGCAAAGCTCAAACCTTCGGAGCTGGACGACATCGTGCTGGTTGGCGGTGCAGTGCGCATGCCGATGATCAGCCGCCTGGCCACCCGCATGCTTGGCCGGCTACCGCTGCGTCATGTCAACCCGGATCACGCCATCGCGCTGGGCGCGGTCGTCGCTGCCGGCCTGAAAAGCCGCGACGAGAGCCTGCGCGAAGTGGTGCTCACCGATGTATGCCCGTACACCCTGGGTACGCAGGTGGCGCGTCAAGGCAACGACGGCAAGGTGCGTTCCGGCTATTTCCATCCCATCATCCCGCGCAACAGCGTGGTACCGGTGAGCCGCGAGGATCGCTTCTATCCAATGAACGAGCAGCAGAGCCACGTCATCATCGATGTCTACCAGGGCGAAAATCCCATGGTGGAAAAGAACATCAAGCTGGGAGAACTGCGCGTTGCGCTGGATCTCAAGCGGTCACGCAACGAGCAAGGGGTGCTGACCCGCTTCACCTACGATGTCGATGGGCTGCTGCAAGTCGAGGTGATCGAGGATGCCACCGGCAAGCGTCACGAGCTGGTACTGGAACAGAATCCAGGGCTGCTCGATCGTGAGGAGATCGCGCGGCGGCTGCAGGCATTGGCGGCCATCAAGGTGCATCCGCGCGACCAGCAGCAGAATATTGCCCTGATGGCGCGTACCGAGCGCGTCTACGAGGAATACATCGACGCACGGCACATGGTGCAGCAGTGGATGGCGCAGTTCCGTGAGGTGCTCGAGAGCCAGGATCTGCCACGCATCGAACGCCACCGCGACGAACTTGCGCAGGCGTTGGACGAGCTGGAGGCGCGTGCATGAAGTGGGCGCTGGAAGCGCTTGGCCTGGAGGTGGATGCAGATGCGCGTGCGATCAAGCGCGCATACGCAACACGCCTGAAAGTCACCCGCCCGGACGACGATCCTGTCGGTTTCCAGCAACTGCATGAAACCTACCAAGCCGCGCTCGCCTGGTCGCGTTACCGCGCAGAGAGGGCGATGGTCGACCAGGCCAATGACCAGCATGAAGAGGACACGTCTGAGACCGTGGTGCACAACGACCGGTCTGCCGCGCCGCGACAGATCGCCCTGTCTCCAATACCGGACGCCCAATACGCTACCGCACAATGGCCCGAGTCGGCGCAGCCGGATGCAGCACCACGCCCGGCCCCTGCGATTTCTGTCGACTGGGTCGTGCCGCCGCAACCGCCGTTGCCCGACGTCGATGTGGAACAGGTGCAGCGACGCATCCTGCGGCAGGCTGCCACAGTGGACCCGCAGGAACTGCGGCAATGGCTGACCGCACAACCGGAACTATGGTCGCTGGAGTTCAAGCCGCAGATCGGTCGTACCTTGCAGCGCTCCCTGCTGGCCGATGACCACGTGCTGATTGCAGACAACTATGACGTGCTGGCGGACTTCTTTGACTGGGAGCATGCGCTGGATGCGCCCGACCTCTATCTGGTCGAACAGGCGCGTACACGGATGCATCGCCGGTGGCTGCTGCTACCGGCCGGGCACGGCCGGTTGGCCCGGGAGCTGCAGCACCGTGGTGATGCATCGGCCTCGCTGCCGCAGGTGCGCAAGCTGCTGGGATGGTTGGCGCCGGCAGAATCGGAGGGCGCCGCGCTTGCCGCAATGCTGTGGCCAGGTCGCGCCGACCGTATTCGCCGCCTGCTGGATCTGATCGGCTATCTCCCGGACGGCAGCAAGCCGCCAGCGCCGCTGGACCGGGAAAGTGCACTGCGCTGGTACATCGCCAGCGAGCGGCACCTGTTCAATCCGGTGGTCGCAGTGCTGGGACTGGCGCGCAGCGCGATCGTGGGCAGCGTCTTTTTCCTGCTGTGCCTGTTGCTGGCCATGCTCGACCATAATCCCGCGCCGGGCATGTCGCCGGTCCTGAAGGTTGGCCTATACGGCGCGGCCATCAGTATCGTCGGCTGGTCCGCCTGGTATTGCCTGACGTCGCTAGGGCGTTGGCAATGTCGGCCCGAGGCCGATCCGCGCGTGAAGCATCCTTGGTTGCAACGCCTGTTCATTCCGGCCATCGGCATGCTGGCCGGCGCATTGATCGTTGCCGGGCAGCAGAGCGCAGCAACCATCATCGCCTTGCCGTTGCTAGTGATGGCGCTTCTGCGCTGGGCAAGCCGCGAGGGCAAGACCTTCACGTTTCGCTGGAGCTGGGGATGGATCTGGGCCGCGATCTTCCTCGCCAAGGCCGCCTTCGTCGCGCTTGGCGCACTGATCGCGTATCCAGCCGTCGCGCTGCTGGCGACCGCAATCGCCTGGGGCGCGGACATGATCTCGCAGTGGAAGTTCCGCAAGATCGCAACCCGCTGATCACTGACGGCGAACCCACCCCATGCCCTGACGGGATGCGATGGCGACGGGGCGCTGCGCGGGGTCGCCCCGCACGTCGCCGGATTTGCTCGGTGGTGTGACCGCTGCGGGAGCTGGTGCTCCCGCATCTGGAAACGGAAGCAACGCGCCTACTTCTCCCGCCGCCAGTTCACCGACCCCTTGGTCTCCACCGTGCTGGATTCGGCTTCCACATCGAAGCCGCGGCTGAGCAGGTATTTCAGCGTCAGCACCGAGCCGCCGCCGATCATCGAGACGCCGTAACCGACGTACAACTTGGGCGAGAGGTATTTGCCGAAGCCCACCACCGAGCCGAGCGTGCTGGATTGGCTGACGCCGGCTTCGTCCAGGCCGAGCTTGGCGCCGATCTGCGAGGCGATCAGGCTGCTGCCGGCCGACAGCGCGGCCGAGGCGGCGCTGACCTGCTGGGTTTCGTCGCTGCTGGCGGTGGACAGGCCGCGGCCGAGCACCAGGTACGACAGCGCTTCGGACTGCGACATCGCCGGCTCGGACCAGACATCGGCGCGTGGCGATTCGGCGCGGCCGCTGACGTCGATGCCGGCGGTGACATCGCCGATCTTGCGTTCGGCGCGCAGGCTCACGCGCGGGTCGGAGACGATGTTGTTGTTCCAGGTCAGCTGGCCGCGGCTGATGGTCAGATCCTGGCCATAGGCCTTGTAGCGGCCACGCACATCCAGCCCACCGTTGGCGGTCATTTCGCGGCCCGGGCGCGCGCGGATCTGCATCTGCCCGCTCAGGCCGCCCTTCAGGCCGAAGCCGCTCATGTTGACCTTGTCGCCAAGCACGATGGCCAGGTCCATATCCAGCAGCGAGGACGGTGCGGCTTCCGGGTCGACCGGGTCCAGCACCACCACGTCTTCGGACACCGAGGTGCCGCGATCCAGACGCTCCAGATCGATATCGGCTTCGGGCACGGTGACCTTGCCGCGCAGTTGCATGGTGTTGTCGGTGATGCCGAACTGCATGTCCGGGTTGGCGATGATGCGCAACTCGCTGGTGTTGTACGCCAGCACGTTATTGCCGCGGATATTCAGCAGCAGCGGCGTGCTGGTACCGAACCACGACAACCCGCCATCGACGGTGAGCGTGCCTTCGCCGGATTTGGCCGAGGCGGTGATCTTGGCCGAACCATCGGGCAGCGCGTCGAAACGGCCCTTGCCCTCGCTCAAGGTCAAACCCATCGACGGGTACTCGGCAGTGAAATCGCTCAAGGTGGCGTCGCCGCCGAGCAGCGGCTTGTCGCGGGTGCCGCGCAGGCTCACATGGCCTTCGACCAGGCCCTTGGGCCGTACCACATCGGCCACCACCAGCTCCAGCCAGTACAGGCGCGACATGTTGAGATACAGCTCGCCGTTGAGCGGCGCGTACGCGTCCCAGCCGGTGTTGAACTTGGCATCGACAAAGCCTGCGCCCTGGAAGCCGATACCGAGCTTGGCCTGGATCTGCTGCTGGGTGAAATCGGCCTGCACGCTGAACTGGTCGTAGCGCAACAACTCGCCGCGATTGGGGTTGCCGGCCACGGCGGCGTAGCGGGTTTCGCCCAGGCGGATGCCGCCTTCGGGCGAGGCGATGCGCAGGCTGCCTTCCCATGCATTGCCGCGCGGCTTGAAGCTGCCGTCCAGCGACAACTCGCCACGCAGATAGATCTGGCGGCCTTCCTGCTTGGGCAACCACGGCTGTACCAGCGACAGCGGCAAGGCATCGCCATGCACCACCATGCCCTCGCGTGGCCAGTTGGCGCTGGCGCACAGCGCGCCGCCGGTGGCTGCGCCCAGGCAGGTGTCGGACAAGGTGAAGGCCGCGCCATCGGTACTGAACTGCGCCGGCTGGCGCAGCGCCCAGGCATCGCCCTTGGCCGGCGCGATCCGCAACGTGGCGACCTGCCCCTGCCAGCGCTCGCCAGCGCGGCGGACATCGCCCTGCAGCGCGACGCTGGCCATGCTGTTGGCGATATCGGCATCCAGACGCAGCGCTTCCACCGCGCCGCGTGCCTGCACCCGCACGCTGTCCAGCACCACGCCGGCTTCGATCGCAGTGCCCTGCAACGCCAGTTGTCCATCGCTGCCGCGCCATGGCAGGCGCCCACGCAGGCTGATGTTTTGCGCGCTGTAGGTGTCCCAGCGCAGGCCGTTGCCGGCGATGTCGGCGGTGATGTCCGGGGCATCGCGGCGGCCGCTGACCTGCAGCTGCCCGCGCACGGTGCCGGTGGCGCCGGGCAACACGTCGTCCAGTTGCAGCGGCTGCAATTGCGCGGCGATCTCCAGCTGGTCGCCGACCTTGCCCTTGGCGTTGATGCGGCTATTGCCCAGCGACAGCTGCAATTGGCCCTCGCCCTGCTCGCCACGCAAGGCGAACTTGCCGTTGGCCGACAGCGCGCGTTGACGCAGCTGGCCGGTCAGGGTCGGAATATCCGCAGTGGCTTCGAAGCCCGGCGATACGCCGCCGGCCGGTGCCGGCAGCTGGCGGCCCTTGGAGGCGATCTTGCCGGAGAGGTTGCCGTTCCAGCCCGGCGCGAAGTAGCCCGGGTCGAACTTGGCCAGCTGCGCGGTGACATCCCACTGCAGCTCCGGGGCCCAGCCCACTTCGCCGGTGAGATCCAGCGAGCCGCCCGGCGTGGTGGCCTGCACCTGCTTGAGCTGTGCGCGCTGATCGTTGCCGCGGCTGTCGAACACCAGCGCGGCCTGCTGGCCGTCGCGCTCCACGCTGGCGCGGCCGATCGCGGCCCAGGCTTTCAGCGTGCCGGCCACGCCCAGGCGCGCGTCGATCAATTGCACCGGCACCACCGGCGCATCGGGGGTGGCCGGGTCGGGCGTGGGCGTGAAGCGCAGGCCCTTGGCATTGACCGCAAAGCGGAAGCTCGGATTTTGGGCATCGCGGAAATCGGCGGTGCCGCGCAGCTGGGTGCGGCCTTCGAAGGTGTCGATCACCAACGGTTCGACCGTCAACACCTGCTCCTGCAGGCTGATGTGCGACGGCTGCAAGGTGGCGCTCAGCTCGCCCTGTTTGACGCTGCCCTGCAGATCGGCATTGCCTCCCTTGCCGGAGGCCTGCAGGTTCAGTGCGATCGGTGTGGCCGGAGCGGCGTACTGCCCGTTGCTGGCCGGCATCAGCAGCGAGGTATCCAGTGCCTCGGTGACGGCCTTGAACGCCCAGGTCGGGTCTTCGCGGCCGGTGAACACCAGGCTGGCCTGCAGCGGGGCTGGGGCACGGCCGGCGATGGCCACTTCCATCTTGTCCAGGTCACCGCGCGCGACCAGGCCCAGGCTGGCCGGCGTGCGGCCACGCGCGGCCGGCAGCACTGCGGTGGCGGTGAGATCGGCGTGGTAATCGTCGTTGGGGATGTAATCGCCATGCAGGCGAAAATCGCCCATGTCGGTGTCGATCACCAGCCCGCGTGTGCGCAGTTCGCCGGTCGCCACTTCCAGCCCGCCCTGCATCTTGTGCAGCACGATCATCGGCTGCTGCAGCTGGGTGATACGCAGGTTGTCCACTGCAATCTTGTCGGCCTGGATCGCCAGCGGCACCTCGATCTGCGGCAGCGATTCGGGCCAGCTGGGGAGCTTGAACGGTTCGTCGCTCTTGCCCAGGTTCAAGGTGGCGTTGCTGACCTGCACCGCATCCAGCTGCAGCTTGCGCCCCAGTAGCGGACGCAGGTCCGGCTCCAGATACACGCGCTCGGCAGTGAAGTGGATGTCCTGATACTTGAAGTCGACATTGCGCAAGGTCAGCGGGCCGGCGACCGGGCCTTCGACGCTGCCGTAAGTGAAGCTGGCACCCACCGGCAGGCGCGCAACCACCTGCGCCAGCAACACGTCGCGCCCGGCCACGGTCTGCAGCAACCAATAGATCGCGATCAAGGCCAGCAGTACCAGCCCGAGCACGGTCAGCCCCGAGCCCACCCAGAACCGGCGACGACGATAGAAACGCGTGCGGCGCGGTGCGGAGGGCGGCGTGGGTGTGCTCACAGGTTGGCCCCGATATCGATGTAGAGCTGGAACTGCGAGTCGGGATCGTTCAAGCCGTGTGCAATGTCCACGCGCACCGGTCCCACCGGCGAGCGCCAACGCAGACCGAAGCCGATACCGGTATGCCAGTCGGGCCGGTCGTCGAAGGCGCTGCCGCTATCGACAAATACTGCCCCGCCCCATGGGCCGCCCTTCAAGTAATGCTCGTACTCGGCACTGGCGGTGACCACGTTCTTGGCACCCAGCGCAAATTCGTCCGGCTTGGGCGTGCGTGGGCCGACTTCGCGGAAGGCATAGCCGCGAATGCTGTTGGCGCCGCCGGCAAAGAAGCGCAGGCTGGGCGGCATCGCCACCAGATCGCTGGTCCAGGTGGTGCCGCCTTCGCCGCGCAGGATCACCCGCCCGTTGTCTCCGGCACCGAGGAACCAGCGCAGCTGGCCATAGAGCTGGCCGAAGTTGGTGTCCGAGCCGGCACCTTCGGCGCCACCACGGATCAGCGCCTGGCCCGACACACCGCTGCGCGGAAACAGCCGGTCGTCGACATTGACGTAGTTGGCCTGCAGCTGCGGATAGATCAGCGTGGAGGTTTCGTACACCGCGCCTTCGAAGTCGTTGCCGCTGCTGAACCGCCAGCGCTCGCGCAAGGCATTGATCGAAGCGATGGCGCTCCAGCGCTCGTTGATCTGGCCGCTGCGGCTGCCGGTGAGTTTGACGTTGCGCAGGTCGATGTAATCGGTCTGCTCGTCGTACAGGCGCGCCGAGGCGGTATACCAGCCGTCGAGCCAGCGGAACGCCGGTACCCGGTAGCTGGTGGTCAGGCTCTTGCGGTTCTGCGCGTAGTCCAGCTGCGTGTCCATCTTGTGGCCGCGCGAATTCACATAGCGCCGCTCCACCCCGCCGCGCACACCGGCCCCGCTCTCGCTGCCGTAGCTCAGGCCCGAGGTATACACGGTGCGCTTGGCGCGGGTGAGTTTGACGTCCACCGGCACGCGGCCATCGGCGTCGGCTTCTTCGGGCTTGGGCTGGATGTCGATGGTGCTGAAGTAATCCAGCTTGGTCAGCGACTCGCGCAGCCGATCCAGCTTGCCTTCGTGGTAGTAGCTGCCCTCGTCCCAGTACACCAGCGGGTCGAACAGGCCATCGCGAAAGTAGTCGTAGTCGAAGCGTACCTTGCCCATGTCGTAGCGGCGGCCGCTGTCCCAGTTCAGGTCGATGTCGGCCGCGTGTTCGGCGCGCGTCACCGCCACCCGGCGCTGGGTGAAATCGGCATCGAAGTATCCGCGCTCGGCCAGCCGCCGGGTGATGCGCACCTTGCTGGCTTCGTATTGCGGATGACTGAAGACCTGGCCTTCGCGCGGCTCGAACTGCTTGAGGTCCTGCCCCAGATAGCGGTCCTGCTCGGCCCAGCCGGTGATGGAGATATGCGAGGTGCGCACCCGCACCGGCTCGCCACGGTTCACCGTGATCACCACCGTCACCCGGTCGCCGTTGCGCGGCGCGGCCAGTTCGATGGTGGGCGAATAGTAGCCGAACGGCTCCAGCGCCTCGCGCGTCTGCCGCTCGGCCTGCGCCAGCAGGTACTCCAGTCGCGACTCGCCCTGCTCCTTACCGACGGCCTCATACAGAGACAGGGAGACCTCGATGTTCTCGATCATCTCGGCATCGTCGCCGTCGTCCAGGCCCTTGATCTCGATCTTGTCGATGGTCGCCCGGGCAATCGCTTGCAGCGGAACGAACAGGGTGCACAGCAGGGAGAGAGCAAACGCGGCTTTAAGCATCGGCAAAGGATACCCAGCCTGGGCGTGAAGGGACAAAAAATCTGAAGAAACACGCCTATACGGCAGCGGACGGAACTGGGTACAGTCGGTGCGTTGTTAACGTTTCGTTGACACCCATTGCGTGCGGACCCCCGATTGCCGCGCGCCCGTTCATACCTTTGGAGAGAGAGGTGCGTTTCATGAAGCGTCATTTACTGGTTACGGCGGTCTGCACCGCACTGACCATGCCATCGCTTGCCATGGCACAGGATCAAGGTGAAGTCACTCAACTGGACAAGGTGACGGTGACAGGGTCGTTGATCCCCCGTTCCCAGGTCGAAACCGCAACCCCGGTGTTCTCGATCACCGCCCAGGACATCCAGCGCCGCGGCTTCAAGGACGTCTACGACGTGCTGCGCTCGCAACCGATGGCGACCGGCTCGGTGCAGGATGGCCAGTTCAGCGGAGGATTCACCGCCGGCGCCAAGTCGCTGAGCCTGCTCGGCCTGGATCCCGGCTTCACCCTGGTGCTGATCGACGGCCGGCCGATGGCCGACTACCCGCTGCTGTACAACGGGCAGAGCAACTTCGTCGATCTGGCCAGCGTGCCGGTGGGCATGGTCGAGCGCATCGACGTGGCGCCCGGTAACCAGTCCTCGATCTACGGCTCCAGCGCAATCGCCGGTGTGGTCAACATCATCCTGAAAAAGCGCATGGACGGCGTGCAGATGAATTACCGCATGGGCACCTATGACGGCGGTGGCGGCAACAACCAGCGCTTTCAGCTGACCGGCGGCAACGAGATCGGCGGCGCCAACATCGTGTGGGGCCTGCAGCTCAACAACCAGGACCCGATCTACGGCTATCAGCGCCGCGATTTCGATTCCACCAGCGACAATCCGGACCCGACACTGCGTTATGGCTCACGTATCGCCTTGCATAACCTCCCAACCACCTACATCGACCCGGGCGCCGAAAATTGCGCTGCCTTGGGACCGCTGTTCAATGGCTCGGTGCAGTACGACAACCGCGCCAACCGCGGCAACTTCTGCAGCAGCCGTACCGAGCCAGGGTATGCCAGCATCCTCAACAAGGAACGCAGCGCCAGCGGCTATGCCAACCTGAGCTATGCGTTCAACGACAACGTCGAGCTGTACTCGACCCTGCTGCTCAATCGCACCAAGGTCGAGGTCAATAGTGGACCCCGCTTCTGGCAGACCTCGTCCGATACCGGTGGTTTTTTCTACAACGGGGATAGCCAGCAGCTCGAAAGCTATCAACGCATCTTTGCGCCGGAAGAAACCGGCAATCAGAACTTCAACAACGACCGCCAGACTGCCGACTCCTACAACATCGCGCTCGGCCTGAAAGGCGGCCTGGGTGCCAGCAACTGGACCTACGATACGTATTACGCACGCTCGGAATATCGCATCGAAAGCCGCCAGCAGTGGCCGCTCGCCGACCGTATCGAAGATTTTTTCCGCGAACAGTTCCTTGGCGCTCCGCAGGGCGAGTACTACGGCTACCCGATTTATTCGCCCAACGATGCCAACTTCTACCGCGCATTGACGCCGGCGCAGTACCGCAGCTTCAACGACGAAATCCGCACCAAGTCCAGGACCTGGACCCAGAACGTGAACCTGCAACTGACCAACACCGAGTTGTTCAACATGCCGGCCGGTGCGGTCGGCATCGCCGGCGTGTTGCAGGCAGGTAATCAGTACTGGACCAACCCGACCGATCAGCGCGTGATCGCCGGCGACTTCTACCAGCTGACCGGCACCCAGGGCAGCGGCAAGCGTGAGAACTGGGCGGCGGCGTTCGAAATGCGCGTGCCGATCCTGAGCACCCTGACGGCCAATCTGTCCGGCCGTTACGACGACTACAAGAACCAGGGCGGCGGTGGCGATTCCAAGTTCACCTACAAGGCCGCGCTGGAATTCCGTCCGATCGATTCGCTGCTGTTCCGCGGCAACTACGCCACCGCGTTCAAGGCACCGGACATGGCGTTCTCATTCGCTGGCGACAGCGGCTTCTTCCAGGGCGTCAACGACTACTACCGTTGCGCACTCGAAGAACCCGGCGTGCCGATCGCCGACTGCACCTATTCCGGCACCAGCATCCAGGGCCGTCGGTCCGGCAATGCGGATCTGCAGTCGATCACCGCCAAATCCTGGGGCGCCGGCGTGGTGTGGTCGCCGAGCGCACGCTTCAGCGTCAATGCCGATTACTACAACATCAAGATCGATGACAAGGTCAGCGACCTGAGCACCGATGCGTTGCTGCAGAACGAATCGGCCTGCCGGCTCGGCGCCCTGGACATCAACTCGCCAACCTGCGTCGACGCGCTGTCGCGCATCGATCGCACCGCCGCCGATGCGCCGGTACCCAATCGCCTGAGCAATATCCGCATCAACCCGGTCAATATTTCCAACGAGGAAATCTCCGGCGTGCTGACCAAGGCGACCTACAACCTGGCCACCGAGTCGTGGGGCCTGTTTGTGTTCGACGCGCAATACAACCTGACGCTCAAGCACGAAAGTCAGCAGTTCCCGCAAGACCCGGTGCGCGACCTGCTGAGCGAGCCGTTCTTCTCTTCCGAGTTCCGCAGCATCACCAATGCCTCGATCACCTGGCAGAAGGATGCGTGGACCACCACCTTGTTCGGCCAGCGTTACGGCCGTACGCCGAACCTTCTTTCGCAGCAGAGTACCGACGGCTACGCGGTGGAAGGGGCACGCAAGGTCGGCGCCTGGACCACGTTCAATGCGACGCTGGACTACGCGGTCAGCGATGACATCTCGCTGACCGCGACGGTCAACAACGTCGCCAATACCCGGCCGCCGCGCGACCGCACCTACAACAGCTACCCGTACTACAACATCTTCAACTACACCGGCTACGGCCGTTCCTACATGCTGGAATTGAACTGGCGCTTCGGCGCGCAGTGAGTCATTGGTTGTGACCAACGACCGGCAGTCAGCATGACTGCCGGTCTTCTTTGCTGCAGGACCATCGACGCAGATGCGTCTGGACCGGACCCAAGCGCAGCGACCAACATCGACTGAACGCCGTGTCGATGGACTCCAGGTGCTGGTCGCGTTGGTCTTGGCAGAGATGTCCAGGCACGTGGGCGAGGGCGCGATGCCCTCACCGCTTGCAGGACATGCCGTGCGCCTATCCGCGTAAGTTCTTGCGCGGCATCCATTCCGCCACAGGGTCCGGCAAGTCGCGAAAACATCGCATCTGCCGACGTGGTGACGTGCTGACGGGGATCAAACCGCAGGCCGTATCCACACGACGGTGAACGCGCTCGTTGGTCAGCCGCTCCTAGAGCGTAGCGTTTGTTTCGATCATGCCTGCACGCAGCAAGGCCTGCCTCAGCGGCTCCAGTTGCGTTGCGTAGCGGCGCCACGCTTCCACATTGCGCCCATGCACACCTTCGCGCACCTGCACGCTGCTTAGCGTGGCCGACGCTGCGGCATTGCGGGTGATGTCGATCTGCCCCGGCTCTATCGCCAACCCGCAGCGCCTCATCAACTGCTCCAGCACCGCAGACGGATCGCGCACCATCTGCGCATAGTCCACATCGATCACCCGGCCCGGGAGCGCGGCACGCCAGTGCGCCATCAGGCCGTGATACGCCTGGTAATGCCGCGCCAGGGTTTGCAGGTCGTAGCTGTAGGCATAGGAATCGCCGAACAGCGCGCGATAGTTGGAAAAACACACCGCCATCGGCTCGCGCACCAGATGCACGATCAGCGCGCCCGGCAAGGCACGTGCAATCGGCCCGATCGCCACCGCGTTGGCAGGCAACTTGTCGATGTACCAGCGGGCCGACCCGGCGCGCCACTGCGTCTGCTCCAGATAGCGCTGCCCGACCTGTGCGTAGTCCAGCGTGGGCAGCGCCTGCAACAGGCCTGCATCCAGCAGGCTTCGCCCGGCCTGGTCCGCGCCCCAGCGCAACTGATGGCCGAAGTCGCTCAGCTCGCCCGCAGCGACAATCTGCGAATGGTTGCCCAGCATGCGCTCGAGCACCGTGGTGCCCGAGCGTGGCAGGCCAAGCACGAAGATGGGTTGCGGGCCGTGTGCAACGTCGGCCGGCTGGGCTGCGAACACCCCCTGATCGGCCAAGGCGCCCAATTGCGCGTACAGCGATGCCTCGGCCTGGGCATCGTGGCGCAAGCGTGCGTGCATGACCGCATTGCCCTGTTGCAGCGCATCCCAGGCGGCATCGGTATCGCCGAGGTCCTCCAGCTCCTTGTACAGCGCGAACGCCAGCCCGGCACGGTCTTCGCTCCCGGGAGCGGAGCGCTGCAACTGCTGGCGCAGCGCCGCGACATGGTTATCGCTCGTACTCTGGCGACGCAAGCGTGCACGCGTCAGCGCCGCGCGGCCGTAGCCGGGCTTCTGCGCCAGGGTCTGTTCCAGCGCCTGCGCGGCCGCATCCAGATGCCCGTTGAACTGCAATTGCACGGCAAGGAAAAAGCGGAAATCCGCGCCATCGAATCCGCAGGCCTGCGCGCGTTGCATCATCGCCAGTGCCTCGGGATGTTCGCCCAGGGATTGGTGTACGTGCGCCAGCAAGGCCAGCGTCGCGCCATCGCCACACTGCAGCACCGATGGATGCCGCAGCAGCGCATGCAACGGTCGATGTTCGCCGACGCGCAGCAGCGCTTGTGCCACACGGCAACGCAGCGTCACATCCTCGCCCAGATCGCGCGCGGCCAGGCGTAGCTGGGTGACCGCCTCGCGCATCCTGCCGCTCGCCAGCACGGTGCCGGCCAACAGCACACGGGCCGACACATGCGTCGGCTCCAGCGCCAACACCGCCTGCAACGCCGCCGCCGCTGCGGGCATGTCGCGGCGTGCCAGCGCAGCCTGCGCACTGTGCCACTGCGTCGCGCCGGCAGCGGTGGACATCAGCTGGACAGATGCTCGATGGCGGCAACGCTGCCGAGGCGGTCGCCGAGCTTCTTCAGCAGCGCCAGACGGTTGGCACGCAGCTGCGGGTCTTCGGCGTTGACCATCACGCCCTCGAAGAACGCATCCACCTGCGGGCGCAGGCGGGCCAGGCGCGCGAGCACGGCAACGTAGTCGTGGCGGTGCAACGCATCGCCGGTGTCGCCGATGGCCGCTTCCACCGCTTCGGCCAGGGCTTCTTCGGCCGGTTCGCGCAGCAGGCGGGTGTCGATATCGCCGGGAATCTCGCCCTCGACCTTGCGCAGGATGTTGCGGATGCGCTTGTTGGCTGCGGCCAAGGCTTCGGCTTCGGGCAACGTGGCGAAGATGCCGATGGCATCGATGCGGCGATCGAAGTCGTAGAGGGAGCCGTGGGTCGCGCCGGGGTGCGCTCCTACGAGCCCTGCAGGAGCGCCCTCGGGCGCGACCGAGAACAATGCGGCGACCGCATTGAAGTGCGTGGCAGGGACGCCTTTGTCTGCGTAGTAGCCGCGTAGGCGGTCCAGGATGAAGTCGAAGATTTCAGAAGCGAGCTGCGCGTATTGTGCGGAGTCGATATCAGCAATTCTTTCTTCGTCTTTCAGCGTCGCTTTTCTCATGAGGCGATCCCACGGCAGCAACTTGACCGCAGTCACCAACGTCACCTTCAGATCCAGCTCAAACCCACTCTCAATCACCGTCCGCGCCAACCCCAACGCATTACGCCGCAGCGCGAACGGGTCCTTGTTGCCGGTCGGCTTCAAACCGGCCGCAAAGCCACCGGCCAAGGTATCCAAACGTTCGGCAATCGCCAGCACCTTGCCCAACGGCGACAGTGCGATGTCGTCGCCGGCAAAACGCGGTTGATACGCCTCGTCGATCGCCAATGAAATCTCGCTAGGCTCACCAGCAGCCTTGGCGTAATGCCGCCCGGCAATACCCTGCAACTCGGGGAATTCGTTGACCATGCGCGACTGCAGGTCGTTCTTGGCCAGCTGCGCGGCGCGACGCGCCTGCACCGGATCGGCACCGACCTGCGGCGCGATCGCCTCGGCCAGCGCCGCCACGCGCGCCACCTTGTCGGCCACGCTGCCCAGCTTGGCCTGGTAGGTGACGCTGGCCAGACCCGCGCCCATCGCCTCCAGCCCCTGCTTGAGGTCTTCGTCGAAGAAGAACTTGGCATCGGCAAAGCGCGGGCGGATCACCCGCTCGTAGCCCTTGGCCACTTCGGCCACGTCCCTGGAGACGATATTGGCGATGCCGATGAACTGCTCGGTCAACTTGCCGCCGTCGTCCAGCACCGGGAAGAACTTCTGGTTGATTTCCATGGTTTCGATCAGCGCTTCCTGCGGTACCGCCAGGAACTCGCGCTCGAAACTGCACAGCACCGCCGACGGCCATTCCACCAGGTTGACTACCTGCTCCAGGTTGTCGTCGCTGATGCGCGCGCTGCCGCCGGCCTGCCTAGCGGCCGCTTCGACCTCTTCGATGATGCGCGTGCGGCGTGCATCGGCATCCACCAGCACATGCGCGCTGCGCAATGCGTCGATGTAATCGCCCGGCACTGCCAACGATACCTCGCCCTCATGCATGAAGCGGTGGCCACGGCTGACGCGGTCGCCACGCACGCCCAGCAATTCGGCCGGAATCACCTCGTTGCCGAACAGCAGCACCAGCCACTGCACCGGCCGCGCGAAGGCGTATTCGTGTGCGCCCCAGCGCATCGGCTTGGGGATCGGCATCGCAGCGATCGCCTCGCGCAGGATGTCGGGCAGCAAGTCGGCGGTGCGCGCGCCCGGCGTCACCGCGCGATGCACGAAGCGCTCGCCCTTGGCGTCGCTGGTGCGCTCCAGTGCGGTCCAGTCGATTCCGGCCTTGGCGGCGAAACCGGCCAGTGCCTTGGTCGGCTTGCCCTCGGCGTCGAGGGCGATGTTGAGATACGGGCCCAGCACTTCGGAGCGCTGCTCGGGCTGCTCGGTGGCCACGCCCGGCAGCAGCACCGCCAGACGGCGCGGCGTGGACAGCGGCTTGGCATCGCCACGGGTGACGGCGACGCCGCGCTTTTCCAGACCGGCCAGCACGCCATCGAAGAAGGCCTGCGCCAGGCCCGGCAGCGCCTTGACCGGCAGCTCTTCGGTGCCCAGTTCGATCAGCAGGGGAAGGTGTTCGCTCATATCAGGTGAACCTTGGCTTATGTCCCTTCTGCCATCAACGGACGAAGGTGACTGGAGAATGTCCTTCTCCCGCTGGCGGGAGAAGGTGGCGCGCCGCGCCGGACGAGGGTCGTGCCAAGACGGCGGAGACGTACTGCCCCCATCCGCCCTGCGGGCACCTTCCCCCGCCAGCGGGGGAAGGACACAGCATCAGCGCTTGACTCCGGGAAAGCCCAGCTTCTCGCGTTGTGCGTAATACGCCTGCGCCACGCCCTGCGCCAGCGCGCGCACGCGCAGGATGTAGCGCTGGCGTTCGGTCACGCTGATCGCGCGGCGCGCATCCAGCAGGTTGAACGCGTGGCTGGCCTTGGTGACCTGCTCGTACGCCGGCAACGGCAGGCCGACCTCGACCAGGTGCCTGGCCTCGGCCTCGCACGCGTCGAACCGATGGAACAGCTCGGCCACATTGGCATGTTCGAAGTTGTAGGCGCTCTGCTCCACCTCGTTCTGGTGATAGACATCGCCGTAGCTCACCGGCGCGCCATCCGGGCCGTAGGTCCACACCAGGTCGTAGACGTTGTCGCAGCTCTGCAGGTACATGCACAGCCGTTCCAGCCCGTAGGTGATCTCGCCCAGTACCGGCTTGCACTCCAGGCCGCCGGCCTGCTGGAAGTAGGTGAACTGGGTCACTTCCATGCCGTTGAGCCAGACTTCCCAGCCCAGGCCCCAGGCGCCCAGCGTCGGCGATTCCCAGTTGTCTTCGACAAAGCGCAGGTCGTGCACCAGTGGGTCGATGCCTAGCGCCTTGAGCGAGCCCAGGTACAGGTCCTGGATGTTGTCCGGGTTGGGCTTCATCGCCACCTGGTACTGGTAGTAGCGCTGCAGTCGGTTGGGGTTTTCGCCGTAGCGGCCGTCGGTGGGGCGGCGCGAGGGCTGCACGTAGGCCGCATTCCACGGCTCCGGTCCCAGCGCGCGCAGGAAGGTGGCCGGATGGAACGTGCCTGCGCCCACTTCCAGGTCCAGCGGCTGGATCAGCACGCAGCCTTGCTCGGCCCAGTACTGGTTGAGGGTCTGGATCAGGCCCTGGAACGTGATTGGAACGCGGCGGGAATCGGACATGCAGCAAGGGCCGTGCGGAAGGGGTGCGCTAGTATACCGGCCGACCCGCAGCGCTTTGCCGCGGAGCACCGCTGCAGGGGAAACAAGCGATGGAACAGCGGCGTACGGCCGATCCAGAGGGTGCGGTGGCGATCCTGCCACGCGGACGACTGATGTTCGACCCGGTGGCCGCCGCGTTGCTCGCCGATGGCATGGTGGTGCCGCACGAACACGAGCGCGTGCAGTTCTCCGCCGCCGGGGTACGCAACGCCAGCGAAGTGCATCCACTGGTGCTGCTGGCCAATCTCAAGCTGCATGCCGCGCAGCCGCCGGCCGGCGAGCTGGGCCTGGAACGGCTCACCGAATGGCTGGCCACACGCACCGGCCTGCGCTACCTGCGCATCGACCCCACCCGCATCGATGTGGCCGCGGTCACCGGCGTGGTCTCGCATGCCTACGCGCGCCGCCACCGCATCCTGCCGCTGGCGCTGGATGCCGAACGCGTGCTGATCGCCACCAGCGAGCCGCTGGCGCTGGACTGGCTGGCCGACGTGCAGCACCTGAGCCGGCGTCGCATCGACCTGGCGCTGATCAACCCGCTGGACCTGCATCGCTACACGATGGAGTTCTTCGGCGTGACCCAGTCGGTGCGCGGCGCGCGTGGCGATGCACGCGGCGCGGAGTCGAGCTCGGGCCTGCCCAGTTTCGAACAGCTGGTGGAACTGGGCCGCGCCGGCGATGTCAACGCCGACGACCACCACATCGTGCATATCGTCGACTGGCTGCTGCAGTACGCCTATGAACAGCGGGCCAGCGACATCCATCTGGAGCCGCGTCGCGAGGCCGGGCGCATGCGTTTCCGTATCGACGGGGTGCTGCACAAGGTGCTGGAAGTACCGCCGTCGGTGATGACCGCCGTGGTGAGCCGCATCAAGGTGCTCGGCCGCATGGACCTGGCCGAGCGCCGCCGCCCGCAGGACGGCCGCATCAAGACCCGTTCGCCGGGCGGGCGCGAGGTGGAAATGCGCCTGTCCACGATGCCCACCGCGTTCGGCGAGAAGTGCGTGATGCGCATCTTCGACCCGGATTCGGCATTCAAGAGCATCGAACAACTCGGCTTCAGCCCGGAAGAAGCCGCCGGCTGGAGCGCGCTGGTCGAGCGCCCGCATGGCATCGTGCTGGTCACCGGCCCCACCGGCTCGGGCAAGACCACCACGCTGTACTCCACGCTCAAGCGCCTGGCCACGCCGGATGTGAACGTGTGCAGCGTGGAAGACCCGATCGAAATGATCGCGCCGGAATTCAACCAGATGCAGGTCCAGCAGAACATCGACCTGGATTTCGCCAGCGGCGTGCGTACGCTGCTGCGCCAGGACCCGGACATCATCATGATCGGCGAAATCCGCGACCTGGAAACCGCGCAGATGGCGGTGCAGGCCTCGCTGACCGGGCATCTGGTGCTGTCGACGCTGCACACCAACGACGCCGCCTCGGCGATCACCCGTTTGCTGGACCTGGGCGTGCCGCATTACCTGGTCGCCTCCACGCTCAACGGCGTGCTGGCGCAGCGGCTGGTGCGCACCCTGTGCGTGCATTGCAAGCGCCCGCACACGCTCAGCGACGACGACTGGTCGGCGATCCGAGAGCCGGGCGAAGCGCTGCCGGAAGTGCTCAACGTGCACGCGCCGGTCGGTTGTCTTGAATGCCGCCGCACCGGCTATCTCGGCCGCGTGGGCCTGTACGAATTGCTGCCGGTGAGTCCGCGGTTGCGCAGCCTGATCCGCGCCGACACCGACCTGGCCAGCTTCAGCCAGGCCGCACGCGGCGACGGCCTGCGCACGCTGCGCCGCACCGGCCTGGAAAAGGTCGCCGCCGGGCTGACCACCATCGAAGAAGTGCTGTCGGTGCTTCCGCCGCGGGAATAAGCGGTCCGCATCGGCGGAGCTCGTTTGTGCATTTTCGGAGGAAACTATGCCGATTCTGGGCAGACCCACCCCCGGCGTGGATTGCCTTTGCGAGCGCCAGACGCGGCATGCCGCGACGCACGCTGCGTCCGGGCACGCCTGCACGACCGCTGTCTGGCACGGCGGCATCCAGGCCGCTGCGCGTAACCGACCAGAACGACCCGATGCAGCCACCACACGGCACCCGGCACAGGCTCGGCGCATGTCGCTGGCCTGGAAGGTGCCATGCCCTGCGACCAGACGTAACAGCGCTCCGTCGCCCTCCCGCTCAAGCGCCTTGGGGCATGCCCTGACGGTATCGGCGAGAACCCGGCGGCGGTCCCGTGCGCCCGTCTGCCGCCAGCGGTACAGCCCCACCCAAGCCGTTGAAGAACGCGCAGCTCCCTTGGGGCCGCGTATAGCAGCACTTTGTCCGTCTCACGTTCGAGCGCCCCAAGGCATGCTCCGACAACTGCAAGCGCGAGCGTGCTGCGGCAGACCGGTCGCGCGCCGACTGCCGGCATCGGTACGGCCGGACCACGCAGCCCTGCAAACCCCAGGACTGCGCGTTGCAGCACCCCGTCGCTCTCCCGTTCAAGCATCCCCAGGCATGCTCCAGCTGCAGGGTTGAGGGCGCTACTGCCGTCCAGTCAAGCGCCCGCCTGCCGATATCGGTGATGTGCGACGGCCGCCAGCCACCGTCGTCGCCATTCCATCTACCCGGCCGCGAGGGCATCAGCACATGGCAATCGGCAATCACGCACAGCCTTCGTATTGGGTCCGGACTTGAAAAAAACGCGCCACTGCCGCCTACAATCGGGGGCATCTGTCGTGTCCGGGTTCTCGCGCATGTCCGTTTTGCCGTTCCTGATCATCGAAACCGGCCACCCCGTGCCGGAGATGAAGCGATACGGCCGCTTTCCGCACTGGATCCGTGTGGCAGCCGGGCTGGCCGAGCGCGAGACCGTGGTGATCGATGTCGCCAATGGCGACGACCTGCCAGACCGCGGCCGCTTTGCCGGCATCATCATCAGCGGCTCGGCCGCATTCGTCACCGACCGCGCCGACTGGAGCGAGCGCAGCGCGCAGTGGCTGCGCGACGCCGCCCATGACGGCAAGCCGTTGCTGGGCATCTGCTACGGCCATCAGTTGCTGGCCCACGCGCTGGGCGGCGAGGTCGACTACAACCCGGCCGGGCGCGAGTCCGGCACCATCGCGCTGGAGCTGCACCCGCCGGCCGGGCAGGACCCGTTGTTTGCAGGCCTTCCGGCGCAGTTCCCGGCCCATGCCACCCACCTGCAGACGGTGGTGCGCGCGCCGGACGGCGCCATCGTGCTGGCGCATTCGCGTCAGGACCGTTGCCACGCCTTCCGTTGGGGCCGGGCCACCTGGGGCGTACAGTTCCACCCGGAGTTCGCCACCCACCATATGCGCGGCTATGTCCGCGCGCGCGCCGAGTGCATTGCCCGCCACGGTCACTGCGCGCGCACGGTCGCCCGCGAGGTCACCGCAGCCCCGGTCGCCCGCAAGCTGCTGCGCCGGTTCGTGCATCACGCACGCGGCCTGCAAACAGTGAACGCTCATCCCGCCGCGCACACGTAAAAGCAGCGATAATCGCGTCACGCCGGATGGTCCGGCGCGCGTATCGATCCGGAATGGGAATGAGCGAAATTCGCAAGGTGCCGGCATCCGCTGGCGCAGAATGGCTGTTGACCGGTTTCTCGCTGCTGAAGCGGGCGCCGCTGGCGCTTGGCTCGCTGGGGGTGATCTGGAGCGTGGCCGCCTCGCTGGTGGTGTCGCTGTCGGTGCTGGTGCCGCTGCTGGGCCCGGCGCTGCAGTTCCTGCTGGTGCTGGCCGGCCCGTTGTTCATGGGCGGCATGCTGTGGGCAATCCGCGAAGTCGACCAGGGCCGCATCGCCAAGCCATCGCACCTGCTGCACGGCCTGCAGGACGGCCGTGCGCCGCATTTGCTGGTGTCGCTGCTGCCGCAACTGATTGCCGGCCTGCTGCTGGGCGTGCTGCTGCTGGCGATGATTGGCGCCAGCGGGCTGCAGCAGTTGTCCGAGGTGATGCTCAAGATCAACCAGATCAGCCAATCCGGCGCGCAGCCGGACCCGGTGCAGATCGAGCAGCTTGCGGCCAGCCTGCCGGCCGGGCGCATCCTGTTGTGGCTGCTGCTGACCATCGCCACGTTTGCGGCAATGACATTGGCGCTGTTCGTGATGCCGCCGCAGGTGATGTTCGACCGCAGCACCGGCAGCCACGCACTGCGCGAAAGCCTGCGTGCCAGCCTGCACAACCTGCCGGCGATGCTGGTGTTCTTCGTGCTGGCCTTCATCGCCATCTTCGCGATCTATTTCGCGGTGATGATCGTGGCGCTGATCGTCGGCCTGGTGGCAGGGCAAACGGTGGCGATGTGGCTGGCGCAGCTGCTGCTGATGGCGGTGCTGATGCCGGTGTTCGCCGGCTCGGTCTACGCCGCGTGGAAACAGATGTTCACCCACGAAGGCGCCACCGCCCAGCCCACCCCACCCTCGCGCCCGGATGTGTTTGCGGCTTGATCCCTTGGCTAAGCTTGCTTGAAGCTGCGCAGAGAATCATGCGCCGGCCTAGCTGCGCTGGCGCGCCAATGCAATTGGGTCAAGCATGGAGGCTCCATACACAGGACTGGCTCACGGGCCAGTACAGATGGCTAACCTCGAATAAGATCGCCTAGGACTCGTCATATGTGCTCTGGGCTATTTCACGCTCCACTTTGGCCCAGTCGATGACGCTCCAAAGCCAGGGCCAGTTCTTGGAGCCCTGTCGAGAATTCAGCAAAAACCCTAGCAACAGACCAACTCCCAGGCAGACGATAATCTGTGAATGGTCCCGACCAAATACAGGGGCAATTACCACCACGAGCAAGGCAAGCACGAGCAACCATTGCACGAGTGCCCAACGGCTTACCCAAATGAAATGCTTCAGTGACATCGTCGGACGCTGACGAGCGTCCAGCAACTTCAAGAGAAAGGCTTTCCTGCCGGTTTTATCAATACTTTTCCATAAGAATTGGCGCCTAAATCAGTCTGACCGTCGAAGCGGATTTGCCAGCATCAGGTCTTCCCCATCCAGGTACTGGAATGTGCCTACATGCTTGCGGGCCAGGGCACTCAATTCGTCTTGGAGAACGCTAACGGTGTGAATCAGCGCCTGCATTGAATCAACACCAGTCATCCGAAAGAACTTTTGAAACGACTCGGCTTTGACAAGGTAAGGACAGATCCAATCATCAGCACCGTCGGAGACGGGTACGCCGATCATCAAAGTCACCGCCTCCACAGAGGCATCCGCGTGAGTAAACGTAAGCTTTCGTGTGGCGATGATCGAGCCAAGCTGCAAGCTTTCTCCCATGACGCTACTCTTTCGGCCCCACAGCGCGCGAAGCGATAATGCCCAGCTCATAGAGCAGGCACATCGGGATGGCCAGCATCAGCTGCGAGACCACGTCCGGCGGGGTGAGCACGGCGGCCAGGATGAAGATACCGACGATGGCGTAGCCGCGGCCCTCGCTCAGCTGTTTGGGGCTGACCCAGCCCAGCAGCACCAGGATCACCAGCGCGACCGGTAATTCGAAACTGGCACCGAAGGCGAAGAAGATCGCCAGCACGAAATCCAGATAGGAATTGGCGTCCGGGGTAATGGCGATCACGTCCGGCTTGAACGTGGTGAGGAAGTGGAACACCGCCGGCAACACCAGAAAATACGCGAACGCGCAGCCGATGTAGAACAGCGCCACCGCCGAGGCCAGCAACGGAAATGCCAGCTTCTTCTCACGCTGGTACAGGCCTGGCGCCACGAACGCCCAGGCCTGATACAGCAGCCATGGCACGCTGACGAAGACCGCCACGAAGAAGGTGAGCTTGAGCGGGGCGAAGAACGCGCCGGCCGGGTTCATCGCGATCATCGTCTGCCCCAGCGGGAGCTGCGAGATCAGCGGCGCGGCCAGCCAGGAATAGATCGCACGCGAAAACGGCAGCAGCGCCAGCAACACCACGCCCAGGCCGATCAACGCACGCACCAGGCGCGCGCGCAATTCGACCAGGTGTTCGATCAGGCTGCTCTCGGCCTGTGCGTCGTCGAACAGGCTCAAGGCGCCTTCTCCTGGGTGCTGCTGCCATCTGCGGGCGTGGGCACGGTGCTGCCCTGCGCATTCACCGGTGTGGAGGTCAGGCCGCCGTGCGGTGCCGGCACCAGCGTCTGCCGCGGTGCGGGCGCAATCGGCTGTGCCTGGGCAATGACCGGAGATGGCCCCGGCACCTGCGCGAGCGGCTGCACGCTGCCCGGCTCCAGCACCACTGGCGCATCGGCAGGCAACTCCAGCGGTGCGGCCACCGGCGTGGCGCTGGTGCGGATGTCGATATCGCGGCCGATCTCGTCGTGCAGGCCGCGCGCCTGGTCATGCACGCCGCGCGCACCTTCTTCGACCTGCTGCTGGGTGTTGCGCAGCTGCCCTTCGGCTTCGCGCAGCGAGGCCTGCACGTCCTGCAGGCTGCGCTTGAGTTCTTCGGCTTCCAGCTCGCGCTCGAGCTCCTGCTTGACCGAATCCCACTGCATGCGCGCACGGCGCACCCACAATCCGGCAAACCGGGCCGCCTTGGGCAAACGCTCGGGACCGAGCACCACCAGGGCGACGATCGCAATCAGCGTCAGTTCGCCAACACCTATGTCAAACACCGACGCTGCTCCGGATCAGCGCGCGTCGCGGTCGCGGTCGGCCTGCGCCTCACGCGCCTGCTCGGCAGTCCGGGAGTCGTCGCCGAGCTTGCCGGCCGGCTTGTCGTCGTCGTGCATGCCTTTCTTGAATTCCTTGACCGCGCTGCCGAGATCCTTGGCACCACTGGTGAGCCGCTTGGTACCGAACACCAGCAGCACGATCACCAGCACGATCAGCCAGTGCCAAATGCTGAAACCGCCCATGATCCGCTCGCTTGCTGAAAAGAAGGAAGACGCAGGATACCCCAGCGCACCGCGCAGGGGGATGACAGCCGGTCAGCGGTTGCCGTCTAGTGATTCGGTGCGGATTTCGCCATCGGACACCGGCTGGAACCCCTGCTGCGGGGGCGGCGTGGTGCTGGGCTGCATCGGCACCGTGCTGGCCTCGTTGGCCGGCGGCGGCGGGGCCGATTGCGCTGCAGGGGCCGCGCCTGGCGCGCGCGCCGGCCCGGGGGGGGCAGTCTCGTCACTGTCGCCATCGCTGGTGCGATTGGCACGCGCGGTGTAGGTGACTTCTTCCAGACGGTCGCGGAAGGCGATCACGTCGGTGGACGGGCGCTCGTTGGTACGGCCTTCGAAGATCATGCGCGGGGTGGCGCCGCCGCCGTAGGCGTTGAGGTCGGCGGCATCGTCGATCTGCAGCACCGCGCCATCCAGCGCCACGCCGGCGAACAGGCCGCGGGCGCGCGACCACGACCAGATTTCGGCCTTGAGCTGGCCGTCGGTGGCGGCGGCGGCATTGCGACCGACCGGGCCGGCGGCCACGCCGGCATCGGCGCCGAGGGTGAACTTGCCGTTGACGATGTTGTCCAGGCTGCGGTCGTTGCGGAACACCAGCACCACGTCGGAAGACTGCACGCCGGCCTGGAAGCCGATGCTGCCGCCGGTGAGCTTGACGAACACCGGCTGCGACCAGCTGCCGTCGGCATTCTTCATCGACATCAGGCCGTGGCCGCGGCGGCCGCCGATCACCAGCCCGGCCTTGAGCGTGTCGGGGATGACCACGATGGCGCGTGCCTCGTCGAGCAGTTTGTCCGGAATGGACTGCTCGGGAATCTTCATGATCTCGTTGAGCACCCGCACCGCGTTACGCGCGCGCTGATCCTCTTCCGGGCCGGCAACGGCGTGGCCGGCGGCGAAGGTCAGCGACAACAACAGGGCCAGACGCGACAGACGAGGCATGACAAGCTCCAAGGGACGATCCGTCAAAGATAGCAATGCCGCGACGTTAGTGCTGGCGCAATGAATCGGTGGTGAGCGCAGCCGGCGGCAAGACGCCGCAGATCGGAACGATCGATACGCTGTCCTCGGCAGTGCTGCCCGGCTCTGCCAGAATGGCCGGCATGAACACCACCCCCGATACCGCCCTGCTGGTCGTCAATCTCGGCACTCCCGAATCGCCCACCGCCCCGGCCGTGCGCCGCTACCTGGCCGAGTTCCTCAGCGACCGCCGCGTGGTGGCGATCCCGCCGCTGTTCTGGAAGCCGCTGCTGTATGGGGTGATCCTGCCGATCCGCGGGCCCAAGTCGGCGGAAAAATACGCCAAGGTCTGGCTGCCGGACGGCTCGCCGCTGGCGGTGTACACGCGCCGCCTGGCCGAGGGCCTGAAGGACGTCATGCCCGACTGGCAGGTGGAATGGGCCATGCGTTACGGCGAACCGGCCCTGCGCAAGACGCTCGATGGGCTGCGCGCACGCGGCATCAAGCGCATCGTGGTGTTGCCGCTGTATCCGCAGTATTCGACCACCACCACCGCCTCGATCCAGGACGTGGTGGATGCCTGGCGGCCCAGCGCACCGGAGGTCGAGGTCAGCGTGATCCAGGACTATTGCGAGGACGCCGGCTGGGTGGCGGCGATCGCCGATTCCATCCGTGCGCACTGGCAGGCGCACGGGCGCAGCGAGAAGCTGATGTTCTCCTTCCACGGCCTGCCGCAACGCGTGGCCAACGCCGGCGATCCGTACCCGCAGCAATGCGAGCGCAGCGCGCAGGCGATCGTCGCTGCGCTGGGCCTGGGCGCGGACGACTGGCAGATGGGCTACCAGTCGCGCTTCGGTGCCGAGCGCTGGCTGCAGCCGTATGCCGAGCCGACGCTGTGGGCGTTGGCCGAAGGCGGCGTACGCAGCTTCGATCTGGTGTGCCCCGGCTTTGCCACCGATTGTCTTGAAACGCTGGAAGAAGTGGCCCTGGGCTTTGCCGAAACGCTGGCCGAGCGCGGCGCCACGCTCAGTTACATCCCCTGCCTCAACGCCGCCCCACCGCATGCGCAGGCGCTGGCCGCACTGGCGCGCCGCGCGTGAGGTTGGAGCCGTTTGCGTGCGAGCTGGCCATCGGGCGTGTCACCGGCTTGCGCAGCGCCCAACGCGGGCCGCGCCGGGTGCTGGCATTGCATGGCTGGCTCGATAACGCAGCCAGCTTTGTCCCGCTCAGTGCGCATCTGCATGCACCCGATCTGGATCTGGTACTGCTCGACCTGCCCGGTCACGGCCACAGCGCGTGGCTGCCGATGGGCGCCGAGTACACGCTGAGCAGCGCGATCCACAATCTGTTGCAGGTCGCCGATGCATTGGGCTGGGACCGCTTCACCCTGCTGGGCCACTCGCTTGGCGGCGGCGTCGCCAGCCTGATGGCCGCCGCCGCACCGGAGCGTATCGCCGCGTTGGTGGTGATCGAAGCGCTGGGGGCGTTGGCCGAACCGGTGGAGGGCACCGCCGAGCGGTTGCGCGATTCCGTGCGCTCGACCCGTACCCTGGCGCAGCGGCCGCTGCGTGTGTTCACCTCGATGGAAGCGCCGGTGCGCGCCCGCATGATGGCCAATCAACTGACCGAGCCGGCGGCACGCCTGCTGGTGGAGCGCGGCCTGCGCGTGGTCGAAGGCGGCTACAGCTGGTGCACCGACCCGCGCCTGACCCTGCCCACCGCCATCCGCATGACCGAAGCGCAGATCGACGCGCTGCTGGCGGCCATCGCATGCCCCACCCAGGCCATCTTCGCCACGCCGGGGCAGCCGTATTTTTCCGCCCCCCTGCGCGACCACCGCGTGGCCATGGTGCCGGACGCGCGCCTGCACCTGCTGCCGGGCACCCACCATGTGCATATGGAAGCGCCGCAGGTGGTGGCGGCGGTGATCGATGGGTTTTGGGAGACGCTGCCACATGCGTGATGCAGGCATGTCTGGTGGGCAGATCAGCTAGCGCGATGGCAGATCACGCGCGGGTGGTCGCTGCGATTGAATCCTTCGCGATGTGGAATGCGCCGTGGACGTTTTTCGACACGGTGCACGCGACCGCGGACTTGGATGCGGATGATCGCCTGTTGTTGCAGCAGGTGTGGTCGGTGGCGTGTCACGTCGATCAGTGGACGTCGGGACTTACGCTGGATGCAGGTGCGGCGGCTGCGAACAGCGCCCTGACAACGCACTTCGCCTGGCTGTCACCGCAGGCCTGCCGGCAACTTGCCAGGGCCGCGTCGTACGCGTGGCGCTAACCACGTGATGCCCTTTCGCGCGATTTGCATGAGGCGACCGTCGTGCTGAGCCATTGCCGGATTCAATACGCATCCGGATGATTGCAGGGCTGCGGCAGCGGTGGTTTTGCGCAGCGACGCCGGCCTCACTCGGCCTGCAACAACCGCCGCAACTGCGCCTTGAGCTGGCGACCGTGTTCGTGGAAGTAGCTGCGCTCGTCGCGCCAGGCAGGGAAGCGCTGTTCCACTTCGGCCCAGAAGGCGGGCGAGTGATTGGCCTGCAGCAGATGGCAGAGCTCGTGCACCAGCACGTATTCGAACGCGGACGGACGCCCGAGCACCAGCGCCAGGTCCAGCGCCATCGAGCCGTCTGGGGCCAGCGAACCCCATTGAGAGGACATCACCTTGAGCCGCAAACGCGTGGGCGGGCGCGGCAAGCCGGGCAGATACGTGGGTAACCAGCGGCCGACGTCTGCGCGTGCCTGCGCTTCGTAGAACTCCTTCAGCGTGCGGCGCAGGCCGGCGTCGCCCAGCCTGGACGGCACGTGGAAATGCGCGCCCGCGTCGTCGACGTCGATGCGCGTGTAACGGCCCTCGTGCCAGTGCAGCGGCAGCAGGACGCCACGCAACGGCAGCAGCCCGGGCACACCGCGCTCCAGTGCAGGAAATGCATCGACCTGCTGGTACCGCGACAGCTGCGTGCTCAGCCAGTCCAGGTGCGCATGCACGAACCGTTCGCCGGAGATCAGGCTGGCCCGCAGCGGCAAGGTGAGCCGCGCGCCGCGTTCGTCGACGCTGAGTTTGATACGCCGCGCGCGCGGGTCGCGCACGCGCAGCACCTCGATCTGGCGCCCTTCCAGCTGCACGCGCAGGCAGTCGCGTTCGACAACCTGCGAGGGCGGCGCAATCAGGCGGCGGACGGGCTTGAACATGGGCACAGGATAGCGCTGCGATGTGTCAGGTGGTGAGACGAAGCGGTTGATGCATTCGATGTTGGCGCGACCTCTTTGAGCGGCTGGCAAACGACGCTGCCCACCGCCAGGTGGGCGCAGCCGACGTCGCTAGATCTGCGGCCTGGCTGCAGGGCCCTTGCCCGCCCAGCACGGCCGAGTCTCTGTGCTTAGGGCGTCGTACTGGATAGCGCGAATGGAACAGCTGCAGAGCGGCGGATCGGCGACTTGGCTGCAAGGTCCTTGCCCGCCCACCATCGCAGGACACGCCGCAAGTACGTCCCTGCAGGCTCTTACGCGGCATCCATGCCGCGTAAGGTCCCGCGACGGTGAGCGGGCAAGGACCAGTCGAGATGGTCGGTGTGCATGGTTGCAAGCAGAAGATGAGGTGCGATGGTTGACCCACTGTGCCCCGACCGGCTTCCCACCACTCTTCTCACTGCAGACCGAGCAGCAGACAAGCGTTTTGACGCGCAATCTGCAAACGTCGCGTCTGCCCACCGCAAGCCGAGCGCCACGCTTTCAAGAAAGCAGCCGACCGACTGTCTGGTGCGGTGTCCTTGCCGGTTGCGGGACCGTGTGGCGGCATGGATGCCGCCACCGAGCCCCCAGGGACGGGTTCACGGCGTGTCCCGCAAGTGGTGAGGACACCGCGCCCTCGACTCACAGAGCTTTTTGATTTAGACCTCGGATGATTCAGGCCGCGCAACGCACCTCGACGACGCCACCGTTCGAAGTCCTGGTTATTCAGCCTTGCTCAGCTTCAAGGCGGTTTCCAGCAGCAGGAACAGGCGCCGGATTTCAGCGCTCATCAGTGCGAAGCGCGCGTCGAGTTCGGCGCGTGCGCCGTCGTCTTCGCTGTGTTCGAGCTGGTCCAGGGCGCCATCGAGGAACTTGAGCTTGCGGATCACCAGATCGTCGCCGAGCACGAACGACAGATTGTCGTCCAGCACCAGCGCCAGCTTGGTCACCTGCTTGCCGGCTTCCAGGTGCTTGTCGATCTCGTCTCCGCGCAGTTCCTGATGCTGGCACTTGACCACCGCGCCGCCTTCGATCGGGTCCTTCATCTCGCATTCTTCGCCCAGGCTCAGGCCTTCGGGCAGGGGTTCGCCGGCGATCCAGCCGGTGAGGATGGCGCGCGGGGCGACTTCTGCATTGAGCGGCAGCGCCGGGAAGCTGCCGAGCGCGCCGCGGATCTCGCTCATCACGTTCTCGCCGCTCTTGCGGCTGGAGCTGTTGACCGCGATGTAGCCGTGCTGCAGGTCCAGGATGGCATCGGTTCGCGAGCTCTTGACGAAGGCGCGCGGCAGCAGCTCATGGATCAGGTCGTCCTTCAGGCGCTTGCGCGCCTTGCCGCCGGGCCGGCGGCCTTCCTTCTCTTCGATCTCGGCGACCTTGCGCTCGAGCAGGTCGTTGACCACCGCCCCGGGCAGGATCTTGTCCTCGCCACCGACGGTGAGCCAGAGGAAATCTTCCAGACGGTGCGAGAGCACTTCCTGCTCGTCGCGGCCGAACGGGGAGATGAAACCGCGCGAGCTCATTTCCAGCGGGCCGACCGGCTTGAGCTGCACCTGCGGCAACAGCGTGTCGATTTCGGAGAAATCCAGCGTGGTCGGGAAACGGAACAGGGTGAGATTACGAAAGAACATGCGTCAGACCGAAGAGGAGGAGGAAACGTGGAGGGTGGGAAGACTGCGCCGCCGCGAGGGCCGCGTCAGTCGCTGTCGTGTGTGGTGTCGTCGCCGGCGGCGAGCCAGGCGCTGGAGTCGGGATCGGACGGTGCGGCCTCGCCGCTGCGGCCCAGCGACAGGAAATCGAACAACGCAGGATCGGCCAGTTGCTCGGGCCGCACATCGCCCAGCGCGCGGGCGATCTGCTCGACCCGCCCGGGTTGCTCGCGGTCCCACTGCTGCAGCATCCGGCCGACCTGCTGGCGCTGCAGGTTTTCCTGGCTGCCGCACAGGTTGCACGGAATGATCGGGAACTGGCGCGCCTGCGCATAGGCGGCGATGTCGGCTTCGCGCACATAGGCCAACGGGCGGATCACCACATGCGCACCGTCGTCGCTGCGCAGCTTGGGCGCCATTGCCGCGAGCCGGGCGTGGTGGAACAGGTTCATGAAGAACGTGGCCACGATGTCGTCGCGATGGTGGCCGAGCGCGATCTTGGTGACCCCATGCGCCTGCGCATAGGCATACAGCGCGCCGCGCCGCAGCCGCGAGCACAACGAACACATGGTCTTGCCGGCCGGAATCACCCGGCTGACCACCGAATAGGTGTCCTGCTCGACGATGGCGAATGGCACGTCCAGGCCGCGCAGATAGGTGGGCAGGACGTGGGCGGGAAAGTCGGGCTGCTTCTGGTCCAGATTGACCGCCACCAGGGTGAACGGCACCGGCGCCTTGCGCTGCAGGTGCAGCAGCATGTCCAGCAAGGTGTAGCTGTCCTTGCCGCCGGACAGGCACACCATGATCTTGTCGCCGGCCGCGATCATGCCGAAGTCGGCAATCGCCTGGCCCACCTGGCGTTGCAGGCGCTTGCCCAGGCGCAGCTGCTCACGCTGCAGCCGCTGGCGCGGGTCGCGCGGCGCGGGGTCGGCCAGGGGTTGCGGCAGCGGCAGGACAGCGGTCATAAGCCGGCCATTGTAGCGGCCGGGGGGATTGGGATTGGGATTTGGTCGTGAGGCCAGAGGTGGCTGCCCCCATCCGCCCTTCGGGCACCTTCCCCCGTGAACGGGGGAAGGGAGCAAGACCTCGTCTACGGGTGAGCGCTTCCCGCCCAGCCCTTTCCCGGCAGTTTCCTCTCCTGATGGTCCCCTCGCCTGATGGTCCCCTCGCCTGAGAGGGTGCCCGAAGGGCGGGTGAGGGACGTACGCCCCGACCCACCAACCGCCAGCCATCACCACACCTGCCGCTACGCAACAGCTCGCATCTCGCATCTCGCAGCGCAGCAAGCCTTTCGGCGGCGGGCTGGGTAAAGTCCGCAGGACCGTTTCAGCTGGGATCGGCATGACACCTTCGGCTTCGCTGTATGGCGCGGCTTTTTTCAGTCGGCTTTTTGGTAGCGCTAACATTCGGTGCATTGCGTAGCAATACACGCATGCACAGATGCGCTGCAGCGACGCGGCAGCACCGATTGTTGCGCGTGCCAGCGCCGCAGTGTGTCGACGCCATCCCTCTCCCCCACGACATTCCCTTTCTGCAGGAGTCCACCCCATGAGCAACACCGTTTACATCGGCGCGAAGGAATACTTCCCCGGCATCGGCAAGATCGGCTTCGAAGGCCGCGACTCCGACAACCCGCTCGCGTTCAAGGTCTACGACGCCAACAAGCAGGTCGGCGACAAGACCATGGCCGAGCACCTGCGCTTTGCCGTGGCCTACTGGCACAGCTTCTGCGGCAACGGCGCCGATCCGTTCGGCCCGGGCACGCGCGCCTATCCGTGGGATGTGGGCAACAGCGCACTGGGGCGCGCCGAAGCCAAGGCCGATGCCGCATTCGAATTCTTCACCAAGCTCGGTGTGCCGTACTACTGCTTCCACGACGTGGACCTGTCGCCGGATGCCGACGACATCGGCGAGTACGAAAAGAATCTGAAGCACATGGTCGGCATCGCCAAGCAGCGCCAGGCCGACACCGGCATCAAGCTGCTGTGGGGCACCGCCAACCTGTTCTCGCACCCGCGCTACATGAACGGCGCATCCACCAACCCGGACTTCAACGTGGTGGCGCGTGCGGCCGTGCAGGTCAAGGCCGCGATCGATGCCACCGTGGAATTGGGCGGCGAGAACTACGTGTTCTGGGGCGGCCGCGAAGGCTACGCCTGCCTGCACAACACCCAGATGAAGCGCGAACAGGACAACATGGCGCGCTTCTTGACCCTGGCACGCGACTACGGCCGCGCCATCGGCTTCAAGGGTAATTTCCTGATCGAACCCAAGCCGATGGAGCCGATGAAGCACCAGTACGACTTCGACAGCGCCACGGTGATCGGCTTCCTGCGCCAGCACGGCCTGGACCAGGACTTCAAGCTCAACATCGAAGCCAACCACGCCACGCTCTCGGGCCACAGCTTCGAGCACGACCTGCAGGTGGCAGCCGATGCCGGCCTGCTGGGCAGCATCGACGCCAACCGCGGCAACCCGCAGAACGGCTGGGACACCGACCAGTTCCCGACCGACCTGTACGACACCGTCGGCGCGATGCTGGTGGTGCTGAGGCAGGGCGGGCTGGCACCGGGCGGCTTGAACTTCGATGCCAAGGTGCGCCGCGAGTCGTCCGACCCGCAGGATCTGTTCCTGGCCCACATCGGCGGCATGGACGCGTTCGCACGCGGCCTGGAAGTGGCCAACGCGTTGCTGACGTCGTCGCCGCTGGAGCAGTGGCGCGCCGAGCGTTACGCCAGCTTCGACAGCGGTGCGGGCGCGGATTTCGCCAACGGCACCAGCACGCTGGTGGATGTGGCCAAGTACGCGGCCGGTAACGAACCCAAGCAACTCAGCGGGCGCCAGGAAGCGTATGAGAACCTGATCAACCAGTATCTGACGCGTTGATGCCTGTCATCGCACGCGCGTCGTGTAACGCCGCGCGCGCATGACAACCGCGTGCATTGCCACGGCGCTGCACGCGACCGCATCAGGTATCGAGATGGCTGACAACATGGCGTGACGATCAGGGGATCGCTGCGCCGACAACCGCACGGCATGCGTGCGACAGGAACACGCAGCTAGCGCCCACCCCGCAGCAACATCGCGGTGCGCCAGCCGCTCTTATTCGGCCGGATCGATTGCGATCGGTGCGGCTACCGAATCCCGCTTGACCAGCAGGTGCGCGACCACATGATCGACCATCTTCGACGTGCGCTCCTTGGCGCGAATCGTCTTCAACAAGATGTCCAGCGCGGCATCTGCCATGGCGGCGATGGGCTGCTGCACGGTGGTGAGTTCGGGCCAGACGGCAGTGGCTGCCGAGGTGTCGTCGAAACCCACGACCGACAGATCGCGCGGCACATCCAGCCCACGCCGGTGCGCCACCGAAATGGCCGCGGCGGCCATGTCGTCGTTGCTGGCGAAGATCGCGCTGGGGCGACGCTTGCGTGCAAGCAGTTTTTCGGCCGCAAGCAGACCCGAGCGGTAGGTGTAGTCGCCCGGTTGTACCAGATGCCTGTCCAGGCGCAGGCCGGCGTCGGACAAGGCGGCCTGAAATCCTTCGAAACGCCGCGTGCTGGCCGACAGATTGGGGTGCCCGGCAATGTAGCCGATACGGGTATGCCCCTGCGCGATCAGGTGCTCGGTGATTTCCTTGGCAGCAGCGAATTCGTCGATGCGCACGCAGGCCACGTCGGGACTGAAATGGTTGGAGGCGATCGCCACCACCGGCACCTTGGCACGTACAAGTTCCAGCACCGCAGCACGGGATTCGCACAACGGCGGCGGCAGGATCACCCCGGCCACACCCTTGGCGAGTTTGCGCGCGGCACGGCGTTCGGCATCGGCGTCAAGATCGTCCCAGCAATCGATCACCAGCTGGATCGACGTACGCGAGGCAACCCGCAGCACGCCCAGCAACAGTTCGCGCAGATATGCACCGCTGGGGTCGCTGTAGATCAGCGCAATGCGCGTACTCTGCGCAGCGGCCAGGGCGCTTGCGGCCAGATTGGGGGTGTAACCGAGTTTGTCGACTGCGCGCATCACGCGCTCACGGGTGGCGTCGCGCACGCTGCCGTTGTTGTTGACCACACGCGAGACCGTCATCGGCGACACCTTGGCCAGCGCCGCCACCTCGTCGATGGTGGTCGCGCGGCTGGTGCGGCGGACCGATTTCCTGACCTTCTCCAAGCATGGCCTCTTCAAATGCGAGCGAAAGTTGGCGCAAGCGCGCGTGCTGCTGCCGGTAGACCTGCAGCAGGTGCGGGCATGAGCATGCAAGCCATGGTACCGGGAAGCAGACAGAGCGGGGAGATGCGCACAGATGCCATTGCCGCAGCGGAGCGTACGGCATGAGCGCATGGCCGATGGGACGCAATCGCACAAGCGTGCGTGCGTTGGCACTGATGTGGCTGGTGGTGTTGGGTGGCGCACTGCTGCCGGTCGCAACGGTGCGGGCAGAAGATGGCTACGAGCTATGGTTGCGCTACCACATGGTGGGCGACCCCGCGCAACTGCAGGCAGGCGCGCGGAGCTTGGTGATTGCCGGCGACTCGCCCACCCTGCATGCGGCGCGCGATGAGCTGACGCGCGGGGTGCAGGGCCTGCTCGGTCATGCCCTGCAGAGCGCTGCCACGGTGACCGCCGATGGCGCGATCGTGCTGGGCGCCGCCAACGCACCGCAGATTGCCGCATTGCAGCTCAAAACAGGCGATCTTGGTCGTGAGGGATATCTGATCCAGACGGTGCGCGTGGATGGGCATCGCGCCACGGCCATCGTGGGCGGCAGCGATGTCGGTGCGTTGTATGGCGCATTTCATTTCCTGCGCCTGCTGCAGACCGGCCAGCCGATCACCGCACTCAACGTGCGCGAATCGCCGCGATTGCAGCTGCGCATGCTCAACCATTGGGACAACCTGGATGGCGTGGTGGAGCGCGGCTATGCCGGTGCATCGCTGTGGAACTGGCAGACGCTGCCCGGCTATCTGGACCCGCGCTACACCGACTATGCACGCGCCAACGCCTCGCTAGGTATCAACGGAACCGTGCTCAACAACGTCAACGCCAAGGCCTGGAGCCTGACGCCGGAATATCTGGACAAGGCCGCGGCGCTGGCCGCGGTGTTTCGCCCGTACGGCATCCGCGTGTTTCTCAGCGCGCGCTTCAGTGCACCGATCGAGATTGGCGGCCTGCGCACCGCCGACCCGCTGGATCCACAGGTACAACGCTGGTGGCGCGCCAAGGCCGAAGAAATCTATGCGCGCATTCCGGATTTTGGCGGGTTCCTGGTCAAGGCCAACTCCGAAGGCCAGCCCGGCCCGCAGGATTACGGGCGCTCCCATGCCGATGGCGCAAACCTGCTGGCCGACGCGCTGGCACCGCATGGAGGCGTGGTGATGTGGCGTGCCTTCGTGTATTCGCACGAGCAGCCGGACGACCGCGCCAAACAGGCGTACAGCGAGTTTGTTCCGCTCGATGGCGCATTTCGCGACAACGTGATCGTGCAGGTCAAGAATGGTGCGATCGACTTCCAGCCGCGCGAGCCGTTCCATCCGCTGTTCGGGGCGATGCGCAAGACGCCGTTGATGCCGGAGTTTCAGATCACCAAGGAATATCTGGGCTTTTCCACGCATCTGGCGTATCTGGGCACCCTGTTCGCCGAGACCCTGCAGGCCGATACCTACGCGCGCGGCAAGGGCTGGAGCGTGGCAAAGACGGTGGACGGCACGCTGTTCAACTCCGGCAAGCATGCCCGGCTCACCGGCATTGCCGGAGTGGCCAATCTCGGCGCCGATCGCAACTGGAGCGGCTCGCTCTTCGATCAGGCCAATTGGTACGCCTACGGGCGGCTGGCGTGGAATCCGGCGCTGTCGCCGGAGGCCATCGCGCAGGAGTGGGTGCGCATGACCTTGTCCAACGACGACGCCGTGGTGACGCCGGTGGTCGGCATGATGCTGCGCTCGCGCGAGGCGGTCGTGGATTACATGACCCCGCTCGGGCTGCATCACCTGATGGGACGCGGCCATCACTACGGGCCGGCGCCGTGGGATGCCGGCAGCGAACGGCCGGACTGGGACCCGGTGTACTACCACCGTGCCGATCGCAATGGCATTGGCTTCGATCGCAGTGCCAGCGGCAGCAATGCGGTGGCGCAATACGCAGCACCGGTGGCGCGGGTATTCGGCGATGTGCAGCGCGTGCCCGAGCAGTATCTGCTGTGGTTCCACCATGTGCCGTGGGACCGACGCATGGCCTCCGGACGGCCACTCTGGGAAGAGCTGGTCTGGCACTACGACCATGGCGTGGACGAGGTGCGTGCGATGCGCGCAACCTGGCAGGGCCTGGCGGGCAAGATCGATGCGCCACGCTACCAGCAGGTGAGCGAGTTTTTGGCCATCCAGCAGGATGAAGCGCAGTGGTGGCGCGATGCCAGCATCGCCTATTTTCAAAGCGTGTCCGGGCGCGGCCTGCCGGCCGGCGTGGCACCGCCCGCGCATCCGCTGGCGTACTACCAGGCCTTGAAGTTTCCTTATGCACCAGGAAATCCGAAATGAGCGCACGCGTGACGACAACCCTGGCGGTGCTGCTGTCCGCGACAGTGGTATCCAATGCTGCGCAGGCCGCCGATGCGCCCTTGCTGCACGCACTCTTCCAGGACCATGTGGTGCTGCAGCGCGATGCACCGATCAAGGTCTGGGGCGATGCGGCGCCGGGCACGCGCGTCACCGTGCAGCTCCATACGCAGCAGGTGCAGGCGCGCGCAGACCGTGACGGGCATTGGCAGGTACGCCTGCCTGCACACGCGGCCGGCGGCCCGTACCGCTTGCAGGCCAGCACGCCCGATGGCACCACGCAGCAGGTGAGCGATGTATTGATCGGCGATGTGTGGCTGTGTTCGGGCCAGTCGAACATGGAATTGCAGGTGCATCGCACGCTGGATGCGCGCAGCGAGATTGCCGATGCCGACCATCCCACCATCCGCATGTTCAAGGTGCCGGCGCAGTCCAGCCCCACGCCGCAGACACGCTTCGGTGGGCAGGCGACGTGGCAGCTCACTACGCCGGACACGGTGAAGGAGTTTTCTGCAGCGTGTTACTACTTCGCACGCGAATTGCAGAAGACCGTCGATGTGCCGATGGGTTTGATCAACGCTTCGTGGGGCGGCTCGCAGCTGCAGGCCTGGATCGGCGACAAGGCATTGCGTGCGGCAGGCGACGATGGTCCGGCGCTGGACGTGCTGGCGCGTTATGCCACCAGCCCGACCGATGCTGCGCCACGCTGGGGCACGCTGTGGGAAACCTGGTGGCGTGCGCATGGCGACGGCACGCCATGGCTGCCGGATGCGCCGGGAGCGTGGCAACCCGCACCTGCGGCGCTGGGCGCATGGGACGACTGGGGCGTGCCGCAGCTGGTCGGCTTCAATGGCATGGTCTGGTACCGCACCAGCGTGGAGCTGACCGCCGCGCAAGCCGCGCAGGGGGCCAGCCTGTTGCTGGGGCCGGTGGACGAACTGGACCAGACCTGGGTCAATGGACGCGGCGTGGGCAGCAGTTATGGCGCCGATCAGCCGCGTCGCTACACGCTGCCACGCGGCCACCTGCATGCCGGGCGCAACAGCATCGTGCTCAACGTGCTCAATACCTATCGCCGCGGTGGATTGCTGGGCGATGCATCGTCGCGTGCGCTGCAGTTGGCCGATGGCAGCCGCGTGCCGCTGGATGCGCCCTGGCAGTACCAGATCGTCTCGCCGCGCCTGGGCACACCGCCGCGCGCGCCATGGTCGTCGGCGGCCGGGCTGACCACTTTGTACAACGGCATGATCGCCCCGCTCGGCCAGCTCGGGCTGCGCGGCGTGCTGTGGTACCAGGGCGAATCCAATGCGGGCGATGCGGTGCATTACCCGGCGCTGCTGCAGGCGTGGCAGCGCGACTGGCGCGCACGCTTTGGTGCGCAGCTCCCGCTGCTGGTGGTGCAGCTGGCCAACTACGGCGCGCCACCCACGCAACCGGTGGAAAGCGGGTGGGCGCAGCTACGCGAGGCGCAGCGCCGCTTCGTTGCCGACGACGCGCATGCCGGCCTGGCGGTGGCCATCGACATCGGCGACCGCTACGACATCCATCCGGCCAACAAGCAGGAACTTGGGCGACGCCTGGCACGCGCGGCGCGGCATGTGGTGCATGGCGAGGCGATTGCGCCCTCCGGCCCGGTGCCGCGTAGCGCGCGTCGCGAGGGCGATGCCATCCGCGTCGCCTTCGACGACGTGGATGCGGCTTTGCTGAGCTATGGCAACGACGCACCGATCGGCTTTGAAGTCTGCGCTGCGGCAGCCGACAGTTGCCGCTACACCAGCGCCACGCTGCAGGGCCGCGATGTCAGCCTGCGCCTTCCTTCGGGCATCGCCGCCACCCGCGTGCGCTACTGCTGGGCCGACAGCCCGGTGTGCACGCTGTACGACCGCAGCGGCCTGCCGGCCGGCCCGTTCGAACTCCCCGTCACTGCCGCCTCTTCCCCATGAGCGAGACCACGATGTCACAGACCCCCGACTTCCCTGCTCCGCTGCAAGGCTCGGCCCGCGATCGCGAGATCGTCGAGGCGCGCGTCATCGTCAGCTGCCCTGGCCGCAACTTCGTCACCCTGAAGATCCGCACCCGCTCGGGCATCACCGGGCTGGGCGATGCCACGCTCAATGGCCGCGAACTGGCGGTGGCGGCGTATCTGCAGGAGCACCTGGTGCCGAACCTGATCGGCCGCGATGCCGGGCGTATCGAAGACATCTGGCAGTTCTTCTATCGCGGCGCGTACTGGCGCCGTGGCCCGGTGACGATGAGCGCCATTGCCGCAGTGGACGTA
Organism: Xanthomonas sp. 10-10; assembly: GCF_040182365.1. Classification (NCBI taxonomy): domain Bacteria; kingdom Pseudomonadati; phylum Pseudomonadota; class Gammaproteobacteria; order Lysobacterales; family Lysobacteraceae; genus Xanthomonas; species Xanthomonas sp. 10-10. The sequence continues at coordinate 4,962,893 of NZ_CP144460.1, forward strand.
GCGCTGTGGGACATCCTGGGCAAGATGGCCGGGCTGCCCTTGTACCAGCTGCTCGGCGGGCGCTCGCGCGAGGGCGCGCTGGTGTACGGCCATGCCAACGGCCGCGACATCGCCGAAACCAGCGATGAAGTGGGCCGCTTCCGCGAGATGGGTTTCATCGCAATCCGCGCGCAATGCGGCGTGCCCGGCATCAAGAAGACCTATGGCATTTCCAGTGGCGGAAAGCCGTACGAGCCGGCCGAAAGCGAACTGCCGACCGAAACAGTCTGGTCCACGCCGCGCTATCTCGGCGTGGTGCCCAAGCTGTTCGAGCAACTGCGCAAGGACCACGGCGACGAGATCGAACTGCTGCACGACGCGCACCACCGGCTCACCCCGATCGAAGCCGCGCGCCTGGGCCGCGATCTGGAGCCCTACCGGCTGTTCTGGCTGGAAGACGCCACGCCCGCGGAAAACCAGCGCGCCTTCGAGATCATTCGCCAGCACACGGTGACGCCGCTGGCGGTAGGCGAGGTGTTCAATTCGATCTGGGACTGCAAGCACCTGATCGAGCAGCAACTGATCGACTACATCCGCACCACGATTGTCCACGCCGGCGGCATCACCCACGTGCGGCGATTGGCGGATTTTGCCGCCCTGCACCAGGTGCGCACCGGCTTCCACGGCGCCACCGATCTGTCGCCGGTGTGCATGGGCGCGGCATTGCACTTCGACACCTGGGTGCCCAACTTCGGCATCCAGGAATACATGTTCCACTCCGACGAGGCCAATGCGGTGTTTCCGCACGACTACGTCTTCCGCGATGGCCGCCTGCATTGCGGCGAGACGCCCGGGCATGGTGTGGAGATCGACGAAGCGCTGGCGGCGAAGTATCCGTACGTGCCCAAACAATTGCCGGTGGCGCGGCTGGAAGACGGCGCGATGTGGGACTGGTGATGCGGCACGCGACGACCGGCGGCACGCCAGGCGCAAACGCGCCCCAGACAACTGCCGTGCGGCGATCATGCTGGCTTGGCCAGTCTGCGCACGCGGCGCCGAAGCGCTTGCTTTTGCGTGTCACATGCGTTTCTGTGCTGCTGGCTCGCTACATGGTCGTGGCCACCGTCATCGCAGTGCTCGCACCCGCGACGGCGCAAGCGCAAGCGCAGGCCGAGGTCGCCTTCGACTGGTTCGACTATCGCGGCGACGATGCGGTGTTCGCCACGCCGCTGGCGCCCGGTCAATACCGCAACCCGATCCTGGCCGGCTTCTATCCGGACCCCAGCATCACCCGCGTCGGCGAGCGCTATTACCTGGTCAATTCCACGTTCGCCTATTTCCCGGCACTGCCGGTGTTCGAAAGTACCGACCTGGTGCACTGGACGCAGGTCGGCAATGTGGTCGAACGGCGCGAGCAGCTGAACTACGACGGCCTGGGCGTGTCGCGCGGCATGTTCGCCGCCAGCATTCGGCATCACGACGGGCGCTTCTACGTGGTCGGCACCTCGGTGGACAGCGGTGGCAACTTCATCGCCAGCGCCGAGCGTGCGTCCGGGCCGTGGTCGGCGTTGACGTGGCTGCCCAGCATCGACGGCATCGACCCCTCGCTGTTCTTCGATACCGATGGCAGCGCGTATCTGCTCAACAACGGTCCGCCGGAAGGCACGCCGTTGTACGAAGGCCACCGCGCGATCTGGATGCAGCGCTTCGACATCGCCACCAACCAACCGACCGGCCCGCGCAAGGTGCTGCTCAACGGCGGTGTGGATCTGGCCAGCAAGCCGATCTGGATCGAGGGCCCGCACCTGTATCAACGCGACGGCTGGTACTACCTGTCGTGCGCCGAAGGCGGCACCGGGCCGCAACACTCGCAGGTGGTGTTACGCAGCCGCAACCTGTGGGGGCCGTACGCGCCTTCGCCGCACAATCCCATCCTCACCCAGCGCGATCTGCCGGCCGAGCGCGCACATCCGGTCAGCAATGCCGGTCACGCGGATTTTGTCGAAGCACCGGACGGACAATGGTGGGCAGTGTTTCTGGCCAGCCGGCCGTATTCCGGCGATCGCTACAACACCGGGCGCGAAACCTTCCTGTTGCCGGTGCAGTGGCGCGATGGCTGGCCGTCGATCCTGCCTGCGGGCAAACCGATTCCGTACATCGTCAGCGCACCTGCCCGGGCCAAGACGCTTGTCGATCAGGCGCCGCTGTCAGGGAACTTCAGCTGGCACGACGATTTCACTGCCACCACCTTGCAACGCGAATGGCTCACCCTGCGCGTGCCCGAACGCGCGGTAGCTGACACGCAAGCACGTGCCGGCTGGTTGACCTTGCATGCGACAACGCTGGGGCTGGAAGGTAACGGCACGCCGGCCTTTCTTGCGCGTCGCCAGCAACACACGCGCTTTCACGCCAGCACCGCGCTGGCGGTACCCACCCAGGCCGGCGTGCAGGCCGGGCTGGCCGCGTTCCAGAACGCCAACGCGTGGTATGCGCTGGGCGTGCGCCGCGACGGCGCCGCACTGGAGGTGTTTGTCGACAAGCGCGACGGCGCCACCACCACCACGCTGGCGCGCACCCGCATCCCGGCCACTACAACGCAGTTGCGCCTGCAGATCAGCGGCGATGGCGGCGCCTACAGCTTCGACTACGACGCTACCGGTGCCGGCTGGCAATCGCTACGCCGCGACGACGACGCCGGCTTGCTCAGCACCGCACAGGCCGGCGGCTTCGTCGGCAGCATGATCGGGCCCTTCGCCCGGTTGCAACCAGACCGCACCAAGGAGGACTGACCATGCTTTCGCACCCTGCCCGTTTCGCTCCCGGCCCGCGCCGCATCCTGGCTGCCGGCCTGCTGGCCACTGCCCTTGCCGCCGGCTCATCGCAGGCGGCGGCACCGCCACCGCCGCCGTATCTGGACACCCAACTGCCGTTCGAAACGCGCGCCGCCGACTTGGTGTCGCGCATGACATTGGACGAAAAGGCCGCGCAGATGCAGAACGCCGCCCCGGCGATCCCGCGCCTGCAGGTGCCCGAATACGATTGGTGGAACGAAGCGCTGCACGGCGTGGCGCGTGCTGGCGGCGCCACCGTGTTTCCGCAGGCGATCGGGCTGGCAGCGACCTTCGACACCCCGCTGATGGCCGAGGTGGCCACCGCCATCGGCGACGAAGCGCGCGCCAAGCACCACGCGTTCCTGGCGCGCGGCGAGCACAAGCGCTATCAGGGGCTCACCTTCTGGTCGCCCAACATCAACATCTTCCGCGACCCGCGCTGGGGCCGCGGGCAGGAAACCTATGGCGAAGACCCGTTCCTGACCGCGCGCATGGGGGTGACCTTCGTGCAGGGCCTGCAGGCCCAGCAGGGGCCGTATCGCAAGCTCGATGCCACCGCCAAGCACTTCGCGGTGCACAGCGGGCCGGAGGCCGACCGTCATCACTTCGATGTGCACCCGAGCGAGCGCGATCTGCACGAAACCTATCTGCCTGCTTTCCAGGCCCTGGTGCAGGAAGGCAAGGTCGCCGCGGTGATGGGCGCCTACAATCGTGTCAACGGCGAATCCGCCTCGGCCAGCACGCGGCTGGAAGGCATCCTGCGCCGCGAGTGGGGCTTCGATGGCTACATCGTCAGCGACTGCGCCGCCATCCGCGACATCTGGCAGAACCACAAGATCGTGCCCACGCCCGAGGCCGCCGCCGCACTCGGCGTCAAGCACGGCACCGACCTGGATTGCGGCGACACCTATGCCGCGTTGCCCAAGGCGGTGCGTGCCGGCTTGATCGACGAAGCCAGCATCGACACCGCACTCAAGCGCCTGATGACCACGCGCATGCGCCTGGGCATGTTCGACCCGCCGGCCAAGGTGCCGTGGGCGCAGATTCCCGCATCAATCAATCAATCGCCGCAGCACGATGCACTGGCGCGCCGCACCGCACGCGAATCGCTGGTGCTGCTGAAGAACGACGGCCTGCTGCCGCTCAAATCCACGCTCAAGCGCATTGCCGTGATCGGCCCCACCGCCGACGACCCGATGTCGCTGCTGGGCAATTACTACGGCACCCCGGCTGCGCCGGTCACCATCCTGCAAGGCATTCGCGATGCCGCACCGCAGGCGCAGGTGGTCTACGCGCGCGGCAGCGACCTGGTGGAGGGACGCGAAGACCCCAACGCCGCCGCACCGATCGACACGCGCTATCTGCGCCCCGCGGCAGATGCCAAGCAGAACGGCCTCACTGGTGAATACTTCAAAGGCCGCGCATTGGCCGGCACGCCGGTGTTGACCCGCATCGACCCACGCATCGCCTTCCGCTGGGACCGCAACGCACCCACCGACGATGCGGTGGGCCGTGGTGAACTGCAGGCAGACCGTGCGCTGGCCAAGGACGACTTCAGCGTGCGCTGGCATGGCCAGTTGCTGCCGCCGGTGTCGGGCAGCTACGAGCTGCAGATTGCCGCCGACGATGGCGTGCGCCTGTATCTGGACGGCAAGCTGCTGATCGATCACTGGAGCGACGCTCCACGCATGCGCGGCGGCAATGCCAGCGTGGCGCTGGAAGCCGGCAAGGCCTACGACCTGCGTGTGGAGTATTACGAGGCCACCCGCGATGCCGGCGTGCGTCTGGCCTGGCGCATGCCCGGCGCCAAACCGCCGCTGCAGGAGGCCGTGGACGCCGCACGCAACGCCGAAGTGGTGGTGTTCGTCGGCGGCCTCACCGGCGATGTCGAAGGCGAAGAGATGGACGTCAACTATCCCGGCTTTGCCGGGGGCGACCGCACCGACACCCGCCTGCCCAAACCGCAACGCGAATTGCTGCAGGCGCTGCAGGCCACCGGCACGCCGGTGGTGGCGGTGCTGACCACCGGCTCGGCGCTGGCTGTCGACTGGGCGCAGCAACACGTGCCCGCCATCCTGCTGGCGTGGTATCCAGGCCAACGCGGCGGCAGCGCGGTGGGCGATGTGCTGTTCGGCCAGGCCAGTCCCGGCGGCCGTTTGCCGATCACGTTCTACAAGGAAGACGAGCGCCTGCCCGCCTTCGACGACTACGCCATGCGCGGGCGCACCTATCGCTACTTCGGCGGCAAGCCGCTGTATCCGTTCGGCCATGGGCTGTCGTACACGCAGTTCGCCTACTCGGATCTGCAGCTGGACCGCAACACCGTGGCCGCCGACGGCACGCTCACGGCCACGGTCATGCTGAAGAACACCGGCCAACGCGCCGGCGATGAAGTGGTGCAGCTGTATCTGCATCCGCTCAAGCCGCAACGCGAACGCGCCGGCAAGGAGCTACGCGGCTTCCAACGCATCGCGCTGCAACCTGGCGAACAACGCCAGGTGCGCTTCACCATCAAGGCGCAGGACGCACTGCGCATCTACGACGAGCAGCGCAAGGCCTACGCGGTAGATCCAGGCGCCTACGAGGTGCAGATCGGCGCTTCCAGCGCAGACATCCGCAGCAGGCAACGCTTCAACGTCACCGGCAACTAGCGCCCTTCAAGGCCCCTCGCTCTGCAGACGTTGCCAACAGACCCTCCGGCCGCGATTGCCCTAAGCCCCTCTCCCGCCGGGACGAAGAGGCACCGCTTGCGCGCCGCTGGCGCGCGTGCCCTGGAGCGCCCGCGTCGCAAGACGTGGGCCGGGGCGCGGAGCGGGGGTTGGGGTGAGGGTACGGCGCAGGCGACTCCACCAAATCCCTAGTCCGCGGACACCACGATGCAAGCCCCACGTCTTTCGCTCGATACCCTTGCCACCCTGACGCCAGCGGTTTTTTTAACGCCCGCTTACGATCCAGCGACAACCACCCTCGGCATCGTCCATCTAGGCGCAGGCGCCTTTCATCGCGCCCACCAGACCGTCTACATCGATGACCTGCTCGCAGACGATCCCCGCTGGGCCATCTGTGCCGTCTCCCTGCACAGCCCGAGCGTGCGCGACGCGCTGCGCCCACAGGACGGCCTGTACACCCTCGCCCTGCTCGACGAGCACCCGCAGCTGCGCATCATCGGCGCCCTCCGCGAGGTGCTGTGCGCCGCCGACGAACAAGCCGCCGTGCTCGCACGCCTGGCCGATCCCGCCGTGCGCCTGGTCACCCTCACCGTCACCGAAAAAGGCTACTGCCTGGCTGGCGACACGCTCGACCTCACTCATCCGGACATCGCGCACGACATCGCCCACCCCGGCACACCGCGCAGCGCCATCGGCTATCTCGTCGCCGGCCTGCACCAGCGCAGGCAGCAAGGTCTTGCGCCGTTCACCGTGCTCAGCTGCGACAACCTGCCCGACAACGGCAGCCTGCTGCGCCGCGCAGTGTTGCTGCTCACACAGCAGAACGATCCCGCGCTTGCGGATTGGATCGACCGGCACACCACCTTCCCACGCTCGATGGTCGACAGCATCACCCCCGCCACCGACGACGCGCTACGCGCAAGCGTGCAAGCACAAACCAGCCTGCACGACGCCTGGCCGATCCAGCGCGAGCGCTACAGCCAGTGGGTCATCGAAGACCGCTTCTGCAACGGCCGCCCCGCCTTCGAGCGTGCCGGCGTGATCCTCAGCGACGACATCGCCGGCTATGCACGCACCAAGCTGCGCCTGCTCAACGGCCCGCACTCCGCACTCGCCTATCTCGGCAGCCTGCTCGGTCTGGAAACGGTCGCCGACGCCATGCGTCACCCGCCACTGGCCAGCTTTGTCGAAACCCTGATGCGCGAGGACATCGCCCCCACCCTGCAACCGATGCAAGGCTTCGACCCGCAGCAATACATCGACGCTATCCTGGCCCGCTTCCGCAACCCCGCCATCCGCCACCTGCTCGCGCAGATCGCCTGGGATGGCTCGCAGAAGATTCCGGTGCGCCTGCTCAGCGTCATTGGCGACGCATTGGATGCCGGGCGACGGATCGACCGGCTGTGCATCCCGGTAGCGGCCTGGTTGCAGTTCGTGCGCAGGCAGTCACGTAATGGCATCGCCTTGATCGATCCGTTGAGCGATGTCCTCAGCGACATCGGCCGCTCGACCACCGGCGATGCCGGCCATGACATAGCGGCATTTTTCGCCGTGGATGCAGTGTTCGCGTCGCTCTCTGGCAATGCGCGTTTTGTGCAGGCGCTGCACGCTGCCTACGCTGCGCTGGGCAATGCAACACCAGCAGAGATACATCGGGCCATTGATTTGAGGTGATGCATCGCCCTGTGGCGTCGCATACAACAAGCTCCGGCGTCTGCAGCGGGCGATTGGCGGACAGCAGTGCGCAGAACACGCCCATTGAGCTACCCGATCCAGGGCCTGTTGCGGATATGCAGGCACGCAGATCCAGCGGGCGATTGGGTGCCTATTTACCGATTACCTGCCCAATCCTGAGCAGGTTGCCGTTCTCGTCGACAAGCGCAAATTCCCGCATTCCCCAGGGCTTGTCGCCGACAGGATCGAGCCGGGGGATGCCGTGCACCGGAAGGTCCGCCGCATGCATGGCGGCGTAGACCGCATCGACATCGCCAACCCGGATGTAGCACCCCGCATAGCAGGCAGCAGGATCCAGGTCCGGATGCACGAAGAAATGCAGCTCCACCTCCCCACGTGTCAGGATCGCGTAGCCCGCATCGTGCGGATGCGCGTCGCCGACAAAGCCCAGCCGCCGGTAGAAGGCGAGCGTGCGCTCGATGGAGCGGGCCGGTAGCAGCGGAATCGTACGGTCTGGCATTTGGGCACTGGAAGTCATCGCTTTCTCGCAGTGGGAGAACGAAGTCGTCGCTGGGCGCAACGATACGCCACATCCGACAGATCGGTTGAGCGTTGTGCCGTCCTGTCTTGACTCGCTCCAGTGGCGAGCAGCAAGATCTCCTTGCTGCGGCATATTCCGCAGCCGGGTTTAGCAGCCCGTAATCACAAGGCGCACCAGCGCCCATTGCACGATGTCGGCGCTTTTCTTTTGCCCGACGTGTCGCGTGGGCAGGCGTGCTCGCTTTACGGCGGGCGGTGCGCGGAGACCGCAAGGTCTGCCGGTTCCTTGTGACCGGTCTGCTAACCGCGCATCGTTCGCCACCCTTGTTTAGCAGCGAGGTGGCGGACTTCCTATCGCACAAGGAGTTCGATATGACCCGCCCCAAAGCGACTGCCCATGCACGCTCTGCATCGCGATCCAAGCGCTCTGTTGTCGCGCGTACCGGATCAAGGCAGAGCTCGGTGTGCGCCGTGACCGACACGGAGTCGGCGGCAGATCCATCACCAGCACCCACGCCGCCCTTGCGCAAGCCCGGCTTCCGTATTCCCGAGCGGGTCACCATGAGCTGCCAGCACTACGACGTGCGGCGGGCCGAGGATGTCGTCGGCTGCGCAGTACCCAAGCTGCGGCTGTCGGGCCGTTGGCTGGAACACTGCGGTTTCGCGGTTGGCGATGCGTTGCGGGTCACGGTGGGACGCGGCGTGGTGTTGATCAGCCGCGTGGCGCCTGCGGTACCTACGGTGAGATCGCGCCGAAAGTGACGCGCGTGGGTCGAGTGCGCTGATACGGCGCCTGCGTTGCTTCTCCCTGCACGGGAGAGGGAACGCTTTTTGCGCTTGTCCGGATTGGAGAAGGGAGGCTGCCTGTGCCGTCTGCACGCGAGAGGACAGGTGTCTGTTTTGATGCGAGTTTCGATGCGGAGCTACGAAGCAAAGCCGCGTTGCGCGTGTGTCGTCAGTAACACAGAGCTTGTTGCCTGCACTGGCATCTGCACTGCACCGCGCGACATGACATGCTTGGCCTCATCTACGCCCCCACCCACCTCCGCTTAGGCTCACGCGCCGCATGGCCATGCGCAAGAAACACGAGTTGCCTGAGAAACCCTGCATGCAGTGCGGGCGGCCGTTCCGTTGGCGCAAGAAATGGGAGCGCGTGTGGGACGAGGTGAAATACTGCTCCGACCGTTGCCGTGGCGAAAGCAAGCGGACGCGTCCGACTCCGTGACCTGCGCGGTGTGTTGATCGCCGATCGACAACAGGTGCAACTCCATCGCCAAACCGGCGCACACCGGCGCATGCGCGTAGTGTTGCGCGACATGCTTAGACTCTATCCGTCAGGCTGACGTCCATGCCGCCGCTTGAGCTAGCCACATCCGCACTGATTGGCGAATGTCAGTGGCAGACACATGGCATCTGATGGGTCACTGTACTTCCGTATCGATGGAGTTCTCTGCATGAAAATGGCTGTCTTCAGCACGCGCCCTTACGACAAGCGATTTCTCGACGAAGCGAAACTGCGCTTGAGGGAGCACTCCATAGCCGAGTTCGTTTACTTCGAAGCATCGCTGGATCTGCAGACCGTAGCATTGGCACAGGGTTGCGAGGTGGTGTGCGTGTTCGTCAACGACCGGCTCGATGCGGCCGTGTTGCAGGCATTGCACGCGATCGGTGTGCGCGCAGTGCTGCTGCGCTGCGCCGGCTTCAACAACATCGACCTCGCCGCAGCCAAGGCCCTGGAGTTGTTCGTGGCACGCGTACCGGCCTACTCACCCGAGGCGGTGGCCGAGCACACCCTGGCACTGGTGATGACGCTCAACCGCCAGACACACCGCGCCTACAACCGCGTGCGTGAGGGCAACTTCATGCTCAACGGCCTGCTTGGGCGCACCTTGCACGGCAAGACGGTCGGCCTTGTGGGCCTGGGCAAGATCGGCCTTGCGACCGCACGGATCTTTCGTGGCATGGGCTGCCGCATGCTCGGCTACGATCCCTGTCCCTCGCCGGGATTCGATGGGCTCGGTGAGCGGGTCGCACTGGATGCGCTGTTCGCACAGGCCGATATCGTATCGCTGCACTGCCCGCTGACGCCGGTCACCCAGCACCTCATCGACGATGCCGCGCTGACAGCGATGAAGCCCGGCGCGATGCTGGTCAACACCTCACGCGGTGGGCTGGTGGATACCGATGCGGTGATCCGTGCACTCAAGTCCCGCCAGCTCGGTCATCTGGCCATCGATGTCTACGAACAGGAAAGCGCCTTGTTCTTTCAGGACCGCTCCGGCGAGATCATCGACGACGAGGTGTTCCAGCGTCTGATGACCTTCCCCAATGTGCTGGTCACCGGGCATCAGGGCTTTTTCACTGCCGAAGCACTTGAGGAGATCTCCGGGATCACGCTGCAGAATCTGGCGCATTTCGCCGCAGGCACGGCCTGCCCGAACCTGGTTCCCAGCGCCTGACTCCGCGTTTCCCTTTCACTCCCGCGCAGGTCCGACCATGTGGCAACAACTCTACGACCCGCTCGGTAACGCCAACCTCTCGGCATTGCTCGCCGCGCTGCCGGTGCTGTTCTTCCTGCTGGCGCTGACGCTGCTGCGGCTCAAGGGGCTCACCGCCGCGTCGCTGGCGGTGCTGGTCTCGGTGGCGGTGTCGTCGCTGGTGTTTGGCATGCCGCTGGCCAGCATCGTGGGCGCCGCGTTGTTGGGCATTGCCAACGGCCTCTTCCCGATCGGCTTCATCGTGCTGATGGCGGTATGGCTGTACAAGCTGGCGATCCGCAGCGGCAAGTTCGAGGTGATCCGCGGCAGCATCGCCACGGTGTCCGAAGACCAGCGCATCCAGGTGTTGCTGATCGCGTTCTGCTTCGGCGGATTTCTGGAAGGCGCTGCCGGTTTTGGCGTGCCGATCGCGATCTGCGCGGCGTTGCTGGTGGAGCTGGGCTTCCGTCCGCTCAAGGCGGCGATGTTGTGCCTGCTGGCCAACGGCGCGGCGGGCGCTTATGGGGCGATCGGCATCCCGGTGCTGGTCGGCGCGCAGCAGGGCGGCGTGCGCCTGGACGAGATGTCGCTGATGCTGATCGCGCTGGTGCAGGTCTGCGCACTGCTGGTGCCGGCAGGGCTGGTGGCGATGCTCGATGGCTGGCGGGGCGTGCGCGAGACCTGGCCGGTGCTGCTGTTTGTCGGCGTGGTGTTCAGTGGCGTGCAGACGCTGACCTTGTACTTCCTTGGGCCGGAACTGGTGGACATCCTCGGGCCGCTGGCCGGCATGGGCGGGCTGGCCCTGTTCATGCGGTTCTGGCGGCCCAGGCGCATCTACCGCGAAGCGCAGGCACCGCCGTGCTCCGCCCAGCGCTGGGCGCTTGCCCAGGTGCTGCGTGCGTGGTCGCCGTTCTACATCCTCACCGGCGCGATCCTGGTATGGAGCCTGCCTGCGTTCAAGGCGCTGTTTGCCGCGGACGGCGCGCTTGCCGCCACGGTATTGCAGCTGCCCATCGGCCTGCTCGATCAACGCGTGCAGGAAGTGCCGCCATTGGTGGCCAGCGTGCGTACGCTGCCTGCGGTGTGGAATGTCGGTTGGCTCAACGCTTCCGGAACCGCAATCCTGATCGCTGCGGTGCTCACGGTGCTGCTGTCGCCGCGCTTGAACCTGCGCTCGGCAACTGGCGAGTTGGTCCAGTCCGCGCGCGAGATGTGGAGACCGCTGGCCACCGTGTCGCTGGTAATGGCGGTGGCCTATGTCACCAACTATTCCGGCGCGTCGTCGAGCATCGGCCTGGCGCTGGCGCAGGCCGGTGGCGTGTTTCCGCTGCTGTCGCCGGTGATCGGCTGGATGGGGGTGTTCATCACCGGCTCGGTGGTCAACAGCAACACCTTGTTTGCCCATCTGCAGGCGGTGACGGCGGCACAGATCGGCGTGTCTGCGCCGTTGCTGGTGGCGGCCAATACCGCCGGTGGCGTGATGGCCAAGCTGGTCTCGCCGCAATCGATTGCCATCGCCGCCGCTGCGGTCAAGTTGGTGGGGCAGGAGTCGGCGATCATGCGGACCACGCTGGCGGCAAGTCTTGGATTGCTGGTTTATGTCTGTCTTTGCACGTGGCTGTTGTCGATGCTGCTGCAATGATGCCGGTGGCGGCGTGTCAACTGGCTGCCGTAGCAGGTTGCTTGCACTGGCCTGCTCCAGGCTGTGTCAGCGATTGGCGATGACCTGCCCGATCCGCAGCAGATTGCCGCTCTCGTCCACGATCGCAAATTCGCGCATGCCCCAGGGCTTGTCGCCCACCGGGTCGATCCTTGGAATTCCCCGGGCCGGGAGCGCCGCTGCCTGCATCGCTGCATGGATGGCATCGACATCGCCCACCCGCAGATAGCAACCCGCGTAGCAGCTCGCCGGATCCAGATCCGGGTGCGCGAAGAAGTGCAGCTCTACATCGCCGCGCCGCACAATCGCATACCCGGCATCATGCGGATGCGCATCGCCCTCGAAGCCAAGCCGGCGGTAGAAAGCCAGCGTCTGCGCAATGGCGCGGCTGGGCAGGATCGGGATGGTCTGGTCAGCGGTGTTGGCCTTGGCGTTCATCGTCAACTCGTCTGAAGTGGTAATCGGATTCAAACCGGGACGGCCATTGCTGGCCACACGAAGCGTTCAGATGCGCGCGCAACCAGTAACCACAGCTAGCCCCAGCTGCCGGGTGTACCAGCTCAGCTGGCGCAAGTATCCACCGATGCAGGAGCTGACTGCATACCCCAATGGCCGCACCAGCTTGTGGCCCCATCGCGTATAGGTGTCTCGTAGTGCCGGGGCCAGGCCCTGCAGCAGCACGGTGCCCAGCTGGCTGACCAGCAGGTAGGCGAATACGTCGATGCCCAGCATATCCAGCAATGGCACAGCCGCTGCAAGTTCCGGATTCGATGCAATGCAGGCGATCACCAACGCGGTGACTGCAACGGCTGCCCTGCGATTCACGATGATTCGCCACATAGGGATGAACCCGCATACCGTCTCGATGTCAAAGATAGCAGCACCGTCCAGCCGACCCTGGTCTGCTGCTCGATCACGATGCCCGGACGCCCTGCCTGGCACCGGATGTGCTGAAAATGCGCATCAGCACCAGCACCAGCAGCACCACAAAGCTCAGCTCCCACACATAGAACGCGGCACCCACGTGGTCGATCATGACCTGATGGCCGGCCTCGTTTTTGTCGAACCGGGTTGCGCGGAGGGTATCAAGCCCGATCAGGCACGCCGCTACCAACAGCGCCGCCGCCAACTTGTCCACCTTGACGAAGTAACACAGCCACGCCAGGAAGAACAACGGATTGCTCATCCATGCCACGCACTGGCCATCGACCACCTGCATCCAGCCAAGCAGCAGGATGACGAACCCACCCAGGTGATCATTGCCGCCGTGCAATGCAGGAAGGCACAGCGCAACCCCGTACAGCAGGGCCGATAACACGAGTAGAAAAAGCTTCACGGGCGTCCTTGTCCAGGATGAGGCGAGTGCGCGTGTTCGCTTGCGGAACTCCGGATCGCAGCTGCACGGGCGAGCTTGCTTACTATAGACAATGCGTGCACAGCTTTCACCGACGCCTTGCGCAGCCTGCCGGCGCGTTGGCGTGGACGGGCGACGCAGCAGGGACGTTGCTTCAAGCGTCGCCATGACATGCTTGAAGCACCAGCGCATGACTCCGGGACCCGGCGCCACCATGACGGCCCACGGTAGCAGCGCGTGTCGGCGCCGGTGCAGCGTCCGCTGCGGGCGAGCGCTGCACCGGCCCACGGAGCGGAAAATGGTGGGGAACGCGGTGACGTATCGTCCGGATCGCTGCCGCGGTGACGGCGGGCGGCATCGCCCGGCCCAGTCGTCTGCTGTCACGCCCGCCCGGGTTGGCATGCCTCGTAGCGCCTGTGCCAACCCGGGGGGCGGCCTTCCCCACACCCGGTTGCGGCTAATGCTTGGCGGCTTTTTTCGTAGCGCCCGCTCCGCTTGCCCGCTTGGCAGCGCTGCCCTTACGTGCCACGGCCATGTTGTCGACCAGGTTGGGATAGGGCCGGCCTGCTGCCTTGGCACGCTGTCTGGCCTGTGTCTTCTGCGCTGGGGAAAGCGAACTTGAGCGCGAGGCACGCTTCGGGTTCGGTTTTTTCCATGGCGCCGAGGCCTTGCCCTCGCGCTTCTTCGCAGTGCTGCGTGCAGAGGCGCTCTTGTTGGCCGAAGGCCGGCGAGCGGCTGTCTTTTTTGTCGCGGTCTTTTCTACCGCCCTTTTCTTCGCCGTCGCTTTCCCGACTGCGGTCTTCTTTGCTGCGGTCTTCTTTGCTGCGGTCTTCTTCGCTGCCGTCGTGGCGGTCGTCTTGCGGGCAACGGTCGAAGACCTGGACGTGGGTGTCGCCGCGCTACCGGCCCCTGCTTTCCTGGCTGCGCTTTTTTTCGCCGCAGGTTTCTTCGCGGAGGGCATTCCGGTTGTTTTTCTTGCGGCCTTCTTTGCGGCGGTCTTCTGTGCGGTGCGTTTTGCTGCGGTCTTTCCGGCGGTGCGTGTCTTCGTACCACTGGCGTCGGCAGCGGCCGTGCTGCTGGCCCTGCTGCTCTTCCCTGTCGCGGTCTTCGCGTTGGCTGCATCCTCCAGCCGCTGATACAGCCGCGCCGCCCAGCGCTGACCTGCATCGCCGCCCCAGAGCAGCCAGGCGATATAGCCAGCCGATGGCGCGCTACGATCGGCCCAGCCCTTGCCGTTCTTGTCCACGCTGTGACGCGCGAAATAGGCGTGCATGCGTCGAATGGTCTGGGTGGAAAGCGTTTTCTGCGCCGACAGATCGCGTGCACGCGCGACGCCGATCGCGGTACCGCCGCGCCCGTGCAGCTCACGCAAGCGCAGTCCGCGCGCCGCTGCGTTGGCAACATTCCTGGGCGGCACTGTAGACATCGCCCGCTTTGCTGGTGTGCGTGCCACGAATTTCTCCGGTTGCATCGAGTTGCCGTAGTGTTCGCATGCGCCGTGCTGCTGCATGTGAAGAGGCTGGCAACTGGCCGTGCACACCACACGGCGATGAATGTGACTCGGCGACATGCAGGCACGCCACGCGGCGCGCGGCGGCGCTGTCGCGAAGGGCGCGTCGGCGGCGACGTCCACCGCACCGGACGCAGCTGCAGATCAGCCTGCTTGGGACGCTGAATCGCCGTGCATGTGTCGCTACACTGGCCTGCCACGGCTATCGCAAGAGTGCTGCATGCGCCTGTTGAAGACCTCGTTCCACGCGGGCCTGCTCGCTGCCGCGATCGGCATTGTCCCCGCGCTTGCGCAGGCCGCCGACAAGGCGCCGTTGTCCAAATCGGCGCCGTCGAAACAGTCTGCCCGGTGGCAGGCCCTGAGCACGCGCAACCAACCGCATGCGCGCCATGAAAACAGCCTGGTGGCCATCGGCGACCGCCTGTATCTGATCGGCGGACGCGATCAGCGCCCGCTGGAGATCTTCGACACCCGCACGCGCCGCTGGTCGCAAGGCAGTGCGCCGCCGCTGATGGTGAGCCACGCACAGGCGGTGGTGTCGTCCGGCAAGTTGTATTTCGTGGGCGGCTTTACCGGCGACTATCCCGAGGAAGCGTCGCTGAGCAATCTGCTGATCTACGATCCCCGCACCGACCACTGGCAGGTCGGGCCGGAGATTCCCAAGCATCGCCGCCGCGGCGCGGCCGGCGCGGTGGAACACGACGGCGTGCTGTACCTGGTCGGCGGCAACACGCGCGGCCATATGAGCGGTTATGTGCCATGGCTGGATGCGTTCGACACCAGAACGCAGCAATGGACGCAGCTGGCCGATGCGCCGCATGCGCGCGACCATTTCCATGCGGCGGTGATTGACGGAAAACTCTATGCCGCCGGTGGCCGCAGGTCGGCACACGAAAGCGGCAACACCCTGGCGCAAACGATTTCCGAAGTCGATGTGTATGACATCACGCGCGGCACCTGGTCGGTGGCACCGGCCGCGCTGCCGACGCAGCGCGCAGGCACTGCCGCCATCGCACACAATGGCCGCCTGCTGATCATCGGTGGCGAGAGCATGCGGCAGGTCAAGGCGCACGACGAAGTGGAAGCCTACGATCCGACCAGTTCCAGCTGGGCAACGCTGGACGCACTACCGCAAGGGCGGCATGGCACCCAAGTTGCCGCCGTCGGCGACACTCTGTACATCGCTGCGGGCAGCGGTAACCGCGGCGGCGGGCCTGAGCTGGATGATGTGTTGATGTTGGCTGAGGCGGAAGCCACACGCTAGGCAAGGTGGGCTGCATCCAAGCCCGATCGCAGTCCTGGCCCGAAGGGAAAGCAACCTGTCATGCAGGTCTCTCGGTAACGCTCCATCGCGGCCAGGGCCGCTCCTACAGGAGCGGCGACTGGATCAGCTGAGGTCCCGACAGACGCTACTGGGCAAACTGCAATCCCAGCGACTTGACACGCACGCGTGTCAGCATCGCGTGCGAGGTCATGTAGAGGGTATGACCGTCGTTGCCGAACGCGCAGTTGGAGACGGCTTCACCGGTTTCGATACGGCCCAGGCGCTGCCCGGCCGGATCGAAGACGATAACGCCACCGGGGCCGGTGGCGAACAGGTAGCCGTCGGCGGACACCGCCATGCCGTCGGGCAGGCCGGGCGCATCCTTTGCCACCAGATCCGACGCATCTGCGAACACGCGCTTGCCGGTGACGGCGCCTTGCGCATCCAGCGCGTAGGCCATCCAGATCGGTCGTTCCGGATCGGAATTGGACACGTACAAGGTGCGCTCATCGGGCGACAGCGCGATACCGTTGGGGAAGCTCAGGCTGTCGTCCAGCAGATGCACGCTGCCGTCGACATCCAGCCGGTACACACCATTGAAGCGCAATTGCTTGACCGGCGAGTCGTTGAGATCCTTTAAGCCGTACGGTGGGTCGGTGAAGAACACCACGCCGTCGCGACGACGCACCACGTCGTTGGGGCTATTGAAGCGCTTGCCGCCGAAGCTGGTGGCCAGCGGCGTCTTCTTGCGGGTGGCCGGATCGAGCCTGGCAACGATGCGGGTACCGGAATCGGCAAGCAATACGGTGCCATTGGGCTCGGCATACAGCCCGTTGGCACCGGCCTCGCGCAGCGTGGCCTGTTCCGGACCGGTATAGCCGGAGGGCGACAGCAAAACCGACAACCCTGCCTCTTCGGACCAGCGATACAGCTTGTTTTCTGGCACATCGGTAAACAGCAGGTAGCCACCGTTGCGCACCCATGCCGGGCCTTCGGACCAGGTGAAGCCTTCGGTGAGCTTCTCGATGCGCGCGTCGCTGGCGACCACGTCGCCGAAGCTGCGATCGAAAGTTGTCAGATGCCCGATCGCAGAAAAGCGCGGCGGGGGCACCTCCTTCCTGGCGCAGGCGACGAGGATCGCCAGCAGCGGAACGGCCAACAACAGATAGGGCGGCAAGCGCATCGGTCAGTCCAGTAACGAAGTCGAGCCATGATGCCATCATGCGTGTGCAGGTCTGCTGCGCACGCTGGCGACCGCGCTAGCGCCCGCCAGCCGCCGCAGGCACCGCCAGCACCGCATCCAAGGCCGGTTTGGGCCGGTGATTGCGATCGAACAGCAGCGGGTAATTGGTGCGGCCGGGCACCGGGTAATCGTTCTTCCACGACATGCCGTCGCTGACACCCCAGATGCTCACGCGCGCAAGCTTGTCGCGCTTGCGCCAGAACAGCGCGAACAGCTCCGCATAGCGATCGCGCAGTTGCGCCTGTACGGCAGGCGGCAATCCATCGCGGTAAGGATCGAGAAAGCGCTTGAATTCCGGCAGCTGGAACTGCTTGTGCGCAAGCCCGGTGCCGATGATCTGGCCTTGCTTGGTGAGCGGCAGCACATCCACGTCGAGCTCGGTGATCATGACCTTGATGCCAAGTGCGGCGTATGCGTCGATGGCGTCCTCGATATCGCGCAGGCTGGGGTAGTCCAGGCCCCAGTGCCCTTGCATGCCGACGCCGTCGATACGGATGCCGGACTGCTGCAGCATCTTGACCATCCGCACGATGCCGTCGCGCTTGCTCGGCCGCCATGCATTGAAGTCGTTGTAGTAGAGCTCTGCATCCGGTGCATACCGCTGCGCAAAGGTGAAGGCATTCCGCACCACGGTGTCGCCGTCGCCGACCCGCTGCACCCAGTTGGTATCGCGGTAGCGCCCGTCTTCGTCGATGATTTCATTGACCACGTCCCAACCCTGCACCTTGCCGGCGTAGCGGCCCGCCACCAGCGCGATATGCTCGCGCATGCGCTCCAGTTGCTGCGCTGGCGTATTGGGCCGGCCATCGGCGGTGGTGAAGAACCAGTCCGGCGTCTGGTTGTGCCACACCAGGGTGTGACCGACCACGAACATATGCTGCGCACGCGCTTCATCGACGAAGGCATCGGCGGCGGTGAAATCGTTGACGCCGCGACGCGGCGACACCACTTCGGCCTTCATCACGTTCTCGGGCGTGAGCGCATTGAAATGGCAGGCGACCAAGGCCGCCGACGCGGCGTCGTGGCCTGACACGATCTCGGCATTGACGGCGGTGCCGATCAGGAAGGCATCGGCATAGACCTGCTTGAGCGTCTGTGCCGGACAGGGAGAGGCGGCAACCGCCGACGGCGCAGCGCTGGCGGTTGCGCTGCCAGCCAGCATGCCGACCAGCAACAAGAAGGAAAACCGGTGACGTGCAAACATGGCGGCAGCTCGTTGAGGAAGGCGCGGGCGACTGACCGGGGCGCAGGGACGACACTGCAGTGCAGCGTGTGTCGCAAAGGATGCGCAAGGCCATGGCACAGTCTGCCTACGGCCCACGACGGCGGTGATGCAGCATAGCCGCTTGCGTCTCCGCGGGCAGCGCCGACCTGCATCGGTACATGCATGCCGGCCAACAGCCGTGCCCAACGGCGTCGGGCAGTTGCGAGTACCAGTGGGCGCACCACTGTTGGCGTTGCTTCCAAGTCCAACCGCTGCGGAGCGACATGGCGCGTCGGCGACTCTGCGACACGAAGCCTCAGCAGTCGCGTCGATCATTGCGCGAAGATCGATGCACCGTTGGCAGTAGCATCGATCAACGCGCCTGCGTTGTGCGGGGCCTACTGCCCCAGCCTGTGCCCGCGCGCGATGACAGATGCAGGCACGGCACTGCGCAATGCACAGCGGCACTGGCCGCGACAGGCTGCGTTGCCAGAAGATGATAGATGTCGCGCGCCGGAGCGGGATCAACGCGGCCGCTGGCAAGTCCTACAACGACAAACGCCCGGGAAGGCCAGGGCCTTCCCGGGCGTTGAGCACGCGTTAGTTGCTTTGGGTGAAGCTGATGCGCGGCGACGAACCGCCCGAGGCAGTGCAGCTGCCGAGGGTCAGGTTGTTCTGCTCGAACGTGGTGCCGGCGTTGCCCAGACACGTCGGGGCATTGGTCGTGCCGTCGTTGACGGCCACGTTCACGGTAACGCTCGAGCCGCGATTGAACGACACCACCGGATTGACGCTGCCATTGCCGAAGATATTGAACTCGGACTGCCGCCAGATCTTGTTGATGTTCAACGTCGAGGCGGGCTGGTTCACGCTATAGGCCTGGCCGTTGACCGAGAACGAGACGGTGTCCACACCACCAGCGGTCGCCGAGCCGGTCAGCTTGATGCTACCGATGTTCTTCACCGCCACCAGCGGTGCGTCCACTGCGTCGCTATTGCGATAACAGGCGTTCTGGTCGGGATAGGCATACCAGCCGGACGGGCAGCCGACCGCGTTGTACTGCGAGGCGCTACCGGCAAAGAACCAGTCCTGGATGAAGGCGATCGGAGTGCGGCCATTGCCGGCGTCGCCGTCACCATCGGTGGAGTAGATGAACTGCGCCCAGGTCTGGCACGTGGAGTAACCGAACTGCGAGCAGGTGCTGGGATTACTGGCGATGTCGGTATTGATCTGCAACGAATAATCGGCCACGCCGGTGGTCACGCCGCTCACGCTCGGGAACGAGCCCACGGCAGAGCGCGTGGACCTGCCGGTGCGTGCAGCGTAGTCGGTGCCGTTACCGACCGTGAAGGAACCACCGTTGCGCGCGGTAGTGGTGCGGCCATTGCCATTGGTGACGGCCGGCGGCACCGACACGAGCTTGGGTGGCGCCGCACAACGTGTCGCCTGCCAGCCATTGTTCGGGAACGCCGAGCGGAAGCAACCCTCCATCGACGGCGCTTGCTGATGGATCGTCGCTTCCCAGGACGACAGGGCCTCGGCGCGACCGGCGGCGTTGATGGCCGCGCTCTGGGTCGCGGCCCCTGCGCTGGCCACACTTCCGATGATGCAGGCAACAAGCACTGACCTTGAACCGATCTTCTTCATTTCCGTTCCTTATGGAGGTGGAGCAACCGATCTTCCTCGCACCGCCGAGCCCCCCATGCGGCGCCAGGAAGTGATGTCCTGGAAAGCGAAGTCAACAATTCGGTAAATGCGCCAACTTTGGGCTCTGTCACGCTCTTGTGTTAACCGGGCATAGCCGTGACGTCGATGCTGCGTTACGGCATTTCGCAATGCGGGCTTTCGTTGCGCGCGCGAGCCCCCCAACCATTGCCTTGACATGGCCGGACCGAACTGCGTGCCTCGACGGCGCCATGCGGCGCACGTGCTCAAGCCGCCTCCATCACGCAAGCATCGTGGCAGGCGGCTTTCCTGGGAGGTTTGTCACGGCGTGGCCGACTAGTTTGTCCGCACCCGAGCACGCCTGCTGTCTGGGCAGGCCTTGTCTCTAACGCTGGCTGCAGGGTAAGTGACTGCAGCGACAGGTCATGCGCACTCCATCACTGCGCCACGATCTGCGCCTGCGCGGCATCCAGGCTGTCCGATTCGATATGCAGCGTGATGGTGCCGCGTGCGCCCGCCTTCGCCCTCACGATCGCCAGGCACAGCCCGTTGAAGGCATTGCGTTGCGGCGAGCCGAACGACTCCAGGTTGGTGGGGTCGCCGTTGTCGGTTGCGACCAGCTCGCCCGGGCCGTCGATCCGGAACCGCAGGCGGTCGCCGGCAGTGGGCGCAGGACGTCCATCGCGATCCAACAGCCGCACGGTGACGAAGCTCAGATCACGGCCGTCGCCACGGATGCTGCTGCGGTCGGGCGTGACCTGCATGCGCGCGGCGGTGCCGGCGGTCTGCACCTGGCCGCTGGCCCATGGCTTGCCGTCCTTGTACGCCTGCACGCGCAGCTCGCCGGGCTGGTAGACCACCTCGTCCCAGCGCAACCGGTATTGCAGCGGGCCCTTGCGCTTGCGCCCCTGCGAGACGCCATTGACGAACAGCTCGGCCTCATCGCCGGAGGTGAACACATGCACCGGTGTCACCTGGCCCTCGCGACCGGGCCAGCTCCAGTGCGGCAGCAGATGCGCCATCGGTAGATCAGGGCGCCAACGCGACTGGTACAGCCAGTAGCGGTCCTTGGGAAAACCGGCCAGATCGAAGATGCCCGAATACGAACTGCGCGAGCTGTAGTACGGCGTGGGCTCGCCCAGATAATCGAAGCCGGTCCAGACGAATTCGCCGGCAACATACCGATGCCGGTCCAGCGCGGCGAACACCTTGTCGGCGCTGGAGCCGAAGTCCACCGCATGCAGTTCGTAGGCGCTGACCTGATGCGCAACCGAGTCGCCGCCGCGCCCATCGCGCACCGGCGCGCTGGTGTCCGGCGTCACCGGAAACAGGTACACGCCGCGGCTGCTCAACGCCGAAGCGGTCTCGCTGCTGAGGATGGCCTTGTGCGGAAACTTCGTATGGAATGCCGGGTATTGCGGTTGCTTGCGGATGCGCTCGGTGCCTTCGAACTCCGGCGTATCGCGGATGCCTTCGCCCTGGTAGTTGAGGCTGATGACATCCAGCGCAGCCGGTAGCGGCATGTCCGGGGAGGCGTAGTTCATCGCCACCGTGGCCGGCCGCGATGGATCTTCGTCATGCACGATCGCATGCAGGGTGCGTGCGATCGCCGCGCCCTGCTCGCCGGTGTATTGCTCGCCGACTTCGTTGCCGACACTCCACAGCATCACCGAGGGATGGTTGCGGTCGCGCCGCAACATCGCGCGCAGGTCCGGCTCGTGCCATTGCCCAAACACCAGATGGAAATCCAGCGGGGTCTTCTTCATCTCCCAACTGTCGAACACCTCGTCCACCACCAGCAGGCCCATGCGGTCGGTGAGTTCCAGCAGCTCCGGCGTGGGCGGGTTATGGCTCATGCGGATGGCATTGGCGCCCATCTGCTGCAGCAACTGCAGCTGGCGCTCGGCGGCGCGCACATTGAACGCAGCACCGAGCGCGCCGAGGTCGTGATGGTTGTTCACCCCACGAATCGGCACATGCTCGCCGTTGACCAGCAGACCCTTGCCGGCATCGAACACGATGCTGCGGATACCGAACGGGGTCCGATAGCGATCCACCACCTGCCCCTGCTGGCGCACCTCGGTCACCGCGACATAGCGATGCGGCTGCTGGGTGGGCGGTGGGCCCCACAGGCGTGGTGCGTCGATCTGCACGCGCCCCTGCACGCGGGCGCTGCCACCGGCAGGTACGGCAATCTGCGTTGCGGGAATCTGCGCGACCGCCGCGCCGCTGGGGTTGCCGCTTGCCGCGTCGAGCACGTAGATGGCAGTGCTGACCTGCGCCTGCGCGGCAGTGCGCGCGGCGTTGTCCAATGTGACAGCCAGGTGGATCTGTGCAGATGCCGCCGATACCTGGGGCGTGGTGAGCTGCGTGCCCCACTGCGCGACATGCAGCGGCGCGGTCTTGGTGAGCCACACATGGCGATACAGCCCGCCACCGGGATACCAGCGCGCCGAGTCCGGTGGATTGTCCAGACGGATCGCAAGCTGGTTGCGGGCACCGACAAGCGCATACGGCGTCAGATCCACACGCCAGGAGCTGTAGCCGTAAGGCCAGCCGCCGACCAGCTGGCCGTTGAGCCAGACCGTGGCATAGGACATGGCGCCATCGAGATCGAGAAACAGCGAGCGGCCGCGATCGCTGGCCGGAATGTCCAGCGTCTTGCGATACCAGCCGATGCCCCAGCTGGGCAGGCGCCCCATGCCGCCGTAAGGACCATCGGCCAGGAACGGCCCGGCGATGGCCCAGTCGTGCGGCAGGTCCACCGGTTGCCAGCGGCTGTCGTCGAAGTGCGGCTGCACATATGCCACGGTATGGCCCGGATTGCCGGGCGGGCGTCGATGCCGTTGCGCCGGGTCGGCAATGAACGCATTGGCGGTTGGCAGAATCCACGGCTTGAGCACGTCCTTGGCCGATGGATGCAGCTGCTGCGCCTGCTCCGGGCGTGCATCAGCCACCTTGCCGTCTTCACTGCGCAGCACCTGCGGACGCGCATCGTAATCGAGCATCACCGTATTTCCCGGTGGGTCGCCACGCTGAAAGCGCCATTGCGCGTCGAGCGACACACGCTCGCGTGGCGCATCGGTTTGTGCGGTGGCGTGCAGCGGAGCCAGTGCAACGCCGGCGCAGGTCATGCCGGCGCAGATCAGGCGTAAGGCGTTGCGCCACACCTCAGCGCGTGGGAAGCGTGCCTGGGTCATACGCTGGGCCTCTGCGCTTGCGTACGGGGTGACCTTGCACGCCGATGCGGCGTCGTACCGGCATCGCACACGCAGCGCAACCACTGCATCACAGCTTGTAGGCCTGCTTGGGCAGCCGATACGCAAGGTCCATCGCCACCTCCACCGCTTCGTCTTCCTCCAGCCGGTGCTCGGCGACCAGCTTGGCCAGGAACGCGCTGTCCACGCGCCGCGCCACATCGTGGCGGGCCGGGATCGACAGGAAGGCACGCGTATCGTCGTTGAAGCCCACCGTGTTGTAGAAGCCGGCACTGGCAAGGGTCTGCTCGCGGAACCGCCACATGCCCTCCGGTGCGTCATGGAACCACCACGCCGGGCCCAGCAGCAGCGATGGGTAATGGCCGGCCAATGGCGCCAGTTCGCGGCTGTAGCTGGTTTCGTCCAGGGTGAAGACGATCAGGCGCAGGCGCGGGTCGTTGCCGTGGCGATCCAGCAAGGGTTTGAGCGCATGCACGTAGTCGGTGCGCATCGGAATATCGGCTCCCTTGTCGCGCCCGTAGCGTGCGAATAGCGACCGGTTGTGGTTGCGAAAGCAACCCGGATGCAGCTGCATCACCAGGCCATCGTCCAGGCTCATCGCCGCCATTTCGGTCAGCACCTGCGCGCGGAACAGCTCGGCCTGTTCCGGCGTTGCAGTACCACGCACCACAGTCTCGAACAGGCGCTGCGCCTGACCCGGCGACAGGTCGGCGGTGGCGGCGCTGGGATGCCCGTGATCGGTAGAGGTTGCGCCGTGCGCGGCAAAGAATGCGCGGCGTTGTCGATGCGCGCGTAGATAGCCTTGCCAGCTCAACACGTCTTCTCCGGTGAGCGCGCCAAACTGCTGCAGCGCACCTGCAAACTGCTCATGCTCCGGATCCACCACCGGGTCCGGGCGGTAGGCAGTCACCACGCGGCCGGCCCAGCCGCTGTCGCGAATGGCCGCGTGATGCTGCAGCGTGTCCAGCGGCGATTCGGTGGTGGCGATCACCTCGATATTGAAACGCTCGAACAGCGCGCGCGGGCGAAAGCCAGGCGTCTGCAGCGCTGCCGTGATGTGGTCGTAGTAGTGATCGGCGGTGCCGGCATCCAGGCGGATGCGTAGATCGAAGACGGTGTGGAAGACATGATTGAGCCACACCGCCGAAGGCGTGCCCCGTAGCAAGGTGAAGTGCGCGGCAAACACGCGCCACGCCGCGCGCGGGTCCACCGGTGCGCGCGTGCCGTCGGCACGCGGAATGCCCAGCGCATCCAGGTCGATCCCCTGGCTGTAAAGCATGCGGAACACGTAGTGATCGGGCACCAGCAACAGCTCGGTGGCATTGGCGAACGCGGCATCGGTCGCAAACCAGGCCGGGTCGGTGTGGCCGTGCGGGCTGATGATGGGCAGCGTGGCGATCTGCGCATACACCCGGCGCGCGATCGCCCGCGTGCCGGGGTCGGCCGGCAACAGGCGGTCGTCGTGCAAGGTCAACGGCAAGGAGGTAGACATGGGGTCGGGGTACCAGACAAAACGGGGTGGGTCGTGCAGCGCCTGCGTCAGGGCGCAGGCGTGCCGGGATGGGCGGCAACGTAATCACGCAACCAGGTCAGCGCCGGGCGCTCGCTGCCGTCGCCACGCACCAGATAGGCCGCTTCCTTGTCGCGCCACAGGCCGGGGCGGAATCCCCACAGCGTGATGCCGCGCACCGCGGGGTGCTCCCAGAAAATCGGGAACACGCGCTGGTAATCGGCCAGCTGCTGCGCATCGCTTGGACCATCGAGGTCGAATTCGGTGATGTAGATCGGCAAGCCGGTGGCGGCCAGCGCATCCAGATTGGTGCGATGCACCGACATCGCCACATTCGATGTGGTCTCGAACGCATGCTCCTGGATCCCGATCGCATCGATCAGCCGCTCGCGCTGCAGCAACCGCACGATCTGCAGATACTTCTGCGTGGCCTGCGCGTTGTTGGTGATGCTGTAGTCGTTGATCATCAGCCTGGTATGCGGAAAGTGCTGGCGCGCCAGCCGAAACGACTGCAGTACCCACTCCCAGCCGCTGGCGCCGTCGCCGCCGAGCGCCTGCAGATAATTGCCGCCACCGGTGTCGTCCTTGCTGGGCGGGTCGTTGAGCGGTTCGTTGACCACTTCCAGCAGGTCGATGTCCGGGTAACGCTGCGCCACCGCAGCAAACCACTGCTCGATCTCGCGGCGCTGCTCGGCCGGCCGCAGCGACTTGATCCATTCCGGCTGCTGGTTGCCCCACACCATCACATGCATCTGGAACGGCATGCCGTTGGCCTTGGCGAACCGGTAGGCGGTATCCAGCGTGCGCCAGTCCATCTGGTCCCGCACCGCTTCCACCGTGCCCCACTTGCCGCCATTTTCCGGGGTGAGCTTGTTCCAGTACTGCGCAAAACCCTGCGCCTGTTGCGGGCTGTAGGCGCTGCCCAGAAACTTGGCCGCGCCCGCGGCCAAGGGCGCGGCCTGCGCAACCGATGCCATGCTTGCCGCCAGCAACAGTCCGATTCTCGCGATGTGCAGGTACATGGTGATTCCTCAGGAAGATGGAGGCGTTACGGTGGCCGCAGGCAGCTGCGCCGGCTGCAGCTGCGGCACCAGCGCATGCACGACGGCCAATGCCAGCAGATAGGCCGAGCCGGCCATCAGAAACACCGGCACGTAGCTGCCGGTCGCCTGCAGTAAAAACCCGATGAAGGTGGCAATCAACATGCCGCCCACCGCGCCGGCAAATCCGCCGATACCCACCACGGTGGCCACCGCATGGCGTGGAAACATGTCCGACGGCAGCGTAAACAGATTGGCCGACCAGCCCTGGTGCGCGGCGGTGGCCAAGCCGATCAGGCCCACCGCCAGCCAAAGATTATCGGCGCGTGCGGCGAACACGATCGGTACCACCGACACGGCGCAGAGCAGCATCGCGGTCTTGCGCGCGCGGTTGACGCTCCAGCCGCGCGCGATGAACCGCCCCGCCATCCAGCCACCGGCGATGCTGCCGATATCGGCCAGCACGAAGATCACGATCAGTGGCGCACCCAGCTGCAGCAGGCTCAAGCCGTACTCGGCGTGCAGGAACTTGGGCAGCCAGAACAGGAAGAACCACCAGATCGGGTCGGTGATGAACTTGCCCAGCACGAAGGCCCAGGCCTGGCGGTGCCGCAGCACCTGCAACCATGACAGCCGCGTTTGCACCGGTTCGTGCGCATCGCTGCGGATATGCGCAAGCTCTGCCGCCGACAGGCCGGGCTGCTGCTCCGGCGGGTGATAACTGCACCACCACACCAGCAGCCAGGTGGCGCTCAATACACCGGTGAACAGGAACGCTGCCTGCCAGCCCCAGGCGGTGGCGATCACCGGCACCAGCAGCGGCGCGACGATGGCACCGATGTTGGAGCCGGAATTGAAGATGCCGGTGGCCAGTGCGCGCTCGCGACGCGGGAACCACTCCGCCACCGTCTTGAGCGCGGCGGGGAAGTTGCCGGACTCGCCCAGCCCCAGGAAGAACCGCGCAATCGCAAAGCCCACCACGCTGGTGGCCAACGCATGCCCCATCGCCGCCAGGCTCCAGATGCCGATCGCCAACGCGTAGCCGACGCGCGTGCCGAAGCGGTCGATCACCGCACCGCTGCACAACAACCCCAGCGCGTAGGCGGCCTGGAAGGCGGTGACGATGTAGCCGTACTGGATTTCGTTCCAGCCGATCTGCGTCTGCAGAAACGGCGCCAGCACGCCAAGCACCTGGCGATCGACATAGTTGATGGTGGTCGCAGCCAGCAGCAGCGCGCAGACACGCCAACGCACCCGCCCCAGGCGCGCGCGCGGGCCGGCAGCGTCGGCCGCAGGCACATCGCTCATGGGCGCAGCCCCTGCCAGCGCGCAACCGCCACGCATGCGCGCTGGCACGTGCTGCAGCTCGCAACATCGGCGGGCGCATGCAGCATCCCGCTTGCACGTTGTCCGGTTCGGATCATCGACCACTGCACCTGCACGAAGGTGGCCTTGCGCCACGGGTGATAGCGCTACCATTACCATGCCGTCGGCATAAATCCATCGCGCACTGCAGCACGCCGCAACCGTTCGTCAGCATGTCAGGCCGCACGACAACGCCAATGCGCCACGCCCCGGCAACTATGCTGCCCTGCAGCGTGCTGTTCCGAATTTGGTAGCGCTAACATCCAGCGCCACTGATCGCCCGTCTCCCCACCGCATCATCGTCGCGCCGATTCCGGGCAGCGGCACTCCCTGCGCAGGGGCGATGCGTGGGACATCTGCTCACCTGTTAGGGAAGGGAATACGGTGAAGAACAGCTACGCACAAACCGCGTTGTCCTGCGCGTTGGGGTCCATCCTGCTGGGCATGGCCAGTACTGCCGCCTGGGCACAGTCCACCGACGCCGACAGCGCCACGCAAACGCCGCCGGCCACGGCCGGCAACAACGATGCCGTCACCCAGCTCGATACCGTCACCGTCTCTGGCTACCGACGCAGCATCCAGTTTTCCACCGACGCCAAGCGCGACTCGGTCGGCTTTGCCGACACCGTGTTTGCCGAAGACATCGGCAAGTTTCCGGACATGAACATCGCCGAGTCGCTCAACCGCATCCCCGGCGTGCAGCTGTCGCGCGACGTCAACGGCGAGGGCCTCAACATCGCCATTCGCGGCCTGGGCACCAGCTTCACCAAGACCACGCTCAACGGCGCCAGCATCGCCACCGCCTCGATCGGCCTGAACGCGCAGAACCAGAACCGCGAAGTCGACCTGAACCTGTTTCCCACCGAGTTCTTCACCCAGCTCACCGTGAGCAAGACACCTACCGCCAGCATGCTCGAAGGCGGCGTCTCCGGTGTGGTGGACATGCGTAGCGCGCGGCCGTTCGACCGCCCCGGCGTGCACTTCACCTATCAGGCGCAGGCCGACTGGAACAGCACCAGCGAAAACACCACTCCGCGTGGCGCCTTCATGGGTAGCTGGACCAACGAGGAAGGCACCTTCGGCGCACTGTTCGGCGTGGCCTCGGTGCGCAGCAAGCTGGGCGTGCGCGGCTTCGAAAGCGTGGGCTGGACCAACCCGGGCCTGACCTACACCCAGTGCGGCCTCACCCCGCCTGCGGGCACCCCGGCCACCAATCAACCGGCGGCCTGCAACGTCAACGGCGGCGGCAACTGGCGCATTCCCGACCGCGTGCCGGCCACCGCCGGCAGCGGCCTGACCACCGGCGAGACCATCGATGCGGCCTGGCTGCTGGCGCGCAACCCGGGGCTGAGCATCGACCAGATCAGCGACGCGTTGATTCCGCGGCTGGGCCGTAGCGTCTACATGAATGGCGATCGCGACCGCGATGCATCGGTGATGTCGCTGGAATGGCGCCCCTCCGACAGCATGCATTTCTACCTGGATACGCTGTATTCGGAGGCCAAGCGCACCACCGAGCGGATCAGCATGAATCTGATCGGCCGCAACGGCAACATGATTCCGCTGGGCATGCAGCTGGACCAGAACAATGTGGTCACCAGCGCCACCTTCGCCAATGCGCAGTACTTCCTGGAAGCGCGCCCGTACCGCGAAGAGGTCAAGTTCTGGAGCGTCAATCCGGGTGCGGAACTGCTATTTGGCGCGGACCAGGACATCAAGCTCAACGTGCAGGCCAATGCCACGCGCAGCTGGCTGGATCGCGAGTCGCCCAGCATCCTGGTCACCTCGCCGTTCACCACCGTGGACTATCGCAACCAAGGTGGCGACCGCCCCAGCATCACCAGCCCGCTGGATCTCAACGACCCCAATCTGGGCTGGGGCTGGAGCGGCGGCCGGGTCAATATCCAGAACGAAAAACGCGTGACCGAAACACGTGGCGGACGCGCCGACCTGCAGTTCGGCGAAGACAAGCGCAACATCAAGATCGGCGCCGCCTACGACCAGGCCGAGCGCACCATCCGCGGCTTCGACAACAGCATCGCCTGGGAGCAGGTGGTCTGCCGCGGCGGCGGCGGCACCATCTGCAACGGCGGCCCCGGCTCGGCAATTCCCAATGCAGCCCTGGCCGGCTATCTGCGCCCCGGCCCGGATGGCTTCATCACCGCCGATTTCAACCGCTTCCTGGGCGATACCAACTACTACGCCTTACGCGATTCCGCCCCGGAAACCAACTCCGCCAACACCGGCGCCTCGGCCGGCGGCATCCGCGAAAAGAACCTGGGTTTCTACATCGAAACCAACGCCGAAACCGAAGTGTGGAACCGTATGCTGCGCTTCAACGCAGGCGTGCGCTACGTGACCACCGACCAGACCATCACCGGCCCGGTCACCATCAACGGCATCCGCCGCATCCAGGTGCTGGATTCGGACTACAAGGAAACCCTGCCCTCGTTCAACGCCGCCTGGGACGTGGCCGACAACGTGGTGCTGCGCCTGTCCAGTTCGCGCACGCTCACCCGCCCCGATCCCAGCGCAATGCTGCCCAACACCAACTTCAGCGACCCCTCCGCGCAGACCGCAACCCAGGGCAATCCGAACCTGGCGCCGTATCTGTCCACCAACGTGGATTTCGGCGGCGAGTGGTACACCGGCGGCGAAGGCTATGTGGGCCTGACGCTGTTCAACAAGCGCATCAGCGGCTTCACCGTCAATGGCGTGCGGCGCATTCCCTTCAACGACCTGGGCGTGCCGTACGAAAGCCTGCTGCCGATCCAGCAGGCCGGCCTGGATCAGCGCGGCGGCCCGAATGCGGCCACCGTGGACGTGCAGACCCAGGTCAACGCCGATGGCGTGCTCAACATCCGCGGCACCGAGGCGATCTGGGTGCAGCCGCTGGACAAGCTCATCGACGGCATGGGCTTCAGCGTCAACTACACGCATGTCAATCAGTCGTCCGAAGGCGAAGGCGTGCCGGCGGTGGCCGTCGGCGTCGCACCCAACCTGTGGAACGGCACCGTGTACTGGGAAAAGAACGCTGCATCGGTGCGCCTGTCCTACACCTGGAACGACGACATGGTGATCTCCGGCGCCAACCAGAACGGCATCCCGTATGCACGCCTCAACGCCGATGCGCGTGGCCAGCTGGATCTGTCGGCCAGCTACGCACTGGACTGGCTGCCGTCCAAACCGCAACTCACCCTCAACGTCACCAACATCACCGACGAGCCGCTGCGCACCACCTATGCGTGGCCCAACGCCACCTACGACCTGTACGAGCCCGGGCGCACGGTCATGCTCGGCATTCGCGGCACGTTCTGATTGTGGCCATCGCCATGATCTCGCCGTTGGCAGCCGGGCGCGGCCGGTGTGCGGGATGTACGCACACGGCGCGTGCATCCCGTCTCCCGCGTGCCGTACTCCGCCCGTGGGCGACGGCGCGCGACGTTTTGCCGGACACTGCAACTGCTGTGCCTGCGATCGCGATCCAGAGGGGTCGCGGCCAGCCGCGTAGCGCGCGCCGCGGCGTTTTCCGCAGCACTTTTCGAGCCCGCCTCACCTCATGAACGATCGGTCACAGCAGCTCTCCGTGCGCGAAAAGATCGGCTACAGCCTGGGCGACCTGGCTGCCAACCTGATCTTCCAGACGTTGGTCACTTTTCTGGCGTTCTTTTACACCGACGTGTTCCGGATTCCCGCCAGCGCGGCGGCCACGTTGATCTTTGTAGTCGGCTTGCTCGGCGCGTTCGTGTTTACGCCCATCATCGGCATCCTGGCCGATCGCACCCGCACGCGCTGGGGCAAGTTTCGCCCGTGGATCCTGTGGACCGCGCTGCCGTTCGGCGCACTGTCGCTGGCGGCCTTCAATACCCCCACGCTGGGCGAGCACGGCAAGATCACCTACGCCTTTGCCACCTACACCTTGCTGATGCTGGTGTACGTGGCCAACAACCTGCCGTATTCGGCGCTCAGCGGCGTGCTCACCGGCAGCATGGAGCAGCGCAACAGCCTGTCGGCGTATCGCTTCCTGGCGGTGACCTTTGCGCAGTTCATCATCCAGGTACTGCTGCTGCCCTTGGTGCTGATCCTGGGCAATGGCGACAAGGCGCAGGGCTTTCGCAACACCATGGCGTTGTTCGCTGCGGTCGGCACGCTGTGCTTTCTGATCACCTTTTTCACCACCCGCGAGCGGGTGCTGCCGATCGCCGAACAGCGCAGCAGCGTGCGACAGGACCTCACCGACCTGGTGCGTAACAAGCCGTGGCTGGTGATGCTGGCGCTGACGATCCTGGTCTTCATCAATCTCGCCATGAAGGGCGGGATGTACATCTACTACTTCAAGTACTACCTCGACGCTGGCGCGTTGGCCCACTTTCTCGACGCGGCCGGATTCAACCGCTTCATCGCGGCGATCAACAGCATGCTGACCGGTGCC
The DNA here is from genome assembly GCF_040182365.1 of Xanthomonas sp. 10-10. Classification (NCBI taxonomy): domain Bacteria; kingdom Pseudomonadati; phylum Pseudomonadota; class Gammaproteobacteria; order Lysobacterales; family Lysobacteraceae; genus Xanthomonas; species Xanthomonas sp. 10-10. The sequence goes on from NZ_CP144460.1 coordinate 4,994,528, forward strand.
GGCATGAGCGCCTTGCAATGGCCGCAGGACGCGCCGACTTCGGCGTTCAGTGTCTTTAGTGCCGGCGGCATCCTGGCCATGATCGTGGGCATCGGGTTTTCCAAACGCCTGGCCGACCGCTACGGCAAGCGCAATGTGTTTGGCGGCGCGCTGCTGATCTCCACGCTGTTCCTGCTGGCGTTCTACGTGTATCCGGCAACCGCCATCGGCTGGGTATTCGCCTCGTATGTGCTGCACGGCTTTTTCTACGGCATCACCATCCCGCTGCTGTGGGCGATGATTGCCGACGTGGCCGATTACTCGGAGTGGAAGAATCACCGCCGCGCTACCGCCATCATCTTTTCGGCGATGTTGTGCGGCCTGAAGATCGGCCTGAGCGTCGGTGGCGCACTGGTCGCCGGCATCCTCGCCGTCTATGGCTACGACGCCGCGCTGCCGCAGCAAAGCGACGCAGTCACCGACGGCATTCGGTTGGCCATCAGCGTGTATGCCTCCATCCCGTTTCTGCTCGGCACCGCATTGCTGGTGCTGTACGAGATCGATAAACCGCTGGAAACCCGCATCGAACGCGATCTGGGCGTGCGCCGTCAGGCTGCACCGCTCGCTTCGCCCTGATTCCCCCCTCCCACTTCATGCACAGGTACGCGCATGTCCGATGAACTGCACGCCGCCACACTGCAGGCCCTGGCGCGCACCGCCATTTCCGCGCCGCTGGTGACTCACATCTACACGGCCGACCCGTCCGCGCATGTGTTCGATGGAGCGTTGTACATCTATCCCTCGCACGACATCGATGCCGGCGTCGCCTTCAGCGACGATGGCTCGCATTTCGGCATGGAGGATTATCACGTCTTTCGTATGGCACACCCCAACGCACCGGTCGACGACCTGGGCGAGGTGCTGCACGTGCGCGACGTGCAATGGGCGCAGCGCCAGATGTGGGCACCGGATGCTGCGCAACGCAATGGCAAGACCTACCTGTATTTCCCGGCAAAGCGCGCCGACGGCATCTTCCAGATCGGCGTGGCGGTGGGCGAGCGCCCCGAAGGCCCGTTCGTGGCCGAAGCCGAGCCGATTGCGGGCACCTACTCGATCGACCCGGCTGCCTTCGCCGACGACGATGGCACGCACTACCTGTATTTCGGCGGCATCTGGGGCGGCCAGCTGCAGCATTACCGCGACAATGCCTACGCGCAGACGCATCAGGAACCGGTGGGCAATGCGCCCGCACTGGGTCCGCGTGTGGCGCGCCTGCACGAGAGCATGACCGCACTGGCCGAACCCACACGCGAGATCGTCATCCTCGACGAACACGGCAGCCCGCTACGCGCCGACGACGTCGACCGTCGCTTCTTCGAAGGCCCCTGGCTGCACCGCTACGCCGGTCGTTACTACCTGTCGTATTCCACCGGCGATACGCACCTGATCTGCTACGCCACCAGCGACTCGCCATATGGCCCATTCCGCTACCAGGGCGTGTTGATGCAGCCGGTGATCGGCTGGACCACCCACCATTCCATCTGCGCCTTCGACGGCCAGTGGTATCTGTTCTATCACGACGCGGTGGTGTCGGGCGGCCAGACCCATCTGCGCAACATCAAGATGGCACCGCTGGAGCATCTGGCCGACGGGACGATTGCGACGATCCATCCGTATGGGGAGGATGCCGTCTCGCCGTGGTGACATGACGGCGACGCACACGTCCGCTGCTGTTTTCCCCTGATGGGGTCTCCGGCCGCATGTGCATGGGAGCGGCTGACAGCGACTATGCTCGCCGCCAATCGAACGCGGCCGACGCTCGGCGTGGCATGGACACCTGTGCACCCCGGCGCTGAGTCGGCCATCCACGCCGATCGGATCAGCGCTCGCCATGTGTTCTCAGCGCGGCGTGTGTACTTGCTCAGAATCCTGATCTGCGGCTTGTCGCTGCCGTTCTTGCCAGGTTGTACGGTGAAGAAGTAATCCGGCCTCCACCAGGCGCCCACAGCCCACCAGGTCGCTTCAAGACTGCTCCCGATCCCGCGTCGGCACGCGTGGCCGTCACCTTGGCACGCCGGCTGTCGCGCCGATAGGTGGGATAGTGCGAACGCGCCTGCTCCGGCCCGTGACCACCGCAGCAATCGCATTCTCCAAGGCATCCGGGAAGAGTCGCGACGGTAGCGCCCGTCAACAGCCGAGACGCCATCGTACTTTTCGACAGATCGCGCATTGCACGCTGCATCCACACGCATCGTCGCAACGTATGCCCATGCACTGAGTCTCTTGAAAGAGGTTGCCATGCGCCAGGCGTCGATGCTGTTGTTACTCACACTTGCGGTCTACGGCAGTGCACGCGGCAGCGAAGCGCGCTCCGCACTGCCTCGCGCAGACAGCGTGGATGTGCCGCGTTTCATGGGCGACTGGTATGTCATCGCGCATATTCCGACCCGCCCGGAACGCAAGGCCTACGACGCGGTGGAACGTTATGCGTTGCGGCCCGATGGCCGTATCCAGACCACTTTTACCTTCCGCAAAGGCAGCTTCCAGGCGCCGCTCAAGTCCATGCACCCGATCGGCCAGGTCGCAGAGAATGGCAACGGCGCGCTGTGGAGCATGCAATTCATCTGGCCGTTCAAAGCCGAATATGTCATCGCCTGGCGAGATGCGGAGTACACGCAGACCATCGTGGCGCGCAGCAAGCGCGATTACGTCTGGTATATGGCACGGACCCCGCAGGTCTCCGATGCGGACTATCAGCAGGCCGTCGCCCGCATTGCAGCGATGGGCTACGACGTGTCACAGCTGCGACGCGTCCCGCAATCGACGCGCTGATGCAGCCCGACATGTTGGAGAGCCTGCACGTCGTGCGCCGCAACGAACCTGCCGGGCACCTCAGGCGTCGTTGCTGTCCACGGAAAACTCCCATCCATCGTTCAGACCGCCCAAGGGCTTGGCCTCCGTCGCCAGCTCTTCCTCGAACGCGCAGATCGCCTGGTACGTCGGCACCATGGTCGGATACACCGTCACATCCATCGGAAACGCCGTGTTGTCCGGGTAATGGCAGCAACGCACCTTCTGCTCGAAGCGCAGCAGCGTCACCGAGAACTCCAGTGCCGACTCCTTGCTTGGGAACACTACCGAAAACGCAATCTCGCGTGGCCTGGAAAGATCCACGCCCTGTTGCGCAATGTGCCAGAGGGTATCGCCGTTATCGTCTTTGGGATACAGGTCCGGATTTCGCTGCATGGTTGATTCGCTCTGTAACGCCTGTTGGCAGATGAAGAAGCTTAACGCCTTGGCCGTGGGCTATCTCTGTGTCTTCTGACGGGCCGTCCCCGTCAGGTCGTGCGATCAAGCATGCCCTGAGAGTTGAGCGGGAGGCAGTCTTTGTCTGGTAGTGCCTGCAGCTGGAACACGCACAGCATCGCTTTCTGAACAGGAGCGATCACCTTCGCTTTGCTGCAACGCGTACACGTCCCAGCCATGCCACCAGGGATCACCAATAACCATCCGAGGCGGCTCATACCTGGCGCCGGTGGTGCCCGAGTGCTCACCGACCCAGGCGATGAGGCGTCCGGGTGCGCTACTGTTTTGGAACCGGGGCATCCAGCTCGTTCTTCAATGCAGCCATGAAATCATCGAGCCGATAGCGCCCGCTCAGATGCTCTCGCACACTCGGGAACTGAGCAGCCACATAGCGCATCAGATACGCCACCTTATCGTCGGACTCGGCATGTAGCACGAGGTTGATCCGCTGAATTTCGGCGCTATTGGGGAAGTCGCGTGCAGCCTGCGCAACCGCAGCGGAGTATCCGGCGTCTGTCTCGGCCAGGCCTTTCAGATAGCTTAGCGCGTATGCCTCGATCTTCAGTGTCTTCCAGCCATACAGGTCGATCGGCCTGAGTTGCTCACTTCGCCCGGTCGCGCTGTAGAGGAACGCCAATAGATCCAGCGTCGAACGATTGCCAGGCATCCGCTTGTATCGCTGCTCCAGCTCCGCGCCGTAGCGATGGAAGATCTCGTCCGCCGTCGCGATCTTTCTTTTCTGCAGCTGACTGATCAACGTATAGCTCGCTACCGCATCTTCAGGCAGGCGGCCACCCTCTCCCCAGTAACCCGCCGACGCGATAAAGCGTTTGAATTGATCGTCATCGAAGTCCACTGCGTCGACACATAGCTCCGCAACTTGCCGAATCTTCCTGTCGTTCCTGGCCAGTGACCTGACAAGTGGGATGTCATGTGCAAGGTACTCAGGCTGCTCCTTCGCATTCCACCAGTCGATTTCCCAGTTCTTGTCGAGTTTGATCAGCGGGCAAACGTCGCCTGCTGCCCCTGCATGGATGGACGTGATCAAGCGCTCTCTTTCCACGTCCGGATCCGTCGTCGAGAAGATGTCATACATCGATTTCTCGATCGCCGTGTGTTTCTGCTTGAAATCGACATGTTTCCAGGCGGCGACCGCTCCGCGTGCGTCCTCAAGCACTAGGCGGCAGTGCGTGATGTAGGCCCACACGCGATCCGGCGCTTGCGACCTTGGCAGCAATTTGGCGGCCTTTTCGTACAGAGGCAACGCGACGTCACAGCGCCCTGCGCGGTGTTCGCGCATGCCGCGCTCAAACATGACGAATGGATTGCCGGGCAATTTCTCGTCGGCGAGCTTCATGTAGGCGTCGCTGGCAGCGACATCAGCCCGATAGAGGATATTGGACAGAACAAAGGCGTCGTACGCGCTTTTGCGCGTCTCCGGCACCAGCGCCTTCAACCTTGCATTGACCTCGCTCTTTTTTCCTTCATCGATAAGGCGCTCTGACTCGGCAGAGTTGGCCAGACGCTCGTATACAGACGACACCTGTCCGACTTCGGACATGAAGGACGAGCTCGCTGCCTGCGCCGCCGGCAGCCAAGTCGCCATGACCAAGACGACGACCGCCACGCACCATAGTTTCACGGAGTACCCTCCGTGAATGCTTGACGCGCTATACATGCTGCACCTCGACGACGACTGCGGTGCCATAGCAAAGGACTTCGGTCAGGCCGGCCATCAACTCGGTCGCATCGTAGCGAACCGCAATGATGGCGTTGGCGCCAAGTTGCCTGGCATGCTGCACCATGTCGCGATAGGTCTCCGAACGCGCCTGTTCGCAGAGTTCGGTGTAGATGGTGATGTTGCCGCCGAACAAGCTCTGCAGACTGCCGAAGAAGTTGCCCACGATCGAGCGAGATCTCACCGTGATGCCACGCACCAACCCCAGGTTGCGGATGATCCGATGGCCGGGAAGTTCCAGCGCCGTTGTCACCATCGAGTCGTTCAAGGACGTCATCGACGAATGGATTGGCGAAGAGTTGTATGGATTTGTCATTTGAGCGCCTGATTTACGATCGAAGGTGAGGGCTTGGGAAAGCCAGAAACGACGCTTGCAAGCCCATATCGGCCAATCGCCCAAGCGCAAGTGACCACGGTTACTGGCAACAGCCACCTAGACGTTGCAGCGAATGCCCAGGCGGCACCATTGACGTCTTCCGGCTCTCCGAGCCAGCGACTGTGCGACAACTGGGTAAATGGCCATGACCGTCCAACCGATGCCAGTGGCCAAGAGCGCGACCGCAGCAGTTGCTGGGCTTTCCATGAAACGACCTACCACGGCGGACGGCATGCCGGGAAACACCAGGCTCCTTACCCGGCACACGCTGATTACAAGGTCATCCATGGAGTTAGCCCACCTGAATCCGACACGCTGCATTACTACCAACGCCATCCGTACCGTTTCTTTCGCTCTTCGTGGACAGGTTTATCGTCGAGAAAATCGTACTGACGATATCCTCTTCCATAAATTCCCCAATGGACAAAAAGATATCCGATAGGCAACAACAACCCCAGCCAAAATAGCGATGAAACCGGGACAGACCTGGACGCGACTTGATAGACCACATAACCGCTGCCGCCCCAGAAGGCCAGCGCCATCCCGAAACAGAGCACACGCCTTATTAAAAGCCAGAGCCCTGCAAAAAATCGTTCCAGCCTGTCCGGCTTTTTGTGGCGTCTGGACTCGAAGTAGAAATGCACCCAAAGAAGTGCGATTACGAAGGCGATGGGGATAAAAGATTCCATAGCGCTAACTGATTCCTACAAGGTCAGACCAATAGCACAGCAACGTAGATGTATGAACGACAAGACTGGTCGTCGCGCTCGGAGGACCCACAGGGGTCTGTATCGTCGACAGTATTGGTCACTCTAAAGTGATTGACGCTACGCGAGTGACATTTGTCTGTGTGTTCTGAAGTGGTCGCGCTGACCGAGACCACTTCAAGCAAAATCTCAAGGCGCCCAGACCAGATTCAGCACCTGCGGATCGGCGGTGACCTTGACCAGCTTGCCGCTGGGGCCGAACTGCACCTGGTACTCGGAAAAGCTGTCGCGCCAGTAGCGCCACAGCGACGCTTCCAGGTTGGGGTTCTCGCTGCTGATCGGGTAGCCGACTGCCATCAGCACCTGCTCGCGGGTCATGCCGCCGGTGAGCTTGCCATCGTTGATCGCCTGGCGAATCTTGGGCGGGAAGGTGGCCAGCTTGAGCTTGGGGTCGGCGGTCACCACGTAGCGGGCGGCGAAGGCGGTGTTGTCCAGATCGCGGCTGTAGTCGTTGCCGATGGACTGCTTTTCGCCGGCGATCTTGAGGTTGACGCGGTTGCGGCCGAAGCCGGTGACGCTGACCGGGGTGCCCACCGGGAGCACGCGCTTGCCGTCTTCGGCGTAGTTGCTGTCGCTGATCCAGCTGCCGTCGGTGCGCAGGTTGCAGCACAGAAAGCCGTCGTACTTGGCCACATCGGCGGCTGAGGCCAGGTTGACGGAGGTGAGCAGGCTCAGGGCCAGCAGGGAAGAACGCAGACGCATCGTAAGACTCCTGTCTCGACGGCCGGAGCCGCGCGGCAATGATGGGATCGGGTGCGCCGCCGTGTCCCCGTCGGCGCCCGGACATTGTCGCAGCCGGCGGCCACTTGGCAAGCGCAGGTGACGCGTGTCGCCCGGGGTTGTGTATGCTCGGGGCGTGGAAACCCTCTCACCCGCCGAGATCGCCGAGCAGATCGCCGAGTTGCGACGCGCCCATCGCGCGTTGGACGAGGAGATCCAGCGCGTGCCCGCAAACGTGGAGGACGAACTGCAGATGAAGCGCTTGAAGAAGCGCAAGTTGCATCTCAAGGACTGCATCACGCGGCTGGAGATGGAGCTGGTGCCTGACGAGCCGGCGTGAGGCCATGCCTGCAGTTGGGTTCGCCTGTCGACACCCGCGCGCTGATCGCTGCGTCTGCCCGCTCTTGAGGCCAATTCCCCTGTGTAGGAGCGCACCTGGGCGCGATGAGGCGCTACCCCAGAAGGCCCGTCGCGCTCAGGCGCGCTCCTACGGTGCCTGTAGCAGATCGGCTGACGGGGTGCGAATGCGCGACATGTGATTCGCGATGGGGGACGCGGCGTGTCATGGCTGGTGAGCAAGCTTGGCCTTGACGTGGCGTTGCGCGCACGTAACCGCCTGACCGCCAGTCCGCCAGTCCGCAGACGTTGACCAACTGTCGCTGCGTTGCCCGCATGCGCCCTTCGGGCACCTCCCCCCCCGCAAGCGGGAGAAGCAAGCGCCAAGGCGAGACAATCAGATTCCTGCGTGCAGCGCTCAGCCTGCGCGCAGCAGTATCTTGCCGCGGCGCCCGGGTTCGTCGCTCGCGGCAGCAGCCTTGGCGGCGTCTTCCAGGTCGAACACCGCCTCCACCGGCAAGGCCAGGCTGCCATCGACGGCGGCCTTGAGCAGTTCGCCGATCATGCGGCGCTTGTCTTCTGGCTTGGTGGCGGCCATGACCTTGCTGCCCCAGAAGCCGCGCACGCTGGCCTGCTTGAAGATCACATCGCCGCTGGAAATCTGCAGCGGCTCGCCGGTCATCGAGCCGAACGAAATCAGCTCGCCGCCTTCGGCCAGCAGCCCCATCAGGTCGCCGGCCGCGCTGCCGGCGACCGAATCGATCGCGCGCACGATGGGTGCGTCGCCGGCCAGCGCGCGCGCGGTGTCCTGCCAGCCGTCCTGCGCGGTGGAGACTGCGTTGCCAATACCCAGCGCCTGCAACTCTTCCACGCCGGCATCGCGGCGCACCAGGTTGATCACGTTGATGCCGCGTGCGGCGGCGAGCATGGCCACGGTCTTGCCGACCGCGCCGTTGGCGGTGTTCTGCACGATCCAGTCGCCCTTTTCCACGCGCAGGAATTCGATCAGCATCAGCGCGCTCAGCGGCATGGCGATCAGCTGGCAACCACGATCGTCATCCAGCGCGTCGGGCAGCGGCACCACGCCGGCGGCATCAGCCAGGAAGTACTCCGCCCAGCTTTCGTGCACGCCGGCGGCGACGACGCGTTGGCCTGTCTGCAGGCCTTCAACGCCTTCGCCGAGTGCGTCGATCACGCCAGCCGCTTCGCTGCCGCCGATCGCCGGTAGCTCGGGCTTGTAGCCGTAATTGCCGCGCACCGTCCACAGGTCGTGGTTGTGGATGGGCGAGCGGCGCATCGCGATGCGCACCTGTCCCTTGCCGGGTTGCGGCACGGGCCGTTGGCCGAGTTCGAGCACCTTGGCGGGATCGCCGAATTGGGTGTGGATGGCTGCGCGCATGAGAAATCTCCTGCCGGGCGCGCCTGTCGTACAACGCCCCCGATCGTGATGAAAGGTGACGCGATGCTATCGGCAGGGCTGCAAGAGGCGGATGAAACGGACGGAACTGTTGTGTGAAGTCGTTGGGGTTAACGGACGACGCCAGGGGTGAGTTGGTTTTGTGCAACGCTCGGTGACTGCTTGCTGGCCGGCCCTCATCCGCCCTTCGGGCACCTTCTCCCGGAGGGAGAAGGGAAACATCGTCGTCGGCATGGGGAGCGCCGCTTTGCCTTGCTGCTCCCCACCATTGCGTCGCCACTTTATTCAGCCGGTGGCAGCATCACATTGCTTGCTGGCCGGCCCTCATCCGCCCTTCGGGCACCTTCTCCCGGAGGGAGAAGGAAACGTCGTCGTCGGCGTGGGGAGCGCCGCTTTGCCTTGCTGCTCCCCACCATTGCATCGCAACTTTATTCAGCCGTGGCAGCATCACATTGCTTGCTGGCCGGCCCTCATCCGCCCTTCGGGCGCCTTCTCCCGGAGGGAGAAGGGAGCGGCGTCCGCATAGGGCACCGCTCCTGCCCTGCTACGGCTCCGCTATCGCACCGCCGCCTTACTCGGCCGGTGGCAGCACAACACCCGGCTTGACCGCTTCGGGGCTGACCCGCTCGATGGTGTGGCGCAGTTCGCGGCCGAGGATGAACTTGGCGTCCTTGGCCCAGGCGTCCAGGCGCTCGTCGAACAGCAGCTTGCTGTTCTCGTCCGGCCACACCAGGCGCAGCTCGCGCAGTTTCTGGATGAAGCTGCGGAACAGGGTCTTGTCGAAGAACTCGGGGGCGGCCGGGGCGTACAACAGGCTCAGGCGTTGCGCCGCCTGCTGGCACAGGCTTTCCAGTTCGCCGGCACCGAGCACGCCGGGGCCGTTCTTCACCAGCACCGAGATGGCGATGTAATAGCGCTCGAATGCCTGCTGCAGCGAGTGGCCGATGGCGCGCAGACGGAACACCTCATCGGTCTGCCCGGTATTGCGGGTCAGGATGCCGCCGTCGTCGTCGGTGACATTGAGCAGCAGGCCTTCGCGCACGAACATATCGATGGTCTGTTCGATGCGCTCGGCAAAACGGTCTTCGCTCCATGGCAGGAACAGCTCGGCCTGCAGGAACGGATACACCGTGCGCCCCAGCCGGATCAGACCGGCGCGGCTCATGCGGCGGTTGTTCTGGAAACAGCACGCCACCCACGAGGAGGCGGTGAACAAGTGCAGCACGTTGTTGCGGAAGTAGCTCAGCAACACCGCGGTGTCGCCGCTGACGCTCAGCACATCGCCCAGCGGGTGCGACACGCGCGTGAGCACGTTGATCTCTTCGGCGTGGGTGATGATGCGTGCCGGGGTATGCGGAGTCACCGTGACGCGGTCCGAGTACGGCATTTCCGCCAGCAGCTTCTTGCACAACTCGATCTGCGCGATCAGATCGGCCTCGCCCATCGCGTGCTTGGGCGTGGACAGCAGCGCCAGCGCCAGCAGGTTGATCGGATTGACGTCGGCAGCGCAGTTGATGCGGGTCTGGATCTGTGTGGACAAGGTATCCACCGCCGGTGCCAGCCAGCTGGGCTTGGCGTCTTCCGGCAGCGGCTCGCCATCCCAATCCGGGGCGTGCTTGGCCAGCACATCGTTGAGCGCGATCGGCTCGCCGAAGTTCACCACCACCTGGCCGTAGTTCTGCTTGAGCACCTTGGGGATCGACCACAGCAGGCCCCAGATGGATTCCTTCTCCTTCGGCCGGCCGGTGAGCTCGTCCAGGTAGCTGTTGCCTTCCATCAGCTTCTCGTAGCCGATGTAGACCGGCTGGAACAGCACCGGCTTGCGCGGCTGGCGCAGGTAGGCACGCAGCGTCATCGCGATCATGCCGCCCTTGGGCTGCAGCAGGCGCCCGGTGCGCGAGCGCCCGCCTTCGACGAAGTATTCGATCGAATAGCCGCCGGCCACCAGCTGGGCGACGTATTCGCTCAGCACCGCCGAATACAGCGCATTGCCCTTGATCGAGCGGCGGATGAAGAACGCGCCGCCCTTGCGCAGCAGCGTGCCAACCACCGGCAGATTGAGGTTGATACCGGCCACGATGTGCGGCGGCACGATGCCGCGTTCGTACAGCAGGTAGCTCAGCAGCAGGTAATCCATGTGGCTGCGGTGGCTGGGCACGTACACCACTTCGTGCCCGGGTGCGGCCTGCTTGAGCTTGTCCAGGTGATGCACCAGCACGCCGGCGTAGATGCGGTTCCAGACGTGGGTGAGCAGGAAGCTGGCCGAGCGCACCACCGGGCTGGAATAGTCGGCGGCGATTTCCCACGCATAGGCATGCGCCTTGCGCCAGGCATCGACCGGCTTGGAGTTGTCGCGCTTGGCCTGGGTGGCGATGGCTTCGCGTACCGAATCGGCAGCCAGCACCTGGTCCACCAGCAGGCGGCGGGTGGACAGGTCCGGCCCGATCACCGCCTCGCGGATACGGCGGAAATGCGTGCGCAGCACGCGCTGCAATTTGCGCAGGGTGCGCTCGGGCGGCAGGCCTTCGGCCATGGTCTGGCGCAGCGAGATCGGCGGCGCGAAACGCACGATGGTGGTGCGGCCGTTGAGCAGCACCGCCAGCAGGCGACGGAAGCGGCCGACCAGCGCCCAGTTTTCCGAGAACAGCACCGCGAACCAGCCGCTCTGCTTGTCCGGCGCGCGGCCGACGAAGATCGACACCGGCACCAGGTGCACGTCCAGGTCGGCGCGCACGCGGTGCGCCTGCAGCAACTTGGCCAGCGAATCCGAATGGGTCTTGCCGCCGCGCTGCTCGGGGATCAGCGAATTGCTGCTGCTGCGCCGCGACAGCGCCAGGTAGGCGCGTTTGCGCTGCAGCGGGTCGCCCGGCAGTGGCACCAGCGGCGAGGGCAGCCCCGCTTCACGGCAGGCCTTGTCCAGGATCAGCGCGCTGGACAGGCCGTAGTCCTCCAGCACATAGACCACCGGCGTGCCGTCGTCGTAGCGGCTCGGTTGGTCCGGTTCGATGGTCAGGCTCAGCCAGGGGTCGGCCAGCCGGCCGAGCAGGCGCGCCCACCACGGGCGCTTGGCGTTGCGGGCGGCAGCGACGGCAGGCGCGATCGACGGCGCAACCTCCGGCGGAACCGGTGTGGCGGTCGGCAAGGCGGCGGCCGTGGCGCCGAGATCGGCGGCGGCAGCGCTGGGCGGGGCGGGCTGGCCGTCCGGGAACGGCAGGGGATTCTGTTCTGGCATCGCGGTCATTATCGCCCAGCCGGGCGCTGCCCGGCGTCCGTGGCCGGTGCAGGCGGTGCCAGTGCCGTATCAGGAGCTGCCGCTGCACCGGGTAGGGGCGGGGCCGGCATGGCGTCGAGCAGCGCCTGTATCTCGTTCTGGGTCTGCTGCTGGTACCAGTGCCCATCGCGCTTGATCAGCGCCACGGTCAGGTCGATGGCGTGTGCGGCCAGCGGATAGCGCAGCCGCACCTGGGCGCTATCGCCGTCCTGCTTGATCAACCCGGTGCGCAGCGCGTCCAGGCTGGTGTCGATCGACAGGTCGTAGCGCTCCAGTACCTTTTTGCACGCCGCCCAGAACGGCCCGAGCCGGCGCAGGCTGTCTTCCATGCCCAGCCGTTGCAGGTCGGCGTCGGAGGTGATGCCGGTGGTGCGGGCCGCAGCCACCAGGTCGGCGATGCTGGCCTTGGCGCGCGCGCGATCGGCCAACGGCGCGGTGGCCGCCCAGGCGCTCAGCGCGTCGACCAACTGCACGTAATGGGCGCGCTGCTCGGGCTGGTAATCGTTGCGGCTGCGCAGGTACTGCACGCCGAACTGACCCAGCGACTGCGCCGCCTGGGCGATGCCGCGCGATTGCCCGGCCAGCTGCGCGTCGAATGCCTGCTGCAGACGACGCTCGGCATCGGGCGCCGACAACGACCCCAGCAGCGCACCGACCTCGTTGGGCAGCGGCAGCTCGGTCAGCGGCCAGCGGCTGGCACCGCTGCGCCAGGCCGCTTCCAACTGGGTGTATTGCGCCGGCGTCACCCGGATCCGCGCATAGGCGACCAGGTCGTTGCGCCGCAGCGGCAGGGTCATCGACTGCATCGCGGCGGCCGGTTCGGCGTCGGCACCGGGCAAGGGAGCGGCAGCGTCGTTGCGCTGGCAGCCGCCGACGCACAGCGCAGCAAGCAACACCCATGCGATGGACTGACACCGGCCTGCGCGGACGGTAAATGGCGACATGCGCACGATGTTCCCCTGATCGATCGGCGCATCTTGCTGTCTGAATGCACCGGCGGCAAGGCGTGGCGCCACCGTGCGTCACGGTATGGTGCAAAGATGTTACTTTTTCGTAGTTCCCGTGCGATGTCAGCCGGTGTCCGACATTGGCTGCTGTTGTCTTATTCGGACAACTTTGTCCACCAATCAGGTCGCAACCCTTGTCCCAGCTCTGTTTGACGCAATGGTGCGGCGCATCATGTAAGCGCTTGCAGTTCCTGCTAGCGTGCGCGCCATCTCGCTTCGAGGTCGCCATCGGATGGGGCCGATGACATTCATGAGCCTGTGCGACACGAACGTTCTGCGCCAGCAGACCGTGCGCCCTGTACTGGCGCGCGGTCGCCACCGCCTTGCCTTGGAGAAAGCGCCATGAGTCGGCCACGTTCGGAAGGCGGCAGCGTCACCATCAAGGATGTCGCGCGCGAGGCGCAGGTCTCGGTGGCCACGGTGTCGCGCACCATGAACGGGCATCAGCACGTGGCCGAATCGGTGCGCGAACGCGTGCTGCAGGTGGCACGGGCGCTGAACTACATCCCCCATCACGCTGCGCGCAGCCTGAGCAGCCGTCGCACCCACACCATCGGCGTGGTGTTGCCGGACCTGCATGGCGAGTTCTTTTCCGAATTGATCCGCGGCATCGACCAGGTGGCGCGCGACCAGGGTTACCACTTGCTGGTGTCCAGTTCGCACGGCGACCCGCAGGCGCAGCGCCGCGCACTCGAACGCCTGCCCGGGCGCGTGGATGGCGTGGTGGTGATGTCGCCGTCGCTGGGCGATTCGGGCGTGCATGAGGACGCATTGCCCGGCGGCCTGCCGGCGGTGCTGCTCAACTGCGCCGGTAGCGCCAGCCAACGCCCGGTGCTCAATGTCGACAACTACGGCGGCGCGCGGGTGATGACGCGCCATCTGCGCGACAGCGGCCACCGCCGCATCGCCTTCATCGCCGGCCCGGACGACAACTTCGACGCGCACGAGCGCCTGCGCGGCTATCGCGACGAGCTGGCGCTGGATGCCGACGCGCAGCCGTGGGTGCTGCCTGGCAACTTCGACGAGGAATCCGGCTACCGTGCTGGCCAGGTGCTGGCGCAGGATGCGCGCCCGGACGCGGTGTTCGCCGCCAACGACATGATGGCGCTGGGCTGCCTGTTCGCGCTCGGCCATGCCGGGCTGAAGGTGCCGCACGACATCGCGCTGGCCGGCTTCGACGATGTGCCGATGGCGCGTTACGTGCTGCCAGCGCTGACCACCATGCGCGTGGACATCGCCGGGCTGGGCGCGCGTGCGCTGCGCCTGCTGCTGGGCCAGCAGCTGGTGGACGCACCCGCGCCACCCGCCGATGCCGCACCGCCAGCGTTTTCGGAAATGGTGCCCGAGCTGATCGTGCGCGCGTCCAGTGCCCCGCGTGGCGCGGCTGGAGGCTAGACCCATGCGCCAAGTCGCATCTTCACGAATTCTTTACAGTTTCTTATGTTTTTTATAACGCCTGTCGTTTGCCTGTTGCCGTCCTGCAGTCCTTGAAACAACGCACTACCCGCGCCACGCCGACCACTTTGCCGGTACGCGCCTGACCCCTGGGAGGGGGAAAGTCATGAAGACCTACCGCACCGTGTCCACCCTGCCGGCACGCAGCCTGTTGTGCTGCGCCCTCGCCGCTTCGTTGTTGTCCGCCGCTCCGGCGATGGCCCAGTCCAGCAATGCCACCTTGCGCGGACAGGTCGCCACATCCCAGGCAGGCACCACCGTGACCGCGACCAACGTCGCCAGCGGCGCAGTGCGACGGGTGACCACCGGTGCGGACGGTACCTATGCGCTGGTGGGCCTGCCGCCGGGCACCTACAAGGTGGAAGCCGGCCCGGGCACCGAGAAGACCGTGACCCTGTCGGTGGCCTCGTCGGTCAGCCTGGATCTGGGCGGCGGCGGCGGCGAAGCGACGGCTCCGGCCGGCGACGCCACCACGCTGGATGCGGTGCAGGTCACCGCCACCACGCTGCAGGAGGTCAAGACCTCCGAGGTGGGCACCAATATCTCGTTGAAGCAGATCAACACGGTGCCGCAGCTGACGCGCAACTTCCTGGAGTTTGCCGACACCGTGCCGGGCATGCAGTTCGAGACCGATGCCAATGGCAATAGCCGCATCCGTGGCGGCGCGCAGGCCAGCTCGGCAGTCAACGTCTATATCGACGGCGTGGGCCAGAAGAGCTACCTGTTCGGCGGCGTGTCCGGCCAGCAGCAGAGCGCGGGCAACCCGTTCCCGCAGCTGGCGATCGGCGAGTACAAGGTCATCACCTCCAACTACAAGGCCGAGTTCGACCAGGTCGGGTCGGCGGCGATCGTGGCGTCCACCAAGTCCGGCGGTAACGAGTTCCACGGCGAGATCTTCGGGCGCACCACCAATACCGATTTCCGTGCGCGCCAGGCCGACGAGCGCGCCGGTGCGCCCAACGCCGATGGCAACAAGCGCCAGACCCACCAGGACGAGTACGGCATGGCCTTCAGCGGGCCGATCGTCAAGGACAAGGCGCACTTCTTCCTCAGCTACGAAGGCAAGGGCTTCGAGGTGTCGGCCAATCCGGTGTCGGTGCCCGATAACTTCAGCAGCCTGCGCGACGATTTGCCGGCTGGCGTGCAAAGCCGCCTGGGCTCGGTCACCCGTCCCTTCAACGAAGACCTGTACTTCGGCAAGATCGATTGGGACATCGGCGACAACGACCGCCTGGAGCTCACCGCCAAGTACCGCGACGAAGAAAGCCGCGACAGCGTGGGCGATCGCAATACCGCCATCGCCGCCAAGATCAACCTCAATACCGAAGAGCGCTACGACCTGCGCTGGCAGCATTTCGGCGAGAACTACGTCAACGAAGCGCGCGTGTCGTACGAAGACGTGCTGTTCAACCCCACCGCCTACACCATCGGCAGCCAGACCGTGTACACGCGCGGCATTGCCGAAGACGATGTGCTGATCAACGACGACGCCACCAGCGGCCTGGCGATCCAGCGCAAGGGGCAGAAAGGCCCGAGCTTCCAGAACGATCTGACCTTCAACAACATCGAGTGGCACGGCAGCCACGTCATCAAGATGGGCGTGAAGTACAAGGAAGTGGAGCTGACCCAGAGCGAGAATTCGGCGGCCAACCCGTCGTTCTACTACGCGGTGGGCGATGGCGCAGGCACCGCGCCCATCCCCTACCAGGTGCGCTTCAATCTGCCGTTTGCCGGCGCCGCGCCGTCGGTCACCACCACCAGCAAGCAGCTTGGCCTGTACATCCAGGACGATTGGGACGTCAACGACAAGCTGCAGTTGAACATCGGCGTACGCTGGGATGGCGAGAAGATTCCGTCCTACCTGGACAACGTGACCCCGCCGGAAGTGGTCGCCGCATTGAACGGCCCCGGCACCGACCCGGCGGTCAGCGCCACCTATGCCGAGCAACTGGCCAAGGGTGGAGTGAACGTCAACGACTACATCAGCAACGGCCGTAATCGCAAACAGGACAACAACAACTTCGCGCCGCGCCTGGGCTTTTCCTACGACTTCCGTGGCGACGAATCGCTGGTGCTGTTCGGTGGCGCCGGGCGCAGCTACGACCGCAACCTGTTCGACATCATGGGCCTGGAGCAGGTCAAGTCTGCGCTGTCGCAGTACACCATCCGCTTTGTCGAATCCTCCGGTTGCACCCCGGCGGCCGGCACCTGCACCAACTTCAACCCGTCCTTTGTCAGCAATCCGGACAGCCTGGGCGGCCTGGTCGATGCACGTGTGCGCAACGGCGAGATCGACCTGCTCAACAACGATCTGAAGACGCCGTATTCGGACCAGTATTCGCTTGGCCTGCGTACCCGTGTGGGCGAGTGGAGCAATTCGGCCACGGTGTCCTACATCCACAGCAAGGATGGTTTGATCCTCACGCTGGGTAATCGCTATCCCAACGGCGATTTCTTCCAGGCCGGTGCGCAGCCGTGGACCCAGTCACCGGCGGGCTTCGGCAACCTGATCATCGGCAACAACGGTGTCGAAACCAAGACCGCGCAGTTGCTGTTGTCCACCGACAAGGCCTACACCAAGGAAAGCGGCTGGGGCCTGACCGCGGCGTACACGTTCTCGCGCGCACGCGGCAATCGCGGCAACGACGATCAGTACGGCTTCGATGCCGCGACCATCGCCAATTACCCGTTCCTGGATCTGAACTCGGTGCCGCGCCACCGGCTGGTGCTGACCGGGATCTACGACCTGTTCTGGGGCATCAGCGCCTCGGCCAAGCTGACCCTGGCCACGGTGGCGCCGCGCAACGAGGCGGTGTCCTACGATCTCTATGGCGGCCCGCCATCGGACAACATCCGCATCGTCTCGGTGGATGCGCCGGGCGGCAAGTTCATCGCCGGTGGCGACATCTTCGGCACGCGCCAGCTGGATCTGTCCTTGTCCAAGGACATGCATGTCACCGACGCACTCACCGTGCAGGTGCGCGGCGATCTGATCAATGCGCTGAACTTCCGCAACTACGATCAGTACTCCATCGACTGGGGCGATGCCGGCGTGTACAACCCGCGCGTGAGCATCAACCAGTACGGCGCGATCTCCACCCCGCCGCGCACCCTGTTTTTGAGCGCCCGCATCATCTGGTAAGCCGGCCCTGCGGTCTGCAACGACTGTTGCAGACCGCAGGTTTCGCACACTTCCTTCTTCCCCCGCACGAAGATCGCGCCGCGCTGGACTGGTAACGCTTACTGGTCCGTTGCGGTGCATGCCGTGCAGCGCGAGCAATGACGCGCTGCGCGTGCTGCAACGCTTTCTGGTTTGTGGTTCTTGTTTGCAGTTGCTGTCGTTTGTTGCGTTGCCTGCTGTCCCCGTATCACTCACATCAAAGTACCAACCTCGACGCGCCAGTCACTCCACTGGTTCGCGCTTTACCCCTGGGAGGGGGAAAGTCATGAAGACCCACCGTACCGTCTCCACCCTACCGGCGCGCAGCCTGTTGTGCTGCGCCCTGGCCGCCTCGTTGTTCGCCACCACTCCGGCCATGGCCCAGTCCAGCAACGCCACGTTGCGCGGCCAGGTCGCCTCCGCACAGAGCGGCAGCGAAGTCGTCGTCACCAACCTCGCCACCGGCTCGGTGCGTCGCGCGCCGGTCAATGCGAACGGCAACTACACCATCGTCGGTCTGCAGCCGGGCACCTACAAGGTCGAGTCCAACGGCGTCAGCCGCACGGTCACCTTGTCGGTGGCCTCCAGCGCCACCGTCGATCTCGGCACCGAGACGGCAACCGCCCCGGCTGGCGATGCGACCACGCTGGACACGGTGACGGTCAGCGCGCCGATGATTCGCGACGTCAAGACGTCGGAGGTGGGCAACACCATTTCCGCGCGGCAGATCCAGCAGTTGCCGCAGGCCACGCGTAACTTCCTGGAGTTTGCAGACACCGTGCCTGGCATGGTGTTTCAGGTGGACGGCAACGGCAACACCAAGCTGCGCGGCGGTGCATCCAACGCCAGCGCCGGCAATCTGTACATCGATGGCGTGGGCCAGAAGAGCTACGTGCGCAGCGGCGGGGTCGCCGGCCAGAGCGACACGCAAGGCAATCCGTTCCCGCAACTCGCCATCGGCGAGTACAAGGTGATCACCTCCAACTACAAGGCCGAGTACGGCCAGATCAGTGGCGCGGCGATCACGGCGGCCACCAAGTCCGGCACCAACGAGTTCCACGGCGAAGCGTTCTACCGTTATACCGATCAGGACCTGCGCGACAAGCGGCCGGACGAGGAAGAAAACGGCAAGATCGATTCACAGACCAAGGAATATGGCTTTGCCTTGGGGGGGCCGATCATCCAGGACCGCATGCATTTCTTCGTTGCCTACGAGGGCAAGGAGAACGTCGCGCCCAAGAGCGTGCAACCCAGCGCAGAGGCCGCCGCGTTCGTCAACCAACTGCCTGCGGATCTGGCCAGCCAGTACGGCCCGGCCAACATGCCGTTCGAGGAAGACCTGTTCTTCGGCAAGATCGATTTCGAACCCACCGATCGCGATCGTATCGAGCTGAGCACGATCTACCGCGACGAAACGCAAACCGCCAACGTCGGCGGCACCAATACGCTGGCGCAGGCCACCGACAAGATCAACAAGGACAAGCGCACCAACCTGCGCTGGCAGCACAGTGCCGACAACTGGTTCAACGAGGTCATCGTCGGTACCGAGAATTCGGAGAACAACCCGACTCCGCGCACGCTGGGCAACGGCATCATCTACACCTATTTCCAGCCACGTGCCGGCTCCACAGATATCGATGAGCGCACATTTTTGACCACCGGCTCGGCCGGTGGCGCGAATGCGCAGCGCAAGAGCCAGAAGGGCTGGTTCCTGCAGAACGACCTGACCTTCACCAGCTTCCAGTGGCATGGCGAACACACCATCAAGATGGGTGTGAACTACAAGGACATCGAACTCACCTCGCAGGATTCGGCGGCGTTGAATCCGCAGTTCAGCTACCGCGTCAACGGCGGCAGCGTGGAATCCACGCCATATCGCGTGGACTTCATTGCGCCCTACACCACGCCCGGCCAGCGCGCCACGGTGGTCTCGCCGTCCAAGCAGTACGGCATCTACCTGCAGGACGACTGGGCCGCCACCGACAAGCTGATGATCAACATCGGCGTGCGCTGGGATTACGAAGACACACCGGCCTACACCGACTTCGTGACCTCGCAAGCCTTCGTCGACGCGCTGTACGCCAACGACGCGGAAAACCCCGGCCAACCGTGGGCCAACCGCCTGCTGCCGAGCGGCATCAACGTGGCGAACTACATCAGCACCGGCAACAACCGCAAGAACTTCAAGGATGCCTGGGCGCCGCGCTTCGGCTTCTCGTATGACATCTTCGGCGACGAAGCTGCCATCGTGCATGGCGGTGCGGCGCGTTCGTACGACCGCAACCTGTTCGAGCAGCTGGCTCTGGAAACCAGCAAGGCGGCGTTGTCGCCAGTGGCGGTGTATTTCGAAAATCCGGCAACCCAACAGTGCTATCGCGCTGACCGTACGTGCGTGGCGTTCGACCCGCGTTATCTCAACGGCATCGATCAGCTCAACACCATTCCCGGTGTGGCCGGCAGCGCCGAGCTTTTCATGTTCAACAACAAGCTCAAGACGCCTTACAGCGATCAGTACAGCATCGGCATCACCAATCAGGTGGGCGACTGGCTGACCGATGTGACCTTCCAACGCATCCTGAGCTACGACGGGTTTGCAATGGGCCTGATCAACCGTTACCCGGATGGTTCCTACTTCCAGAACGGCAACGTGCCGTGGGGCGAGCCGGTGCCGGGCTACCAGAACACCATCCTGGGCAGCAACGGCCTGGAACAGCGCAACAGCCAGGTGCTGCTGTCGGCCGACAAGCCGTACACCAAGGAATCCGGGTGGGGCCTGACCTTGTCCTACACCCATACCAGCGCGCGCCAGAACCGCAACATCGACGAGCCTTACGGCTTCGACAAAGCCACCATCCGCGGCTATCCGTTCGTCAAATCCGACGCCGTGGCCGCACATCGCTTTGTCGCATCCGGTTCGATCGACGGCCCGTGGGGCGTGACCTTCGGTGCCAAGCTGGTGCTGGCAACGCCCGAGCCGATCAACACGATCGCCTGCTTCGGCTTCACCGATCCCGATGGTGCGACCTGCCAGCAGGTCGGCGTTACCCCGCCGGGCAGCGGCAAGTTCCTGGTCGGAGGCGACATCTGGGGCTATCGCACGGTGGACTTCCAGGCCACCAAGGAGTTCACCGTGGTCGGGGACTTCAAGCTCAACGCGCGCGTGAACCTGCTCAACGCGTTCAACTTCAAGAACTACAGCGCGTACGCCTATAACGGCTTCGGCAGCAACGGGCAGTTCGATCCGGACATCGCCATCAACACCAGCGGCGAGATCAACTACGTGCCGCGCAGCGTCGTGCTGGAAATCGGCGCCAAGTTCTAGTTGGCCTCCATCGCCACGCGCGCCGACATGGGCGTTTGGTGGTTCGAACGGGGCCAGCTGGCCCCGTTCGTTTGTCCGTCTTCCCTTGATCAGGAACGTGCAGGCATGATCCCCGCTCCACTTCGCAACATCGTCATCGTCGGCGGCGGTACCGCTGGCTGGATGGCGGCCGCCGCCTTTGCGCGCGTGCTTGGCCCCACCTTCAATGTGCAGCTGATCGAGTCCGAACAGCTGGGCACCGTCGGTGTGGGCGAAGCCACCGTGCCGCACATCAAGGCCTTCAATAATCTGCTCGGCATCGACGAAGCCGAGTTCGTGCGCCAGACCCAGGGCAGCTTCAAGCTCGGTATCGCGTTCGTCGACTGGCAGCGCCCCGGCACCTCCTACATCCATGGCTTCGGCACCCAGATCGGGCACCCGCTCGGGCTGCTGCCGTTCCATCAGTACTGGATCAAGCAACACTTGCGCGGCAAGGCGCAGCAGTTGGGCGCCTATACGCTCAACACCGTAGCCGCGGTGCGCGGCAAGTTCATGACCTCGGCCGGCGATGTGCCGGCCAATTCACCGTTGGCCAACATCGCCTACGCGTATCACTTCGATGCCTCGCTGTACGCGCGCTTCTTGCGCGGCTTTGCCGAAGCGCGCGGCGTGCGCCGCATCGAAGGCATGGTGGACCGTGTGCACCTGCATCCCGAGTCGGGCCATGTGGTGTCGCTGCAGCTGGCGTCCGGCCAGCTCATCGCTGGCGATCTGTTTATCGATTGCTCGGGCTTTCGCGGCCTGTTGATCGAAGACGCGCTGCACACCGGCTACCACGACTTCACCCACTGGCTGCCGTGCGACCGCGCCCTGGCGGTGCCTAGCGAAAACGTCGGCCCGCCCACGCCGTACACGCGCTCCACTGCGTGCGCGGCCGGCTGGCAGTGGCGCATCCCGCTGCAGCACCGCACCGGCAACGGCTATGTGTATTCCAGCGTGCACATCAGCGACGACGAAGCCGCCGCCAGCCTGCTCGCCAACCTGGATGGCAAGCCCTTGGGCGACCCGCGTCCGCTGCGCTTCACCACCGGCCGGCGCAAGCAGTTCTGGAACCGCAACGTGGTTGCGCTGGGGCTCGCCAGCGGCTTTCTGGAGCCACTGGAATCGACCAGCATCCATCTGATCCAGTCCGGCATTTCCAAGTTGCTGGAGCTGTTCCCGCGCGAAGGCATCAGCCCGGTGCTGGTGCAGCGCTACAACGACCGGCTGGCGTTCGAGTTCGACCGCATCCGCGATTTCCTGCTGCTGCACTACCACGCCACCGAACGCGACGACAGCGCGTTCTGGCGGCACTGCCGCACCATGCCGATCACCCCCGAACTGCAGGCAACGCTGGACCTGTTCCGCGACAGCGGGCGCTTCTACCGCAATGCCGAAGAGATGTTCGCCGAGATCAGCTGGGTGCAGGTGATGGTGGGCCAGGGCATCCTGCCGCAGGGTTACCACCCGTTGGTGGATCAGGTACCCGACCGCGATGCCGAAGGCTTTCTGGCCAGCGTGGCGCAGACCATCGGCCACTGCGTGGATGTCATGCCGACCCATCAGCAGTTCATCGATCGCTACTGCAAGGCGGCTGCGCCGCGCTGAGCGACGGCACGTCCGGCGCAATCGCCACATGCACTGATCGGCGGGCAAAAAAAAAGGATCGGGCACAAGGCCCGATCCCTTCGAAAACCGGGACCAGCCCGGTGGACAATGAGTGGCACAGCTTCCGACTGACATCGGACGCGGCATGCTAACCAGACTTTAACGTTAAAGCAACACTTTAATTATTTTAGCTTAACTCATTGATTTAAAAGAAATCGGATGCAGCAATGTGTTGCCCAGGGCCCATCAGTCTCGGTGCTGTGGCACAACCGCGCGGATCTCGTCCTGGATGGCGGCGGCAGCGGCGGCCGGGTCGGCAGCCAGGCGGATCGGCCGGCCGACCACAATCGCGTTGGCGCCATCGGTGAACGCCTGCGCCACGCCCACGGTGCGTTGCTGGTCGTCGCCAACCGGGCCGCCGGGGCGGATGCCGGGGCAGACGATCGAAAACCCCGGGCCGGTGGCGCGGCGGATAGGGCCGGCTTCCTGGCCGGAGGCGATCACCCCGTCGATGCCGGCAGCCTGGGCGGCCAGCGCGCGCTCCACCACTACGTCCACCGGTTCGCGGTCGATGCCCATCGCGGCCAGGTCCGGGCGGCCCATCGAGGTCAGCACGGTCACCGCCAGCAGGCGCATGTCGCCCTGGTTGGCTTCGGCGGCGGCCTGCAGCATGCCGGCATGCCAGCCGTGCACGGTGCAATAACTCACCGGCCACTGCGACAGGCGGCGGATGTTGCCGGCCACGGTGGCGGGGATGTCGAAGAACTTCAGGTCGACGAACACGCGCTTGTTGCGCTTGGCCAGCGCATCGAGCACATGGAAGTACTCGCCCGAGGCCAGCAGTTCCATGCCGATCTTGTAGAAGGACACCGACTCGCCCAACCGGTCCACCCAGGCGATCGCCTCGTCATGGCCGGGCACGTCCAGCGCGAAGATCAGCCGCTCGTGCGCGGCCAGCGGCAACGGTGCGCGGCTCATCGGGCCACCTCCAGCGCGGCGCGCTTGGCGTCGTGGCGGGTCTGCCAGGATTGGGAAGAATCGTTGTTGAACTGCGCCGGCTCCCAGCCGCCATAGCTGGGATTGGGCAGCATCCACCAGCGCTCGCCGAACCAGTCGTGGTACTGCTGCAGCAATGCGCCGCGCGCCTGGCCGGTATTGGCGGTGACCTGCACGAAGTCGCCCAGCTGGTCGCCGAACTGCATCAGCACGCGGTAGGTCTGCCCGGCCAGCTGGCGCCGGCAGTTCTTCTCGCTGCCGTTCTGCTCGCAGCCCTTGACCACCGTGCCCAGGCCCAGAAACACGCTGTCGTCGGCCACCGGCAGGCCGGCGCTGCGCAGGTTGGCCAGGGTGGCGTCCTTGAGGTGCACTGCGCGGTTGGAGATGTAGATCAGGGTGATGCCGCGGGCGTTGGCGGCCTTGGCGAAATCCACCACGCCCGGAATCGGCTTGGCCTTCTTCTCGGCCACCCACTGGTCCCAGCTCAACTCGTCGTATTCCTTGCCGTCGCGCAGCAGGCGCGCCTGATAGGGCGAGTTGTCCAGCACGGTCTCGTCCACGTCCAGCACCACCGCCGGCTTCAGCCCGCTGGCGGCATTGCCGCGTTCTTCGGGGACCAGCGCGTCCCAGTTGGGTTGCTTGAGCGCGGCATCGAGCTTGTCGGCCGCAGCGCGGTAGGTCTGCTCGGCCACGGCGCGGTATTCCTCCGAGCGCTGCATCCACAGCACCGCATTGAGGTTGTCGTCGCCGGCCGGGAGCGTGCTGGCAGGTGTCGCGGGCGTGGCAGACGCCGTGCCGGCAGCATCGGCGGAGGCGGCCGCAGGCTGCGCCGGCGACTTGTCGGCGGGCTTGCAGGCGCTCAAGGCCAGCACGGTGCAGGCGAGCAGGGACAACGGTGCGTAAAGCGAGGGGCGCATGGCATCCACCAGAACAGGAGCGGTCATTAAGCCCGCGATTTTAGCGGGTTCGCGCCTGGCCGCCCGCTGTTGGCGACAGCAAGGCCAGTGGACGCGACACGCACCCATGGGAGGTGACTGCAGCGATGGCCCTGCGTGGCAGTGGTGGCTGGAAACCGCGTAGCGGCCGACGACTGCCATGGCGCATGGGCTGCGACGGCGCACGCGCTGCCGCCCGCAGCAGCTTGGCGGCACGCACAGGCTGATCGCAGGCGCCTCGAAGAACACCGACACAGGATCGGCATATCCTTGTGCGCTGATTGCCCCGGAGTCACCGATGACAGAGACCTCGCCACCGCCCGTTCTCGATACCGCCCAGGCCCGCGTGCTTGGCTGCCTGATCGAAAAAGAGGCCACCACCCCGGACGCCTACCCGCTCACCGTCAACGCCGCACAGGTGGCCGCCAATCAGAAGACCGCGCGCGAGCCGGTGCTGAACCTGCAGACCGGCGTGGTGCATCACGCGCTACGCCAGCTGGAAACGCTGGGCCTGGTGCGCCAGCAGTTCTCCTCGCGTGCCGAGCGTTACGAACACCGGCTGGGCAGCGTGCTGGATCTGACGCGCCAGCAGGTGGCCCTGATCGGCCTGCTGCTGTTGCGCGGCCCGCAAACCCTGGGCGAGTTGTTCGCGCGCAGCGAGCGGCTGGCGCGCTTCAACGATGCCGACGACGTGCGCCATCACCTGGACCGGCTGATCCAGCGCAGCCTGGCGGTGCAACTGCCACGCGCCAGCGGCCAGCGCGAGGACCGCTACATGCATCTGCTCGGCGGCGAGCTGGATCTGGACGCGCTGCAGGCCGCAGCTGCCACGCGCGAGAGCACGCCGCGCGGCGCCGACAGCGCTGCGCTGGAAGCGCGCGTGCAGAGCCTGGAAGAGCAGCTGCAGGAACTGCGCGAGCAGGTGACCGCGCTGCGCACCCGCCTGGGCGAGTAAACGCAGGAAGCGAAGCGCTCGCGCCGCCGCCAGGCGCACGCCGGCGATGTCTGGTGGGGCACGGACCGCGCGCGCACTGCGGTGACTGCGCGCCATCCCCGATAACTGCCCGCCACGCTGCGAGCCGCTCCGGGCAAGTCACCGGTCGGCCTTGGCGGATCACACAGTCGCCGGCACCCGTTCCAGCACGCCGCCCGCATAGTCGGCCTGGAACGGCAGGTCCGGCCGGTGCACGTAGCCGATGAAGCAATCGCACCGCGTATTGGGGCAGCTGCGGGCACGCAGCTGCGCGGCGAAACTGCCGTCGTAGAGATTGCCCAGCGGCGTAGCGACGAAGTGGCAGCGCCGCACGGTGCCGTCGCCATCCACCGACAGCACCGACTCGCCGGTCAGGCAGGGCGCGCCGAAGCTGGGCGGCGGGGCGAGGTTGTAGCCGAAATGCGGATCGATCCGGCTCAAGCGCTGCACCTGCTCGGGCGTGTAGTAGTCCGGCGGGCGCGGATCGAAGGCGTTGAGCCACATCGGCGTGGCGGCAGGCAGCGCAGCACGTAGCGCCTCGATCTCGTCCATGTGCGCGTGCGAGGCCACCATGCCCACGCTGTGGCGCACGCCGCGTTCGCGCAACGCCTGGCAGCGCCGCAGGAAGGCCGCGCGCGTCACCTGGCTGGGATGGTAGGTGCACCACAGCGCCAGGCGGTCGAGATTGGCCGCATCCAGCCAGCGCATGCCCGTGCACAGGTTGGTCTGGATCGCCACCCGGCGCAGCTGCGGCAGTTGGCTCAGCTGCACCATCGCATCGCGGTAATGCCGCCGCACCAGGCCCTCGCCCCAGGGCGTGAACAGGATCGACAACGGCCGCGTCTGCGCCTGTGCCCAGCCGACGAACCGCGCCAGATCCTGCGCATCGCGGCGCAGCGCGGCGGGGCTGTCGTAGGTCTTGGCGAACGGGCAGTAATCGCAGGCGTAATTGCAGCTGCTCAGCCGTCCCCGATAGAGCAATGACAGATGCATCGGTCGCTTACCCGACCTGGTACTGCTGCATGCGCTCGACAATCGGCGCAGAGGTCAGCCAGGGGCCGATGGTGTCGGCCCGCTCCATGCCTGCGGCGGTGAGCGCCAGCAGCGTTCCGTGCTGCTGCGCCAGCCCCAGCGCCAGCAACTCCTGCAGCTGCGGCAAGGCCTCCAGGCAATCGAGGCCGAAGCGCCGACCAAAGTCGTCGCGGTCCAGCCCCGGGAACACCAGCAACGACTGGATCGCATGCCGCCGCATGGCATCGTCGGCATCCAGCGCGATGCCGTAGTCGGCGCAGGCGAAGCTGGCCGGATCGCGCGCCAGGTAGTGATCGAGAATTTCCGCCACCGAGCGCCGGCTGACCCCGTATTCGCTGGAGTAATGCAGGCCGGCGGTATACGAGCGCGCGCCGCAGCCGATCCCCACCATGCCATCGCTCTGGCAGCAGTACACCGGCGCGTCGCTATCGCGCGCATGCGGGGCGCGGAACATGCGCATCGAGACCTGGGTGTAGCCGGCCGCCAGCAGATGATCGCGTCCGGCCCGGTACAGCGCCAGGCGCTCGTCCAGCGGCTCGGGTTGCAGCACGAAGCTGCGTCGCCCGCCACTCTTGGCCTCGATCCGGCCCAGGCCGGTCATCGGCCGCACGTACAGCGGATACAGGTACAGCTCCTCCGGCGCATGCCGCAGTGCGCTGTCGATGGAGGCCAGGAAGCTGTCCACGGTCTGCCCGGCGATGCCGTAGATCAGATCCAGGTTCAGCGTCGGGATGTCCTGGGCGCGAATGATGGCGATCGCCCGCTCCACCGTGTCGCGCTGCTGCGGCCGCACCAGTGCGCTCACTTCGGCGGCGCTGAAACTCTGGATGCCCATGCTTACGCGATCGATGCCGGCCTGCCGGCAGACCCGCAGCCGCTCGGCATCCACCGTTTCCGGCGAGACTTCGATGCCGGCCGGAATGGTGTCCAGCGCAATTGTCGCGTGCCGCGCCACCATGTCGAACACGCGCTGCAATTGCGCCGGATCCAGATAGCTCGGCGTGCCGCCGCCCATCGCAAAACGCACGAAGCGGTGCGTGCCCAAGGCCTGCACGGTGGCGCGCAGTTGCTGTTCCATCTGCAGCAAATAGGCCTCCACCTGCGCCGCTGCCGGGCGCGCCAGCGCGAACAGGTTGCAGAACCCGCAGCGGTAAGAGCAGAACGGGATATGCAGGTACAGGAACAGCGCCTGCCGGGGTTCGTCGGCCCAGACCTGCGACAGCGGCACGGCCGGCTGCAGCGGCCGGTAACTGGTCTTGTGCGGGTACGAGTACGAATAGGCCTGGTACGGCGGCTGGCGCAGCAACTCGGCCAACGAAGGCAGGCTCATGGGGTCACCAGGAAATGGGCATAAGGCACGGTCATCACCACTTCGTGGGCCAGGCGATGGCCATGGTAGCCATCCTCGCCGTAGGCGGTGCCGTGATCGGAACAGACGATGGCAAACGCACCACCGCGCGCGCGCAATGCGGCAAACAACGGCGCCAGCGCCGCATCCACATAGCGCAGCGCGGCGCAGTGGCTGTCGAAGTCGTCGCGTACCGCGCCGGGGACGTAATGGCAATTGGGCTGATGCAGGGCCGAGACGTTGATGAAGAGAAAACAGCGGGTATCGCGCAGGGCGGGGTCGCCCAGGCGTGCGCAGGCCAGTGCGACCTGGCGCTCGGTCGAATCGGCGGCGGTGACGCCAAACTCCGGCGACCAGTGACTCTCGCCGAACAGGCCGGGCAGCTGCGCGCCGAGCGCGTTGGCCTTGTTGAAAAAACCGGTGCCGCCGATGCATAGCGTGTGGTATCCGCAGCGCGCCAGGCCATCGACGATATCGCCGCTGTCGGCGAACACCTGGGTCTGCGCGACGATGGTCTCGCTGCCGTCGAAGGCCAGCGCGAACAGGCGCGGATGCGGGCCCTGGCGCGCCGGGGTCGGTAAGAACCCGGCGAAGAACGCCATATGCGCCGCGTAGGTAAAGCTGCCCGGCGTGTGCCGCCGCTCCCAGCCATCGGCCGGCAGGTACGGCGCCAGCACCGGCAGCTCGCCCTGCGCAAAACAGCGCTGCGCAGCGTCGTAGCGCAGCGTATCCAAGGTGATCAGCACGATGTCGTGCGCACCGACGATGGCGCGCATGTCCGGCAGCATCTCAACCATGCAGGCGGTTCTCGCAGCGCGCGTCGGCGGTCATGCCAGCAGTGGCGAGGACGGTGCCAAGTGCTGCCTGATCCTCGTAAGTGGTGCGCCCCTGCCAGCGCAGCTGCGGCAGCAGGTCGCCAAAGCCGTTGGCTTCCAGCACATGGCAGCGCCCGGCGCGCTGGATCAGGTCGAAACCGATCATGCGACAGTCGGCGAACGCGCTGGCCGCCTGCGCCACGGTGCTGGCCACCGCCGCATCCACCTCGTCGCTCTGCCAGGCCTGCGCCGGCAGGCGCCGGTTGCCCAGGTGCAGATTGGTCAGCGCACCGCGGCTGGCACGTGCCACACGCTGCCGCGCCGCACCGTCGAACGCGATCACGCGCAGGTCGTAGTGATAGCCGGGCAGGCCGGGCGCGCGCGGCTTGGGAATCCACCGCTCCAGGTAAGCGCCCTGCGCGGCGATCGCATCCACCAGTGGCGCGATCTCCTCGGTGCGGGTGTAGCTGCGCTGGCGCAATGCGTTGAACACCCGCACCTGGCCGTCCTGCACCACCAGCTCGGCCGAGCCGCTGGCGATCTGGCGCCCATCGCGGTGCCAGCGATACGCCAGCACCCCCGCGCCGGAAGATCCGTAGCGCGGCTTGAGAAATGCCTGGCTGCAGCCGCTGGCCTGCAGGCGTTCGCGCAGGCCGGCATAGCTGTCGACCGTGCCCAGCAGCGCCGGCACGGCGACACCGGCCGCAGCCAGGCGCTGCTGGCAGCCAAGCTTGTCGGTCATGGCCAGCAGACCCGCCGGTGGATTCAGATAGCGCGCCGCCGGCAAGGTCGCAAACAGGTCTGCAACCCCCGCATACCACAGCTGCTGATGCGCGAGTTCGCCATGCGCCAATGGCGCAGGAGCCGCCCCCGGCCGCCCCAGACAGTGCCAACCGCGCACGATCAGCGCCTGATGCAGCGCCGGCGCCTCGCCTGGCGATTCCAGCTTGACCAGCGCGGCCGGATGCCGCGCCAGCCAGTCCCGCAACGGCGCTGTGGTGTCCAGCAGCTGCAGATAATCGAACACCGTGGCCGCAGGCTGCCCCTGCGCCTGCAATGCCTGCTGCAGGGCGGCGACCCTGCGGCTGTCCCGTGGCCCCACCACGACCCAGTGCGCGCTCACGTCACTCGGAGACGGCGACGTAGCGCTCGTCTTCTTCTTCCTCTTCCGGGTCTTCCAGGATCACCGTCACCGGCAACGTCGCCAGACGGGCCTGCCAGTCGGCAGAAATGTAGTGGTGGCTCAGATCGATCCGCTGCAGCTGGCCCAGCTGCGTGCTTTCGACCAGGGCGCGCGCACCGGCATCGCCGATGGTGCCCAGCGACAGGTCCAGCGTGTCCAGGCTGCCCAGCCACGGCTGGGTGGCCAGCCAGGTCGCCAGTTCGTCGGTGTTGGCGGCATTGCGCAGGCCCAGATAGCGCAGACGCTCCGGGCCGATGGCTGCCAGCAGCCGCTGATAGGTGCCCAGGTCGCCGTCGTAGCCGTAATCCTCCACACCCAGCCATAGCTCCAGGTGCTGCAGCGCCGGCAGCGTGGAGTCGGCGATCGCCTGCACGATGGCAGACGGCAGCCCGCCGCATTCGATCGCCAGTTCCTGCAGCTGCGTATGCGTGAACGGGGTCAGCACCAGTTTGGACGAACCGCGCACGCGCAACGATTGCAGCGCCGGGAACGCCGCCAGCAGCGGGGTGTAGTCGGTCTGGATGATCCACGACACCTCGCAGTCCTCGCAGACCATGTCGCCGACGAACAGCGCGCGCAGCGCGGTCAGTTCGTCGCGGCGTTCGATCAACCGCTGCAGATAGCCGCTGGGGCCTTCCTCGTAGGATTCGCGCCAGGGGCCGATGATCAAGGCCTGGATGCTGGCCGGGTCGACCTGCGCCAGCAGGCTGTCGAGCAACTCCGCCTGGCTGCCTTCGCCTTCGTACTCCTGACGCAGCCGATACACCACATCGCCGCCGCTGGCGGGCTGGTCCACGCTGAAGTCCACCACGCGCTTGCCGCGATAGAATTCCGAATACTCGCCGATCGTCATTGCATTGCCTCCCTGGCTCGGTGAGCTCAAAGGATACCCGTACGCTCATGGCAACCTCGTTAATGCCATGCGCCACCGCTTCATCACCCGTTCCACAGGCGGTCACCGGTGCCTGCACCGCGCCGCACGTTTTGCTCGAAGGACCGATCGCATGCACGCCCATCCCGCCGCCGCGCGCATTCGCGCCACCGTCCAGGCCGCCACCACCGGATTGATCGAGCGCGATCAGCTGGCCGAATTGATCGTGCTCGCAGCGGTGGCGCAGGAACATCTGCTGATCATCGGCCCGCCGGGCACCGCCAAGAGCGCGGTGGTGCGACGCGTCGCCGCCGCACTGGGCGGTCGCTATTTCGAATATCTGCTGGGCCGCTTCACCGAACCGGCCGAGTTGTTCGGCCCGGTGGACCTGCGCAAATTGCGCGAGGGCAGCGTGCAGATCGATGTGACCGGGATGTTGCCCGAAGCGGACATCGCCTTCCTCGACGAAGTCTTCCTGGGGTCCACCGCCATCCTCAACACCTTGCTCGGGCTGCTCAACGAACGCCGCTTCCGGCGTGGCCAGACCGACCTGCACTGCCCGTTGCGCCTGTGCGTGGGCGCGGCCAACGCGCTGCCGGACGACGATGCGCTGGCGGCCTTCAGCGACCGCTTCCTGCTGCATCTGTTCGTCGAGCCGGTGGCGGACCATCAGCTCGAAGCATTGCTGTCGGGTGGATGGCAGGCCGAACGTGCGCCGCTGCAGCCTGTCGCCGGGCTGGCCGACCTGGACCTGTTGTGCGAACAGGCGCGTGCGGTGGACATGGAGGGCGCACGCACGGCGCTCGCTGCGGCGATCCGGACATTGCGCGGCGCAGGCGTACAGCTGTCGGACCGTCGCCTGGTCAAGACCCAGCGGCTGATCGCCGCCGCCTGCGTGCTGGCCGGACGCACCCAGGCCAGCGAGGCCGATCTGTGGCCGCTGTTCTATGTGCTGCCGACGCGCGAGCAACAAGCCAGCGCACGGGACCTGCTGCGCGGCACCCTGGCCGCCGCCACCAACCCCACCTTGCGCGCGGCGGTCGAACAGGCCGCCCTGCAGCCGCTCTCGCGCACTGCCCGGCTGGTGGAGGCCGCCCAGTGCTGCCTGCAGGATCAGCACAATCCCGCCCTGCGCACCATGGCAGAAGCCTTGCTGCGCGAGATCGATGCCAACTTCACGGCCGCCTCGCTGCCGGCCGAGCTGGCCCACGAACGCATCCGCCTGATCGAGCAGATCGGCAGCGGCGCGTGAACTGGTCGTGGCAGGACGAGCCGGTGCCGGTCGCCCCGCAGGGGGTGATCGGCGTGGACGATGCCGCACGCCGGTTGCTGGCGGCATGGGCGCGCGTGTCCGACGGCACTGGCTTGCTGGTCACCGCCACGGCCCGGGCCTTGCTGCTGACCGGCCCTGCGCTGCAGCTGCCCTGGGCCGACGGCGTGCAGTACGTGGCGCCGCGCGCGGACGCCGCCGGCCTGTGGTTGCCTACCGCCGAGCGCCCCGACCTGCCGCTGGAACTGCTGGAGCGTGCGCTGCGCCGCCAGCACGGAGCGCAGCCGCTGTTGCTGCTGCGCTCACCCGCACTGGTGCTGCCGCTGCATCGGTTGCTGCCGGCGCGTGCCGAGGTCGTGGCGCAGATCCGTCAGCGCTGGGAGGCCGCGTGAGCGCCGTGCTGCAGATGCCTGCACCGCTACAGCCCTGGCGGCTGTGGCTGGACTGGTTCGACCCGCAGATCGCCTCCCAGCTCGGTGCCTGGTTGGTGCGCCTGGATCCCCTGCTCGGCCGCACCAGTCGCCTGCGCCGCCAAGAGGGCGACAGCGAGCCGGACGGCATCGACGACCTGCGTCGGCGCGGCAGCTACGAGCACCTGCTGCTGAGCGAGTGGGCACTGGCAGACGCATTGCCGGAGGAATTCCTGCGCCGCGCCGCGCACGCCGAGCACCTGTTCCTGGTGCCGCGCATGCAGGCGCGCACGCGCGATGCGCGCCTGGTGGCGATCTTCGATGCCGGCCCGGCGCAATGGGGGGCGCCGCGTCTGGCGCAGATTGCGTTGTGGATCCT
This sequence comes from Xanthomonas sp. 10-10, assembly GCF_040182365.1. Taxonomy (NCBI): domain Bacteria; kingdom Pseudomonadati; phylum Pseudomonadota; class Gammaproteobacteria; order Lysobacterales; family Lysobacteraceae; genus Xanthomonas; species Xanthomonas sp. 10-10. Next base: position 5,027,220 of record NZ_CP144460.1, read on the forward strand.
GCTGGCACGCCGCGCGCAGTCCGCCAATGCGCGCTTTGTCTGGGGCCTGGCGCATCTGCCCGGCGAGCTGCACGACGCCGATAGCCCCGCCCGGCTGCAACAGCTGCTGCAGGGCCGCACCTTCGAGGCGACCGGCACGCAGCACGCGCAAGCCTGGGCCACGCAGCTGGCAACCGACACGCCGACCACCAGCGAGTGCTGGTGGATCGGTGCACAACCGGTGCGCGCAGCGCCGTTCCACCACCAGGCCAGCATCGTGCCTGCAGCCGATGCGCAGCTGCAGGTGGTGCTGCAGACGCGCCCCGGCACCCGCAGCAGCCTGTTGCCGGTGCCTGCCAGCATGGCCGCCACGCAGCTGCTGCGCGGGCATTTCATCGACACCCAACGCCCCGCCGAGGCCGACACCGCAAAACACGTGGTCAGGGGCAGGTTCTCGCTGCGCCATGCGCCGCTGTTCAGCCCGGACGGCAGCCATGTCGCATTGCTGCTGGCAGAAGGCTGCCGCAGCGCGATGGTGAAGGTGCAGCCCGCCGACATCGCCAAACGGGCGGCACCGCGCTACCACCAATGGGCGCAGGGCGGTCAGCCGCTGTGCCTTGCGGCGCAGAACAAGCACGTCGGCGGCATCGTCGCTCTCCGGGAGCAGCCCGAGTTCTGGAATCTCCCGGGCATGCCCAGTTCGATCGAGGCGGGCGGGCAGAGCATCTGCCCCGTACCCGGCCAGGTGCGGCTGCGTCCGTGCGTGTGGCTCAACAGCGGCGGCCAGCCGCAGCGGTTCCTGCTGTGGGACCAGCACGGCCGGCTGATGTCGTGGACGCGCGAGAGCAACCAGCGGCAGCGGGTTGCGCAAGGCAGCGAGATCGCCGGGCAGGTGGTGGCGCTGGCGCAAGGCGATGCCGAGCACGCGGTCTACGTCACCCATGTCGCGGGCGAACTGCGCCTGTTGCGCCTGCACCGCACCGGCAAGCAGGACCTCGTCCTGCAGCTGGCGTTGGGGTCGCGTCCGCCGGTCGTGTTGCTGCGCAGCCTGGCCCAGGAGGGCCAATGGCGTGGCGCCATCGCCCTCGAACTGGCAAGCCGCCAGGCCGGCGGCGACCGCTCGCTGGCCTACCGGGTACTGCACGGGGGGCCGGCCGATGGCTTCCAGGAATTCGAGGCGATCGTGGCGTCCGGCGACAGAGCGATCGGTCTGATCGGCGACCCGGACGCGCCGCAGCACAGCCTGCTGCTGGTGCTGCGCGCCGATCGTCGCGCACTGCTCGCCATCGGGGCCAGCGGGCGCCGGACACTGCATCGCGCCGCCAGCGAGATCAGCGCTGCGGCGGTGTCCAGCGATGGCGCGCGGGTCGCCCTGGTCACCCTGCAGGGGCAGGCCTGGATCCTGGGCGATGGCGGGCTGACCCCGTTGATGGTCGTGCAAGGCCAGGCCGAGCAACCCGGCCATGACTAGCCCCGCGCGCACGGACAACGCTGGCGGCAGCGTGCGGTACCCGCTGTGGCACGGCAGCCAGATGGTGTCGGCGTTGTGGTTCTCGGCAGCGTGGCTCGGCCCGGAGCAACGCCTGGCCAGGCTCGTCCGCGCCTGGCAACCGGGCAGCCGGGCGCTGCGCTTCGCCGACGGCGATGTGCTGTGCTTCGCCGACGGCGATGTGCTGTGCTTCGCCGCGCCGCGTGCGCTGGTCTGCGAGCAAGCGCCCGGGCTGGCGCTGTGCCAGGTGCATGGCGGCCTGTTTTCCGGCGCGTTGACCGCCGCCGAGGCGGCGCAGTTGCCCCCCGCCGACATCGGCCTGGTCCATGGCGCCCAGGTGATCGCCTTGCAGTGGCATCAGGCAGTGGCGCTGGATCCTGCCGAGGCGATCGACGTGACCGGCTACCCGCTGCACATGCCCTACGACTGCAGCCCGGCCGCGCCACCGCTGGAGGTGGACCGGCTGCGCGGCAAACCGCTGCGGCAACTGCTGGGCACTGCCGTCCCGCCCGCCAGCGCCGAGCGCGATGCGTTCCTGCACGCGTTGAAGACGCAGCGCCCCGACATGCAGAACCACACGCTGTGGCAAGGCCTGCTGGCGCGCGCCCAGCGCGCGCTGGGCAGCGAGCACGCGCCGGCATCGCATGGATCCCCAGCCACCGGGCAGAACGCGGCCGTGCCGGCACGCCGGGGTGCCGCAGCGGTATCGGCCTGGCGCACGCGGCTTGCCCGCGCACTGGTTGCCTCGCGGTTGGCCAGCCTGGTCGGACATCGCCAGGGCGCCTACATGCGCCGGATGCTGCGCCAGTTCGAAGACGGCGATCTGGACGAAGCCTTGCGCAACGCGCTGCCGCTCGATGGCGTGGACGAGTCCTTGGGGCAGGCGTTCGGGGTGCCACAACGGCGCAGCGACCTGAGCCTGTCGCGCACGCGCGGCGCCGGCACCAGCATCGGCATGGGCGAAGAGCTGCAGGCGCATCTGCGCGCGACCTATCGCAGCGCCTTCGCGCGCCTGGACCGCGAGGGGCAGATCGATCGTGCGGTGTTCGTCCTGGCCGAATTGCTCAATGCGCGCCATGAGGCGCTCGACTATCTGGTCAAGCACGCCCGTTACACCCAGGCCGCAGAGCTGGCGCTGGGTTGGGACATGCCGGCGGCGATGATCATCCGGCTGCTGATGCTGGCCGGCGACCATGCACGTGCCGTGCAGGTCGCGCGCCGCGATGGCGCCTTCGCCGCCGCAATCCAGCTGCTGCACGGCGCCGACCGCGCACTGGCCGACGCGCTGCGGCTGGAATGGGGCCAGGCACTGGTGCAGGCCGGCGACTGGCTGGCCGCCGTGGACGCGGTGTGGCCATTGCACGCGGCGCGCAACCAGGCCGCGCAGTGGCTGCTGGCCGCCGAACAGGCCGGCAGCACGCTGCGCGCACGCGCCCTGGTCAAGCGCGCGCAACTGTTGCCGGACACGCTGCAACACTACGCCGAGCGCATCGCCGCGCTTGCAGACCCCGCCGCCGACTCCGCACCGCGCAGTGAAATGGCGGCGGCGCTGCTGGCAGATGCTTCCCCCAACCGCGCGCTGCAACAGCTGGCGCGGCAGCTGCTGCCGGCGATCGCCGCCGATCATGCGTTCGCACGCAACAGCCTGTCCGTCGGCGATCTGACCACGCTGCTGAAGCTGGCCAAGGACCCCCTGCTCAGCGCCGATATCCCAGCCTTCAAACCACGCGCCGCGACCAGCCAAGCCGGGCTATGGGAGGGCGCCACCATCCTGCACCTGCAGCCGCCGCAGGCCGGCCTGGCGGCCATCCACGACGTGGCTGCGCTCCCGGATCGCCGCTATCTGCTGGCCTTGGGCGACGCCGGCGCGGCGGTGGTGGACGCGCACGGGCGCGTGCTGCAGCGCTACCCGGCGCCGGCATTCGGAATCGTCATCGCCGACAGCGGACAGGTTGCCCTGGCAATCGCACCCCGTGAGCGCGTGTCCACCGTCCATCGGCTGGATCTGATCACCCATGCGGTGCGCGACCTGGGCCAGATCGCGCTGCAATACGCCGCGCCCGGCTACAGCGGGATCGGCTGGAGCATCGTGGTCGACAACCGGCTGCTGGTCGTCGATACCGACAAGGATCTGCACAGCGTGCTGTGGCATGTCGGCGACCTGCCCGGCCCGGTGATCGCGGCAGGATTCTTCAGCGATCGCGAGGTGTACCTGGTGCGGGCCCGCGAGCAGCTGGAGGACTGGACCTACAGCCTGCCCGAGCGACGCCTCAAGGCGCGCGATCCCCTGCGCGTGGACCCGCAAATGCCAGTGCTCGCGCATCGGCTCGGCAGCGTGCAGCAAGCCGATGTGCGCACCGATCCCGATGGCGACATTTGCCTGCACTACCAGCACACCGGCAACGCCCGTCATTGCCGTTTGCATCACCGCAGCGACGCATCCGGCGAGCCGGACGGATCGAGCGTGATGGCGCTTGAACTGGGATTCCTGGTTGGCCTGCATTGGCCGCACGGCTCGCGCTATTTCCTGGTGCGCCACCATGACGGCCGCATCGTGGCGTCGCTGGACTGGCCTGCGGGCATCGCGGTCCAGGTGCGCGAGCAGCCCGGCCATCTGCTGTTGCATGACGCGCACGGCCGCTTGCTGGATCTGCAGACCGACCGCTCGTTGGCCCACGCCATGTCCTTCCTCGGCTAGCGCGCAAGACACCGCGCTACGGCAGGCGCAACAACGCAACGCCACGACGCCACGCGGATGCGCGGCGCTGGGAGTTTCGCAGCACCAAGGTTGCAGCGGTGCCCGCTCCGCTCAGGTCGGCGTGTCGACCTCATCCCAGTCGGCGTCTTCGAAGTGCAGCAGCCAGTTGAGCGCGTAATGGCGCTCGTACACCACGCCCGGCACGAGCCCGGCCGGCGGTGCCTGCTGGGTGTGGCCGGCCTGGCGCACGGCCCAGTGCAGGCGCAGATGCAGGTCCAGCGCATCCAGCAGTTCGGGCAACGGCCGCAGCGTCGGCAACGTGCGCGCGGGCGCCTGCGCTTGGTCCAGCGCGCGTTGCGCAACCAGCGGCACGTCGCACAGCGCGGTGGGCTGTGGCAATGTGTCGGCCAGGCCCAGCGCCCACTGCAGCACGGCCAGGCTTTCGTAACGCCAGCCGAAGTTGACCAGCATCTGTTGTTCTGGTTGCGCCTGGGCGAAGAAAGCGCGCTCCTGCGGCGACAGCGCAGCGGTCACGCCGGGCAACCGTCCCTCCACCTCGTGCAACGCCGGTGGCGCGTCGCCGGCGGCCAGCATCTCCGCACGCAAGGCCACCGCAAACAACGCCAGCATCCGTTGCCTCACCGCCGCCGCGTCGCGCACCCGCGCCTCGCCCTCGCCGGCCACCGGCGGCAAACTCGGCGGTACGCGGACGCCCTGCGCGCTCAGCTGCGCCAGGTGATGCGCCCGCCGCTCCCGCGCATCCGGCGGGTACGGCACCTGCGCCTGGTCATCGAGCGCGGGTTCGCCCTGGCTGATCAGCACGCGCCCCTGCGGGTCGCGCACGCTGCCATCGGCCAGAAAACACACCGCATTGGCCTGCTCGGCCCATTGCGCCAGATCGCCGAACGCGCTGTCGTCGACCTCGAAACTGAAGTGCTGGCGCACCCGCTGCACATGCCGCATCAGGTGATACCGCGACTGGGTCATTTGCCCGTCGCCGGCCTGATTCACGTAGCCGACAAAACCGTGCAGATGATTGGCCAGTTCCGGATCGGCGTGGTCGCGGTGCTGCACGGCCGCGTGCGGCAGAAAGTCCGGCCATCGCGGTTCGCGCAGCGTGGAATAGGCGTTGACCAGCAGCGGCATGCGGGTGTCCTTATGCAGTCGGAGGCAGGCCGGCAGGGTGCCGCACCCCTGGGTTGCTGTCCATGTCGGCGGGAGCGAGGGCGATCGTGTAATACGCCACTGCGTCGGTGCCGGGACTCAACACGCGCAGCCCCTCGCGCTGCAGCCCCAGCGCTTCCAGCGCGCGCAGGGAAGCGACGTTGTCCGGTGAGGCGATCGCGCACAGCCGGGTCAGCCCCAGCACATCGCGTGCATAGTCCAGCACCGCGCGCCCGGCTTCGCTCACATAGCCTTGTCCACGATAGGCAGGCAACAGCGCGAAGCCCAGATGCGGCACCGGCAAGCTGTCGCGGCACAACAAGCCCAGCGTGCCTGCGAATGCGTCGGTCGCGCGGATCTCCAGCGCCCAATGCGCAAACCCGTACGTGTCGTGATGCGCCTGCGCCCACTCGCGCAGATGCGCGCTCGCCTGCGCGCGGGTACGGATGCCGCGGTCGTTGATGCCGGCGATAAAGCCGGGGTCGTTGACCAGCGCCAGCATCGCATCGGCATCGCGCTCGGCATCGAGCGTGCGCAAGCGCAAGCGCGGAGTTTCGATCACGACGGTCATGGCGCACTCCTTGAGCAGGGCAAACCAGACTGCCGTGCAGGCATGTCGCTGGCAAGCTTCAGCGCGCTACCGCTGACAAGCATCGGCAACCATCCAGCGGACGACCAGCAGCTGCATGCAGGCTGCACGTCAAAACCTCGATGGTCACCGGCGACAGGGCTTGCTGCGTGCAGCCAGGCGCAGGTCTTTCGACAACCGCACACTGCCGCGCCGTCGCGGCAGTGCGGATGCGGCAAAAGCCACCTGCCACGCGTGCTGAAGCGCATGACAGCCCGGCAACGATCGATGCCTTGCCGGCAGGTATCCGGGCGCGTGCCAGACGCGGATGCCAAACGCTAATCCCGCACCCCGCAACGGCACCAACCTGACCACAAGCGCCGTGGCTTGCGCGGCAACCTCAGTCGAACAGCGCCTGGATCGCCGCAAGCCCGGCACTGGCGCGCTCCTTCTTGCGCTCGGCATCGGCCACCGGGTCGGCGCCATCGCGCTGCAGTTCTTCGGCCGGAATCTCGTCGAAGAACCGGCTGGGCTTGAGCCGCACGTGCTCGCCGAACTTGCGCGTCAATTTGCTGTGGCTCATCCACAGCTGCTCCTTTGCGCGGGTGATGCCCACGTACAGCAGGCGGCGTTCTTCCTGCAGGTTGCCTTCTTCCAGGCTCACTTCATGCGGAAGCACGCCGTCTTCGCAGCCGACGATGAACACATAACGGAATTCCAGGCCCTTGGACGCATGCATGGTCATCATGCGCACCTGGTTGCCACCATCGTCCTTGTCGTTGCGCGACAGCAACGCCAGTTGCGCGGCCAGATCGCTGGCGCTGGCGCCACGCGGGCCGCCTTCGAACCACTCGGCCAACTCGTCCAGATTGCGCTTGCGGCGCTGGAAGCCGGTTTCGTCCTTGGACTGATTGCGCAGGTCGTTGAGCAGGCCGGATTTTTCGGCCAGGGTGCGCACCAGTTCGCCAGCGGGCATCGTGGCCGAATGCTCGCGCATATCGCGCAGGATATCGGTGAACGCACTCAGGCCATTGGCCGCACGCGGCGGCAGGTGCTGCAGCGCGCCCATCGACTCGGCCGCGCGCGACATCGGCACCGACTTCGCACTGGCCAGCTCGGCCAACCGCGCCAGCGAGGTCGCACCGACCTCGCGCTTTGGCGACTGCACGGCGCGCAAAAATGCCGCGTCATCTTCGGGGTTGACGATCAGCCGCAACCACGACAGCACATCCTTGACTTCCTGCCGCTCCAGAAACGCGGTGCCGCCGGTCAGGTGATACGGCACGCGCAGCAGCTGCAGCGCCTTTTCCAGCGGCCGCGACTGAAAATTGCCGCGGAACAGGATGCAGAAATCGCTCCACGGCACCTGCTTGGCGGTCCCCAGGAACGAGATCTCGGCAGCGACCTTTTCGGCCTCGTGCTCGCTGTCGCGGCATTCCCACACGCGGATACGCTCGCCGTCGGCCTGGTCGCTCCACAGGGTCTTCAAGTGCTCGTGCGGGTTGTGCGCGATCAAGGCATTGGCCGCACGCAGCACGCGGTTGGAGCAGCGGTAGTTCTGCTCCAGCTTGATGATTTCCAGCGCCGGGTAGTCGCGCCCCATCTGCTGCAGGTTTTCCGGATTGGCGCCACGCCAGGCGTAGATGCTCTGATCGTCGTCGCCCACGCAGGTGAAGTTGCCGCGCGGGCCGGCCAGCATTTTCAACAGCCGGTACTGTGCATCGTTGGTGTCCTGGCACTCGTCCACCAGCAGATAGCCGATGCGCTCGCGCCAGCCCATCACGATCTCCTCGTTGGCCTCCAGGATCTGCACCGGCAGCCGGATCAGGTCGTCGAAGTCCACCGCGTTGAAGGTGGTCAGCCGCGCCTGATAGCGCTCGTACAGGCTGGCGGCTTCCTTTTCGCGGTTGCTGCGCGCCGCGGCCATCGCCTGTTCGGGTGACAGGCCGGCATTCTTGGCGCGCGAGATCAGGTTCTTGGCATCCTCGATCGCATCGGGCTTGGCGCCGTGCATCAGGTCCTTGATCTGCGCGGCGGCATCGTCGGAATCGAAGATCGAAAAGCCTCGCTTCAAGCCGGCCGCAGCGTGCTCGATCTGCAGGAACTTCAGCCCCAGCGCATGGAAGGTGCAGATGGTCAGGCCTTCGGCGCCATCGCCACGGATGCGCTTGGCCACACGCTCGCGCATTTCCTTGGCCGACTTGTTGGTGAAGGTGATCGCGGCGATACGCTTGGCCGGATAGCGGCCGGTGGCGATCAGGTGCGCGATCTTTTCCACGATCACGCGCGTCTTGCCGCTGCCGGCGCCGGCCAGCACCAACAAGGGACCTTCGCAGTGCAGCACTGCGGCGCTTTGCGGGGGATTGAGACCGTGCATAGAGGCTTCCAACAGAGCAGGCCATTGTACCGGCGCCGCCTGCGGCTGGCCGGCGCGCCGGATTCAGCTCGGCTGCTGCGCTGTCATGGTGCCCCCGATGGACGGGTTCGGTAGCGCGGCAGCAGCACCCGCCGCGGTCCGGTAGCCGGCGACACCGGTTACCCGTGGTGCGCTGCATGCCGCCGCCCGGCCCGGTAAAATCGCCCGATGGCCAAGCTCTATTTCTATTATTCGGCAATGAATGCCGGCAAGACCACCACCTTGCTGCAGTCGGCGCACAACTACCGCGAACGCGGCATGCGCACGCTGATCCTGACACCCAAACTCGACCACCGCGCCGGCAGCGGCGTGGTCGCATCGCGGATCGGCTTGCGTGCAGACGGGCGCGCGTTCGATCGCGACACCGAACTGCAGCAGCTGGTCGAGCGTGACATCGCCGCCCAGGGCGCCCTGCACTGCGTTCTGGTGGACGAGGCGCAGTTTCTCGGCCGCGCGCAGGTCTGGCAGTTGAGCGAGGTGGTCGACCGGCTGCGCATCCCGGTGCTGTGCTACGGCCTGCGGACGGATTTTCGCGGCGAGCTGTTCGAAGGCAGCCAGTTCCTGCTGGCCTGGGCCGACGAGCTGGAGGAGATCAAGACCATCTGCCATAGCGGCAGTAAGGCCACCATGACCGTGCGCGTGGATGCGCAAGGGCATGCGGTGCAGGACGGCCCGCAGGTGGAGATCGGCGGCAACGAGCGCTATGTGTCGGTCAGCCGCCCCGAGTTCAAGAAGATCATGCGCGGCGAAGGCCGCATCGACCCGCTACAGATCGCCTTGCCGTTGCCGTCTACGGCGCCCTAGGCGTGCCGGCACCGGCATGCGCCGCGGTCGGACAATGCCTGACGCGGTGTCGCTGCGGCCCACTCACGCCACAGCGGCATGCTGCGGAAGCCGGAGCGCACCGTGACCCGACATTGTCCAATCCCTCGGTCGCATCCGGGCAGGCGACCGTGCCGCATTGCCGGCATCGTCGCGCACGCACAGCCACACAGCGACGGAAGCGTTGCTGGACTGAAGACTTCAGCAATGTATGGCATCGCCTCTCCCGCGCGCTAGTCACCTGCCCGCTATAAGCTTTTGAGGCATCGTTACACCTTGCAATGCATGCAATTGCCGCGCGATATCGGCGACACGCCGACAGGCGTATCGTTACGCGGGCTTGGCGGCCGTGTGCATGACCAAGCGCAACCACCGTCCTGTAAACTGGCGACCATCCACTTGTCGGGAGGCACCCATGGCTCCGCTTCCTCCCGAGTTACGCGCCGATATCGCACGTGTTGGCCGGCTATCGTCGGTGCCCGACGTGCTGACCATTCTCACCCGTCTGACTGGCATGGGATTTGCCGCCGTTGCGCGCGTGACCGATACGCGCTGGATCACCTGCCAGGTCCGCGACGAACTGTCGTTCGGTCTGACGCCAGGCGACGAGCTGCCGCTGGTCACCACCTTCTGCGACAGCGTGCGCACCCAGGGCAACGCCTTGTGGTTCGGCCACGCCTCCGAGCATCCGGTCTTCCGCGACCATCCCACGCCGCGGTTGTACGGCTTCGAAAGCTATGTCTCGGTGCCGATCAAGTTCGACGATGGCAGCGTGTTCGGCACCTTGTGCGCGCTGGACCCGTTGCCGCGTGTCATGGATGCGCCGATGGTGGAAAAGGTCGAACTGCTGGCGCAGCTGCTGGCCGCGCAGATCCAGGCCGAGCAGCGTGCCGAAGAGAGCGCGCAGGAGTCGCAGCGCGCACGCAGCGAGCTGGGCCGCGCAGGCGCCTCGGCACGGCTGCGCGAGGAGTTCATCGGCATCCTCGGTCACGACCTGCGCAACCCGCTGCAATCGATGCATGCGGTGGTGGACGCGCTGTCCATCGACCCGCTCAACCAGCGCCAGGGCGCGTCGATACGCTCGATGCAGCGCAGCCTGCGCCGCATGGAAGAACTGATCGATTTCGCCTGCGATTTCGCCCGCGGTATCGAGCGCGACTGGCTGCAGCTGGACTACGGCAACGGCAGCGATCTGCTCGATGCGCTGTCGCAGGTGGTCGACGAAACCCGCGCCGCCTATCCCAACCAGGTGCTGTCCACGCACGTGGCCATCGACGAGCCGGTGCACGGCGATGCGGTGCGACTGGCGCAGATGTTCGGCAGCATGATGATCAACGCCGTGGTGCAGGGGCAGCAGAGTTCGTTGATCAAGGCGGTCGCGGTCACCGAACAAGGGCGCCTGCGCATCGAGGTCTGCAATCTGGACGGCATCGAGCCGCGACGGCTGGATGTGCTGCACGCGTCCACGCACGTGCATACCGCCGGCCGGGCCCTGCCGGAAGTGGATCTGGGCCTGCACATGGCCGCACAGATCGCGCAGGCGCATCAGGGCGAGCTGCACATCACCAGCGGCAAGAACGGCACCTGCTTCCGCGTGGAGCTGGCATGCGCCCGGCCACGTGCGCGCATGCACCTGGTCGGCGGTATCACGTCGGCCTGAGCGCGCCGCCCCGGCGACGGCGCGGCGCACTCCCATCACACACTCAGTAGATCTTGCGCTCGCTCGCCGGCGGCGGCGTCCATTGGTAGAGCCAGGTTTCGGTCAGCGGCTTGCCGTTGGCGCGCAGGTACAGGCGGACGTCGATCTGCTGCATGCTGTCATCCGGCGGCACCAGGTCGAACATTGCCCGATAGCCCTTGAGCTCATGCAACGGCCGCGCCGACACGATCTCGGTGCTGCCGCGCGATACCTGAATCACCGCCTCGACCTTGGTCTTGGCATCCTTCACCAACCCAGGCAGGTCGCCGCCGGCGAAGTCCACTGCAAAGCGCCAGGAAAAATGGCTGCGCTTCTGTCCGACGATGCCGCCCAAACCGGTACGGGTGGCGACGCAGTGCGCCAACGGCGAGCTGGCCGGCGGCTGTGCGCCCCAGTACAACCGGTAGCCCATCAACAACTCCTGCCCCGGCTGCGGCTTGGCCTGCGGATTCCAGAACGCCACGATGTTGTCGAAGGTCTCGTCCACGGTCGGGATCTCGACCAACTGCACCGAGCCCTTGCCCCAACCGCTCTTGGGTTCCACCCACAGGCACGGGCGCTTCTCGTAGAACACGCCGTCATCCTGGTAATGGTCGAAATTGCGGTCGCGCTGCAGCAGTCCGAACCCACGCGGGTTCTCATCGACAAACATGTTGAAACGCAGCTGCGGCGGGTTGCACAGCGGCCGCCAGATCCATTCGCCACCGCCGGTCCACATCGCCAGCCCGTCGGTATCGTGGATCTCCGGCCGCCAGTCCCAATCCATGCGGCTGTCGTTTTCGCCGACCTGGTACATGCTGGTGCACGGGCCGATGCCGAGCCGTTCGATGGCCTTGCGCGGGTACAGCGCGCTGTCGATATCCATCAGCAGCACTTCGCCATTGGTGATGGCAAAGCGGTAGGCGCCGGCGACACTGGGAGAATCCAGCAGGCCGTAGACCACCACGGTATCCGAGTCGTCGGCCGGTTGCTCCAGGTAGTAGGCGATGAAGTCCGGAAATTCTTCCGGACCGCCGGTGCCGGTGTCGATCGCCAGCCCACGCGCCGACTGCCCGTACTGGCCTTCCTTGCCCACTGCACGGAAATAGCTCGCGCCCAGAAACGCCGCAAAGTCGCGGTCGGTGTCCTTGCGCGTGTTGAGCCGAAACCCGGCAAAGCCCAGGTCCTTGGGCAGCTGCTTGCCGCCCAGCCCGCTGCTGCCGTAATCGAACGCAGCCGGGTCATAGGCCAACTGCTGCGCCTTGCCATCGACGATGTCGTAGATGTGCACCGGGGTATGGAAGTACAGCCCCAGGTGGAAGAACTTCGCCTGGAACTTGCCGTTGCCGTCGGCCCACAGCGCGTGGTCCTGGCGATAGCGGATCGACTGATACTGATCCCAGTTCAATGCTTCCAGCGGGCCTGGCAGCACCTGCTTGTGGCTTTTGTAGGGGGCTTTGGCCAGCGCACGCGCCTGTCCCTTGAGCCATGCGTAATCGAATGGTTGCGGCTGCCCGAGCCGACGCAGTCCCACCGCCTTGGCAGCCAACGCCCACTGCGGCAATGCCGGCAAACCAAGCGCGGCCAAGGCGGCAGCGGCATTCTTCAGGAAGTGGCGTCGTTGCATGCGCATCGGTCTGATCGGGGAATGGCGCCATCATAGCCACAGCCCGGCGCGGACGCGCGCGTGCGGAGCTAAGGCGCTGCCGATCCAGCTTCGCAGGCGTTGTCCAATGCCAGTTCTTCCGCCTTGCTGCACAGAAATTGCCGCTGCGCCTGCGCATCGTCCGGCCCGCTGTACGGCAGCAACGTCCACTGCTCTTGCGCCTGCATCTGCGCGCCCGGCGCGAGCTGGCGATACGGGGCATGCACTTCCATCTCCAGCAAACCCCGTTCGGGATGCAGGGGCGGAGCATCGAGGTACAACTCCACTTGGCCTTGTTCCGGATGGATCGCGGCCAATGGCTGATGCGTAAAGCGGATCACCAGCACCTGCGCACCAACGAAGCCGGCCATCCAGCCTGCCGATGGCTGCAGCAACAGCTTGCCGCGCTGGATCATGCCGTCATCGCGCACCTCGGCACGCAACGCCAGCACGCCCGCACGGTGGCCGAACGTGGGCAGTACCGTATCCGGCTCGCTCGGCGGCTGCACCCGAATATCGCCTGCATCGGCCACCGGTACAAACACCCGCGTACTCGCCGCAACGCGCGTGTTGAACCACAGATCCCAGGCGATCGGCTTCTTGCGGCTATTGCGCGCCGTGGCCTGCACCTCCACCGTGTCGGCGCGCACCGAGGACAGCGCGATGCGCTTGCTCAGCTGCACGCCGGTCACCGGGCTGGGCACGCCTTGCAGACGTATCTCGGTCGGTCCATGCATCACGGCACGCGTGGTGGCCAACGACAGGTACGGATCCGGCGGCCACACCGCAGCGGCGGCCTTGCGCTCAAGATTGACCTGCTGATGCAACCACCACTGACTCTGCGGCCCCACCCACACATCGTGACCGAGATACGGAATATCGCCCGCACTGACAGACACCGTTGGTGAGGGTTGGCGATCCACTGCCGCTCCGATCTTCAACACACTGGGCTGCCCGCGCAGGTTGAAGGACAGCACACGCCCCCCGAATGCCGGCGTGGCGCTCAGCTCCACCGCAGCGTTGCGCAACTGGATACGCTCTGCTGGCGCGGGGCCGGTCGTCGCGATGTTATCCGCATACGCCGTGCCAAGAAGCACTAGCGCCAGTACCCCGCCAGCCGCCAGGGACATGCAAAGAGGCCGTGAGATGGGCATGACGCAGTTCCAGAGCGCAGGACGCATCGATTGTGGCGTGGTCCAGCTGTGGAAACTAGCAGTGCTGCAGCTTCTCACTGCGAACGTCGAGCCAGCGATCGGCTGGCCTGCGACTCATCCGTTAGGGCAGCACCTCGATCGAGCGAGCAGATCCACCTGGTCTGGAGGACAGCTCGAACCGTTTACAGCGTTCTGCCATGCCTCAACGCTGGCAATTGCCGCACCACACCGTCGCGCGCTGTCCAACCGTTGCGTGTTTCAAGGTCCGCCCGCACTGCTTGCAGGGCTCGCCCTCGCGGCCGTAGACCGTCAATTCCTGCTCGAAATAGCCAGGCGCGCCGTCCGGACTGATGAAGTCGCGCAACGTCGTGCCACCACGCTGGATCGCATAACTCAAGATTTCCTTTACCGCGGTCGCCAGGCTCCGGTACCGCTCAAGCGACACTTTTCCAGCTTCGCGCAGCGGGCTGATTCCCGCACGATGCAGGCTCTCGGCTGCATAGATATTACCGACGCCAACAACCACTGCCTGATCCATCAGAAAGGTCTTGACCGCAGCACGACGGCCGCGCGACAGCGCATAAAGATAATCGCCGGTAAATGCTTCTGATAATGGCTCCGGACCCAACGCCGCAAGCAACTCGTGCACCTGTGTGTCGGATTGCCACAACAGGCAACCGAACCGGCGCGGGTCGTTGAAGCGCAGCACGCGGCCGTTTTCCAGGCTGACATCCACATGATCATGTGCGCGCGGCAAGGTATCTCCGGGCAGCACACGCAGGCTCCCGGACATTCCCAGATGCAGCAACGCGCTACCGCCGGCATCGGTATCCATCAACAAGTACTTTGCACGTCGACGCACTTGCGTGATGGTGGCTCCAGGGAGCAGGCGCTCGATCTGCTCGGCAATCGGCCAACGCAAGTCCGGACGACGCAGAATGACCCCATGGATGCGCTGCCCGACCAGATGCGGCGCAAGTCCGCGCACGGTAGTTTCGACTTCGGGCAACTCTGGCATCGCGGCATCCAGAAACAGCCGGTCATGTCCCGGCACAGCACCATATGGAGGTCTGCTCGCTGAAAAACAATCAGGAGTTGGGCGAAGTGGTCGGTGTGTGGACTGTTGGCGAAGCGTGCAGAGCGAGGCGCTAGCGCAGGCGCAGGCAGCACGTGGCTGCACCTATCTGCCGAGGGCAGGGTCATGCCATTGCTGACCGGTATCGGCGCCAGTGCTGCCCTGCAGGCGGCAGTTGGATACGACCAGGTCGCGATGGATACGCATCATCGCCCCTGCATTGCCGCCATGCGCGATGTTGCCTCCGGGTGTAACTGGCGGCGCAGGACGACCGCAATGCACAGCAGCACGCGTCAGTGGACTTCTTCCCAACTGCCGCCCAAAAAGAAACCCTCAGTCCAGTTGGACTGAGGGTTTCGGGTAAAGCCCCTGGCGATGACCTACTCTCGCATGGCTTGAGCCACACTACCATCGGCGCAGCTGCGTTTCACTTCCGAGTTCGGGATGGGATCGGGTGGTTCCACAGCGCTAATTTCACCAGGGAGACGGTTGGAGCGTCGCCATCCAAGAAACGGATTAAGGCGCCCAGTCTCGCATAGTTAACTTGTGACGTAGCTTGCGTTTGGTGATCTACCAACGTTCGTTGGGACCAAGGCAACTTGAGGTTATATGGTCAAGCCGCACGGATCATTAGTATCAGTTAGCTCAATACATTGCTGTACTTACACACCTGACCTATCAACCACATAGTCTATATGGTTCCTTTAGGGGGCTTGTGCCCCGGGAAGTCTCATCTTGAGGCGCGCTTCCCGCTTAGATGCTTTCAGCGGTTATCGCTTCCGAACATAGCTACCCGGCAATGCCACTGGCGTGACAACCGGAACACCAGAGGTTCGTCCACTCCGGTCCTCTCGTACTAGGAGCAGCCCCTCTCAAACTTCCAACGCCCATGGCAGATAGGGACCGAACTGTCTCACGACGTTCTGAACCCAGCTCGCGTACCACTTTAAATGGCGAACAGCCATACCCTTGGGACCGACTACAGCCCCAGGATGTGATGAGCCGACATCGAGGTGCCAAACACCGCCGTCGATATGAACTCTTGGGCGGTATCAGCCTGTTATCCCCGGAGTACCTTTTATCCGTTGAGCGATGGCCCTTCCATACAGAACCACCGGATCACTAAGACCTACTTTCGTACCTGCTTGATCCGTCGATCTTGCAGTCAAGCACGCTTATGCCTTTGCACACAGTGCGCGATGTCCGACCGCGCTGAGCGTACCTTCGTGCTCCTCCGTTACTCTTTAGGAGGAGACCGCCCCAGTCAAACTACCCACCATACACGGTCCCTGATCCGGATAACGGATCTAGGTTAGAACGTCAAGCACGACAGGGTGGTATTTCAAGGATGGCTCCACTGCAGCTAGCGCCACAGTTTCATAGCCTCCCACCTATCCTACACAGACGAACTCAACGTTCAGTGTAAAGCTATAGTAAAGGTTCACGGGGTCTTTCCGTCTTGCCACGGGAACGCTGCATCTTCACAGCGATTTCAATTTCACTGAGTCTCGGGTGGAGACAGCGCCGCTGTCGTTACGCCATTCGTGCAGGTCGGAACTTACCCGACAAGGAATTTCGCTACCTTAGGACCGTTATAGTTACGGCCGCCGTTTACTGGGGCTTCGATCAAGAGCTTCGCCTTGCGGCTGACCCCATCAATTAACCTTCCAGCACCGGGCAGGCGTCACACCCTATACGTCCACTTTCGTGTTTGCAGAGTGCTGTGTTTTTGATAAACAGTCGCAGCGGCCTGGTTTCTGCGACCCTCTTCAGCTATAGCTCGCATGAGCCACCAAAAAGGGTGCACCTTCTCCCGAAGTTACGGTGCCATGTTGCCTAGTTCCTTCACCCGAGTTCTCTCAAGCGCCTGAGAATTCTCATCCTACCCACCTGTGTCGGTTTACGGTACGGTCTTCGTGAGCTGAAGCTTAGGAGCTTTTCCTGGAAGCGTGGTATCAGTGACTTCGCCATAAAGGCTCGTCTCGGTGCTCGGTCTTAAAGGATCCCGGATTTGCCAAAGATCCAAACCTACCGCCTTTCCCCGGGACAACCAACGCCCGGTACACCTAACCTTCTCCGTCCCTCCATCGCACTCACGCGAGGTGCAGGAATATTAACCTGCTTCCCATCGACTACGGCTTTCGCCCTCGCCTTAGGGACCGACTAACCCTGCGTCGATTAACGTTGCGCAAGGAAACCTTGGGCTTTCGGCGTGCGGGCTTTTCACCCGCATTATCGTTACTCATGTCAGCATTCGCACTTCCGATACCTCCAGCAGACTTCTCAATCCACCTTCGCAGGCTTACGGAACGCTCCTCTACCGCGCATAAAACAAGTTTTATGCACCCCAAGCTTCGGTTCACTGCTTAGCCCCGTTAAATCTTCCGCGCAGACCGACTCGACCAGTGAGCTATTACGCTTTCTTTAAAGGGTGGCTGCTTCTAAGCCAACCTCCTGGCTGTCTGTGCCTTTCCACATCGTTTTCCACTTAGCAGTGAATTTGGGACCTTAGCTGTGGGTCTGGGTTGTTTCCCTTTTCACGACGGACGTTAGCACCCGCCGTGTGTCTCCCGGATAGTACGTACTGGTATTCGGAGTTTGCAATGGTTTGGTAAGTCGCGATGACCCCCTAGCCATAACAGTGCTCTACCCCCAGTAGTATTCGTCCGAGGCGCTACCTAAATAGCTTTCGAGGAGAACCAGCTATCTCCGGGTTCGATTAGCTTTTCACTCCTAATCACAGCTCATCCCCGTCTTTTGCAACAGACGTGGGTTCGGGCCTCCAGTACCTGTTACGGCACCTTCACCCTGGCCATGACTAGATCACCCGGTTTCGGGTCTACTGCCCGCGACTATGCGCCCTTATCAGACTCGGTTTCCCTTCGCCTCCCCTATACGGTTAAGCTTGCCACGAACAGTAAGTCGCTGACCCATTATACAAAAGGTACGCAGTCACTCTTGCGAGCTCCTACTGCTTGTACGCACACGGTTTCAGGATCTATTTCACTCCCCTCTCCGGGGTTCTTTTCGCCTTTCCCTCACGGTACTGGTTCACTATCGGTCGGTCAGGAGTATTTAGCCTTGGAGGATGGTCCCCCCATATTCAGACAGGGTTTCACGTGCCCCGCCCTACTCGTCTTCACTGGAGTGGCCCTTTTAAATACAGGGCTATCACCTTCTATGGCCAATCTTTCCAGATTGTTTTTCTAAAGCCATTCCAGCTTAAGGGCTGTTCCCCGTTCGCTCGTCACTACTTAGGGAATCTCGGTTGATTTCTTTTCCTCCGGTTACTTAGATATTTCAGTTCACCGGGTTCGCTTCCAGCAGCTATGAATTCACTGCAGGATACTGCCGAAGCAGTGGGTTTCCCCATTCGGATATTGCCGGATCAAAGCTTGTTGCCAGCTCCCCGACACTTTTCGCAGGCTACCACGTCCTTCATCGCCTCTGACCGCCTAGGCATCCACCGTGTGCGCTTATTCGCTTGACCATATAACCCCAAGTTGCCTCGGGGTCACATGCCGTGTTGTGTGGGGTACAAAGCCACCAACGCGAACATACGACTCAATTATTTAGGGACTCGAAGTCCCCGCCTTAGCCTCAACGACACGTTTAGATAGATATCTCAAACGCTCGCTACGTCACAAGTTATAAAAGAACATGTATCAGCCTCAACGCTGATCCATATAAATTCTTAAGTGTGCACTACATTCAGAGTGGTGGGTCTGGGTAGACTCGAACTACCGACCTCACCCTTATCAGGGGTGCGCTCTAACCACCTGAGCTACAGACCCGAAGTCTTTTCACTCAATATGGTGGAGCCTGTCGGGATCGAACCGACGACCCCCTGCTTGCAAAGCAGGTGCTCTCCCAGCTGAGCTAAGGCCCCAAAAGGGACTTCGCATACCGACCTGTGCCGGTATGAATCTCTGAATGCAGGTAATTTGTGAGGACGCCCGCAAGACGATGACGTCATGCTCAAAAGGAGGTGATCCAGCCGCACCTTCCGATACGGCTACCTTGTTACGACTTCACCCCAGTCATCGGCCACACCGTGGCAAGCGCCCTCCCGAAGGTTAAGCTACCTGCTTCTGGTGCAACAAACTCCCATGGTGTGACGGGCGGTGTGTACAAGGCCCGGGAACGTATTCACCGCAGCAATGCTGATCTGCGATTACTAGCGATTCCGACTTCATGGAGTCGAGTTGCAGACTCCAATCCGGACTGAGATAGGGTTTCTGGGATTGGCTTGCCCTCGCGGGTTTGCAGCCCTCTGTCCCTACCATTGTAGTACGTGTGTAGCCCTGGTCGTAAGGGCCATGATGACTTGACGTCATCCCCACCTTCCTCCGGTTTGTCACCGGCGGTCTCCTTAGAGTTCCCACCATTACGTGCTGGCAACTAAGGACAAGGGTTGCGCTCGTTGCGGGACTTAACCCAACATCTCACGACACGAGCTGACGACAGCCATGCAGCACCTGTCTCACGGTTCCCGAAGGCACCAATCCATCTCTGGAAAGTTCCGTGGATGTCAAGACCAGGTAAGGTTCTTCGCGTTGCATCGAATTAAACCACATACTCCACCGCTTGTGCGGGCCCCCGTCAATTCCTTTGAGTTTCAGTCTTGCGACCGTACTCCCCAGGCGGCGAACTTAACGCGTTAGCTTCGATACTGCGTGCCAAATTGCACCCAACATCCAGTTCGCATCGTTTAGGGCGTGGACTACCAGGGTATCTAATCCTGTTTGCTCCCCACGCTTTCGTGCCTCAGTGTCAGTGTTGGTCCAGGTAGCCGCCTTCGCCACGGATGTTCCTCCCGATCTCTACGCATTTCACTGCTACACCGGGAATTCCGCTACCCTCTACCACACTCTAGTGACCCAGTATCCACTGCAATTCCCAGGTTGAGCCCAGGGCTTTCACAACAGACTTAAACCACCACCTACGCACGCTTTACGCCCAGTAATTCCGAGTAACGCTTGCACCCTTCGTATTACCGCGGCTGCTGGCACGAAGTTAGCCGGTGCTTATTCTTTGGGTACCGTCAGAACAATCGGGTATTAACCGACTGCTTTTCTTTCCCAACAAAAGGGCTTTACAACCCGAAGGCCTTCTTCACCCACGCGGCATGGCTGGATCAGGCTTGCGCCCATTGTCCAATATTCCCCACTGCTGCCTCCCGTAGGAGTCTGGACCGTGTCTCAGTTCCAGTGTGGCTGATCATCCTCTCAGACCAGCTACGGATCGTCGCCTTGGTGGGCCTTTACCCCGCCAACTAGCTAATCCGACATCGGCTCATTCAATCGCGCGAAGCCCGAAGGTCCTCCGCTTTCACCCGTAGGTCGTATGCGGTATTAGCGTAAGTTTCCCTACGTTATCCCCCACGAAAGAGTAGATTCCGATGTATTCCTCACCCGTCCGCCACTCGCCACCCATAAGAGCAAGCTCTTACTGTGCTGCCGTTCGACTTGCATGTGTTAGGCCTGCCGCCAGCGTTCACTCTGAGCCAGGATCAAACTCTTCACTTAAAATTACATGTCCGAAGACAAATACTTTAGCTGCAGAAGTTCAACCACTGACAACTTATCGCTTGCAAAGCAATTAATATGTTGCTTTTTGATTAAACGTCTGCAAGATGGACAATCATCCTTCCTGCAGGCGTCCGCACAAATTACCTGCGCACACTGTCAAAGAACATTGGGAAGTGGCCTCAGCGCCGTTCCCGTCAGCTTCGTCGTTTCCGTCGAAGCGAGCCGCCCATTATAGCGGACTTTTTCTTGCCGTCAACACCTCATTTCGAGGTGGTTGACGCTGCTTCGTTTCGACCCGAAGGTTTTCTGCGAAGCGAGCCGGCCATATTAGCAGGCTTTTCATCCCCGTCAACCCCTCGTGAAGAGGAAGTTGCCGCCGCTGCACCTCAATCCGCCAAAGCGTCTTTCCGTGTAGCGAGCCGCCCATCATAGCCGGCTTTTTCGTTTCGTCAACACCTTGTGATGTTTTCGATTCGACCCGTTCGTTGTTGCGGTGCTTGAAGAAGCGCCGCCGTCCTGAGCGAGGCCGCGCAGTTTATCGAGCCTGCGCAGAAGTGCAAGCATTTTTTGACACGGCCATGACAGCAGCACGTTTTTTTTGCGTGTCTGTGCCTCGCTATGGCAAGAGCACAAGCACGCTCCAACGAAACCACTTTCCAGAGTTCGCTCTATAGAAGCGCGCTGCAGTACCGCCGATGGGATGGCTCGGTAAGAATGCATGGCCCGGAGGAGCCATTCGATGCCGCCAGCCCGCAACCTGTTCCGCGATCTGTCCCTGTCTGCGATTGCAGCGGGCTTTGTCACCGTCCTGGTGGGGTTTGCCAGTTCCGCGGTGATCGTGTTCGAGGCAGCGCGGCACCTGGGTGCCGATCAGGCACAGATCGCATCGTGGATGTGGGCGCTGGGCATCGGCATGGGCGTTACCTGCATCGGGTTGTCGCTGCGCTATCGGGTGCCGGTGGTGACGGCCTGGTCCACGCCAGGTGCGGCAATGCTGATCGGCAGCGCCGCAGGGGTTCCGTTACGCGAGGCGGTCGGTTCGTTTGTGGTCGCGGCGGTGCTCGGACTGGTGGCCGGGTTCTCGGGCTTGTTCGAGCGGGCGATCAAGCGCATGCCGGTATCCCTGGCGTCGGGCATGTTGGCCGGGGTGCTGCTGCGCTTCGGACTGGATCTGTTCGTGGCGATGCAGAGCCAGCGGGTGCTGGCCGTGGCGATGCTGGCAACCTATCTGGTGGGCCGGCGCTGGTTTGCGCGCTACGCAGTGATTGCGACCCTGCTGGCCGGCATCGCCATTGCGGCGGGCAGTGGGCTGCTGCACTGGGACGGCGTGCAGCTGGAGCTGGCCCATCCGGTCCTGGTGATTCCATCGCTGTCGTGGGCTGCGGTGGTCGGGCTGGCGATCCCGTTGTTCGTGGTCACGATGGCCTCGCAGAATGTGCCCGGCGTGGCGGTGATCCGCGCGTCCGGCTACACGGTGCCGATCTCGCCGACGATCGGCTGGATCGGGGCGGTCAATGCATTGCTGGCGCCGTTCGGCGGCTTTGCATTGAACCTGGCCGCGATCACCGCTGCGATCTGCATGGGCCGCGAGGCGCATGAGGACCCTGCCCGGCGTTATGCCGCTGCGGTGAGCGCAGGCGTGCTGTATCTGGTGATCGGTTTGTTCGGGGCGACCGTGGCGGCGGTCTTTGCGGCGTTCCCGCGCGAGCTGGTGATGGCGATTGCCGGAATTGCGCTGCTGGGCACCATTGGAAACAGTCTGGCGGCCGCCTTGCGCGAAGACGGCGAACGCGAGGCGGCATTGATCACCTTCCTGGTGACGGCCTCCGGGCTGACCTTGGGCGGAATCGGTGCGTCGTTCTGGGGGCTCGTGGCCGGAACCATCACCTTGTTGCTGCTGCGGCCACGCAGTTGACGAAGCGGTTGCCTCCCGGCGACGGCGGCGATGCCGGCGCTCGATGTGCTTTGCTGTGTTCTCTCCGGCTTTGAGTAGTACGTCCACTCATCGACACGCAGATGCTCAATGATGTCGACGCGGCGCACCGCTGGCCGGGTCGCTGGTGATGCGGCCCGTAACGACTGATGCGGCGACGGCGCCAGCATGCACCCCTATCTCCACGTCGGTGTGTCGCGCTGCGCCTATTCCGGATCGCGCAGCTGCAGCAGCCAGTGGGCGATGACGCCATTGGGGCTGGGCAGCGGTTCGAGGTGGAATTGACGGTAGATGGGCGAGCCATCGTGCACGCGCAACGGCAAGGTGACGTAGGCGGCGCGCCCCAGGCGCAAGGCGTCCTCGAGCAGTTCGACCTTGGATCTGGCGGCATCGTCGGCCACCAGGGTCAGGATGTCGCGCCCGATCAGGTCGGCGACCTCGGTCTGGCTGAGGTCGGCGAATGCCGGGTTGACGAAGATCAGCCGATGCGCGGCAGTGTCGGCGCCCCGCTCGATGATGGCCACGCCATCGCGCAGACGCGACAGCGAGGCTTCGAGCAGGGTGAAGTCCTGCTGGAAGCGCTTGCGCTCCATCAGTTCGATCAACACGCGCAGGCTGCGCGCCGATTCCAGATGCAGCGGCGACCAACGCCGCGCGCGGCCGCGCACGGTTTCCTGCCACAGATCGAAGCTCTTGCGCGGCGACAGGCGTGAGTTGGGAATGTCGGCCAGCTTGGCCAGCTGCGGATTGCCAGCCCAGTTGACCGTCTGCACCTTTTCGCGGCGGGTCCACAGCAAGGCGCTGCGCGACTGCGGCATCAGCGGCACGAAGATGAAGCCGGCGGCCAGCGGCGCGAGATCGGCCAGTTCAGGAAATACCTCGCCGATCGCCTCCACATGCAGGGCGCCGACGGCATCCTCGCGCAAGGCATCGTGGTGCGCCGATTCGATATGGTCGCGGATGCGCCGCAGCGCGGCTGCATCGGGCACGCTGCCGTGCCGGCTGATCTCCTTGCCATGGAAGATCGCCACGCCATCGGCATCGACCACGTCCATCAGGTCCGGCGCCATGTCGGCGAGCATCTCTACCGTCATCTGGGCGGCGTCGTTGAAGTCGGTGATCAACTTTTCGCGCACGGTGAGCAACACCGATTCCATGCGCGCGCGCTCGACCGCCTGCAGGGCGCCGATGCGACCGGACAGCGCACGGGTCACCGCGTCGGTGGCATCGCGCATGGCATGGCTGGTGAAGTGCGGGCTGTAGTGGTGACAGGCGATCAGCCCCCACAACGCATCGTTGACCACCAACGAAGAGACCAGGGTGGCGCTCACGCCCATGTTGGCCAGGTATTCCAGATGCACCGGCGAAACGCTGCGCAGGCTGACATCGCTCAGATCCACCGGAGTGCCCAGGCGCGGATGCAGGGTGGGCACGATCGGCGACGACTGGTAGCCGACATCGGCGATCTGGCGGACGCGGTTGCGCAAATACAGCGCGCGCGCCTGCGCCGGGATGTCGGTGGCGGGATAGCGCTGGCCAAGATAGGCCAGCAGCTCGGGGTTACGCGCTTCGGCGATGACTTCGCCGTTCCACTCTTCGTCGAAGCGGTAAATCATCACCCGGTCGAACCCGATCATGCTGCGCAGGCCCTTGGCCGCCCGCACCGCCGCTTCGTCGATGCCGGGATCGCGTTCGATGCTGCGCAACAGCGGCAGCGCTTCGCGCAGGGTGACATCCATCAGGCGGGCGTCGCGCGGCTCGATTTCGACCAGCCATTGCTCCGGATACAGATGCCAGGCAGCCACCCAGGCGTGCTCGGGCGGCACGGCGCGCGCGGGAAAGCGCGCCTCGGCGTGCAATAAATGCTGGGGGTGCGCATCCACCGCGAATGGCTGCGCCTCCGGCACCTCCAGCACCTGGACGTACGGCATGCCCAACAGCGTCTGCAGCGGCACGCCGAGCAGGTCGGCGGCGGTGCTGCTGGCCTGCACGATGCGGCCATCGGCCGGTTCGATCACCAGCAGCACGCCGTAAGGCTGGATCATGCCGGGGATGTGGATCGGCTCGCGCGCGCAGACATCCATGTCCAGGGGTTCGGTGGGCTGATTCACGGGCGCGGCTCCGCTGCGAGGCAGGTATGGAAGTGGGCAAACATGGCTTGCGCGCCCTCGATGGCGCGCGCGCGCGCGCGCGGGCTGTCCAGGCAGTGATCGAGCACCGTCTGGAAACGGCGCCAGCCGGCGGTATCGTCGTCGGCCAGCTCGAAATATTTCAGGGCGTCGGCCAGCGCGGGGCGATGCCGGCGCAGGCTGCGGGCAATCATCCGGCCGCCCAGCTGCGAGCCTTCGATCACGTACAACATGCCCCAGCGCGTGGCGGCGTCGGCGCCGGCCGGTGGAGCCAGCGGCGTATCCGGTGCCTGGTCGAGCGTGCGCAGATCCGCGCGCAAGGCCGGCGCACGCCGGCGGTAATGCCAACCGTTGCCGACCAGGGTGTCCAGCCAGTCGCCAAACCGGTCTTCGAAACCGGCCAGCACTGCGTGGTGTCGGCGCAGGATCAGCGCATAGCCGGCGCGCTCGACCTGCCCCTGCCCGAGCGCCTGCATCAGCGGGATTGCTTCGACCAGACGATGCGTGTCCTGGGTGGCATGGCGCAGCGCGCGCGCAGCCGAAGCGGGGACGGCCAGGGTGTCGGAACGCATAGGAAATCGAGGCGGTGCCGGAGCACGGGAGACACCAGCCTAGCAGTGCCCGCGCAAATCAGAAAAAGCGGGCGCGAGCATTATATGAATGCGTTGCCATCAGCCAGGTGCCGCATCGGCCTGACCACGGTCGCGCCCCGCCCTCGCCCACGCCATCAACCACCCGGCGGCGAGCAGTACGCCGGCCAGCAACCACGGCGCGCCGGGCAGGTGTAACGGCGCGCCGCTGCCGATGAACCAGGCAAACACGTTGGCGAACAACAACGGCCCGGCGATACCGGCCAGGCTGACCAGGCCGCTCAAGGCGCCCTGCACGCGGCCTTGCGCATCGGCGCCGACTTCGCGGGTGATCAAGGCTTGCGCGGCCGGCGCGGCGATCGCCCAGAACGCGCTGATCGGCACGCCGATCAGGAAGGCGGTACCGCTGTCGGCCAGCCCGTAGATGACGAAGCCCACCACCCCGCAGCCCAGACCGAGCAACAAGGCGCGACGTTCGCCCAGCCACCGCACGATGCGGCCGACCAGCAGCGCGTTGACGATGATGCTGCAGACCCCGACCCCGGCCAGCACCCAGCTCACCTCGCGCGGGCCCCAGTGATACTGGTAACCGGCGAACAGCACAAAGATGCTGGGATAGACGTAATGCGCCAGGTTGGCCAGAAAAACCACCGCCGCCAGACCGAACACCTGCGGGTAGCGCCGCAACAGCTTGAGCGCGCCCAGCGGGTTGGCATGCGCCCACTCGAGCCGCGCGGTGCGGCGCTCGGGTGGCAGCGATTCGGGTAGTACCAACCAGCCGTACAACACGTTCAACAGGGCCAAGCCTGCGGCAAACCAGAACGGCCAACGCAAGCCGATGCCGCCCAGCCAGCCACCGATCAACGGGCCGGCGACGAAGCCAATGCCGAACGCGGCGCCGAGCATGCCGAACGCGCCGGCGCGTTTGTCGGCCGGAGTGACGTCGGCGATGTAGGCATTGGCCGTGGAAAAACTGGCCGAGCAGATGCCGGAGATCACCCGTGCCAGCAGCAACATCGGCAAGCTGTGGGCGATGGCCATCAGGATGAAGTCCAGCCCCAGCCCCAGGCACGAGAGCAGGATGACCGGGCGACGGCCGAAGCGATCGGACAGGGCGCCTTGCAGCGGCGAGCAGACGAACTGGATGGAAGCGAACAGAAAGCCGAACCAGCCGATCCAGCCGGCGGCCACCACGTAGTCGCCACCGGTGAAATGGCGCACCAGATCCGGCAGTACCGGGATGATCACGCCGAAGGACAGCACGTCGATCAGCACGGTGATGAAGATGAAGATCAACGCGGCGCGGCGACGCCCCGGGGCTGGAGCGGAATCGGCGGAGGGAGACATCGCGCGGCCCAGGGTAGCGAGGCGGGAAGTGTAGCTGCCGATTGGGTCGGATCGGACCTGGATGCGTGACGAGGCGTGGGCAGTACGAGGCTCAAGGGCGTTGTGATCGGTGCACTCGGCTGGACCGAGCTCGACCGCAGCAGATCCGTGCGACCGCTCTGCTGGAGATCGCTTGGGGTTTGGCGCGGCTCGTACGAGTCGGGCCTGAGCGACGTAATGCCTGAAGGGCGATGGCAACTGCGTTTTGGCCGGGAGCAGCGTTGAAGGATGCAGGTGCGCTTAGCTGGAGCCGTTGTAGAAACCGTACCCTCATCCGCCCTGCGGGCACCTTCTCCCGGAGGGAGAAGGGAGGTGGGCGTGCGAGCTGTTTCTAGTACCCCTCGCCTGCCGACCCCGAGACAAGATTCAAAAACCTGGTGGACTCGGCTGGAGCCGTTGTAGAAACCGTACCCTCATCCGCCCTTCGGGCACCTTCTCCCGGTGGGAGAAGGGAGGTGGGCGTGCGAGCTGTTGTTAGTGCTCCTCCTCCTGCCGGGTGAGGGCTTGGGGTGAGGGTGCGGCGGCGCGTGTGGTGAAGCTGGGCTGCTTACCCTCGTCGGGAGGCCGCGCGGCCGATCTGGATCTTTCGCCCGTCTGAAGTCTGCCGGCTTTCGCCGGCTACACCCCTCTAGCAGGTTTAAGACACTGCACGACGATCAGACGGAGCGCGCTCGGTCGCAACGCTCCGCTCCAGATCGACTGGATGCGACATCAACGCGCAAGCATCCATTGACCAGCCGCCGTCGGTAGACGATCTGCGCGCCCGGTTGGGTGGCCGCGGCGGCAACGACCGATGGGTTATTCGACGCTGATGGTCTGGCTCAGGGTATGGCTGGCGCCGGGGGCCAGTTCGATCACGTCCGGGCCGGCGTTGGCCGCTTCCAGGCAGACGTAGTTGCGCCAGCCCTCGCCCACGTCGGCCATCTTCTTGCCGGCCTCTTCGCCCGGGTTCCAGGCCACCAGCGAGCGGCTGCCCTCGGTGGCGATGACGATGCGGCGGCCGAGCACCGGGTCGGTCAGGGTATAGCGGCCGCCGGCGTTGACGTAGATGCGGTCGCTGCGGCCGGGGTCGCGCGGATCGCGCAGGCTCCAGTCGCCTTGCTGGCGGTGGGCGGTGGCGTAGTTCTCGTATTTGTCGAGGTAGTCCAGCCCGTCCAGGCCCTGCACGCTGACCTTGAGTGCGTCGCCGACGCGGAAATAGTTGTGCAGCGCCTGGGTGAAGCGCACCGGAGCGGGGCTGGTGTTTTCGGTGATCAAGCGTTGTTCGAGGGTGCGGCCGATGCGCAGGGTCATGCGCAGGCGCAGCGCCAGGTCGTCGAAACTGGGCGGGGTCAGCGTGAGCACCAGCGTGCCGTCGTCCTCGCGCCGGCTCTCGGTGAGCTGCCAGGGCACGGTGCGCACGAAGCCGTGCGCGGGGACCTCGCCGGTCTGGTCCTGGCGGCCGAAGTACGGCCAGCACACCGGGGCGCCGCCGCGGATCGGGGTGGGCGGCTGCTTGGCGAGCGGCGACAGCCACATCACGTCCTGGCCGCCCTTGGGCACGAACGACAGCAGCTGGCCGCCGAACAGGCTGATCGCCGCAGTGGAGAACGGGGTGTCGATCAACAGCGAGGGAAAACCGTGGAAGTCGCCTGTGGTCAGGCCGGTGGTGTCGGACATGGGGGATGCCTTGTGGACGATGGGAGATTGGGCGAATGCGGGATAGGCGGCCGGCAGCTTGAAGGCGGTGCCGCGCACGGCCGCCATGCCGGTGAGCGGCGGCGCGACGCGCAAGGCGGCGAGGATGCGCTGGCCGGGGCGGCCATCGGCCGGCTGCAGGCCCAGCCGGGTCTGCTCGACCTGGATGGCGCGGCGGGTGGCACTGCCGACCATGCCGTCGGCCTCGCCGATCTGGTGACCGCGGGCCAGCAGCAACTGTTGCAGGTCGCGGCGCTCCGGGCGACCCAGGCCGGGGTCGTCGGTGGGCCAGGCGGCGAGCAGGCCGGGGCCGCCGCGCAGGCGATCGGCCAGCAGCGCGATCGACAACGCGTAGCTTTCGGCGGCGTTGTAGGCGTAGATCGCATCGTAGTTGCGGAATACCAGGAACGCCGGGCCGGTGGCGCCGGCCGGCAGCAGCAGCGCGGCAGGCGTCTCGGCGGGCAACCCGGACGGGGCGAGCGGCTTGCCGTCGGTACCGAGCAGGCCGGCGGCCTGCCAGGCCTGCAACGGTTGGCGGCGGGTACGGCCGGCCTTGCTGGCGTCGAAGCCGCGCGGCAGGGTGACTTCCATGCCCCACGGGCGGGCGCGCTCCCAGCCGGCCTTGACCAGGTAGTTGGCGGTGGAAGCCAGCGCGTCGGGAATGCTGGCGACCAGGTCGCGGCGGCCGTCGCCGTCGCCGTCCACCGCGATGCGGGCATAGGTCGAGGGCATGAACTGGGTCTGCCCGAAGGCGCCGGCCCAGGAGCCGGTCAGGCCATCCGGCGACAGGTCGCCGCGTTGCAACAGGCTGAGCAAGGCCAGGAACTCGCCGCGGAAGAACGGTTGGCGGCGGCCTGCGCACGACAGCGTGGCCAGCGACACCAGCAGCGGGCGCTTGCCGGTGACGCGGCCGTAGTCGCTCTCCACGCCCCAGACCGCCACGATGGTGGCCGGGTCGACGCCGGTCTGCTCAGACAGGCGGGCGAGCAAGTCGCGGTGGGTGACCAGCATGGCCTGGCCATCGGTGACGCGCTGGCTGTCGACCAGGCTGGCCAGGTAATCCCAGATGGGCGTAGTGAACTCCGGTTGCGCGTCCAGCAGCGGCAGGACACTGGGATCGGGCGCCAACCCGGCGGTAAAGCGCTGGAAATCTGCGGTGTCCACACCTTTGGCGGCGGCCTGGGTCTGCAACCCCGCCAGGCAACGGTCGAAGCCCGGATCGGCGCAGGCGACCAGCGGCAGCAAGGCCATCAACAGCGGCAAGGCGCGCCGGGTCGGCGTCATGGCGCGGTGGCCGGCGGGTGGACGGAGGTCATGCGGTACTGCACTCCAGCGGTGAGTCGATCCGCGAGGATAGCCAACCTGGCTGGATCCAGGCGTGCAAGCGGCGGTGCCGGGAGCAATGCGGTGGCTGTCGCGCGAGGCGCTGCGAGCGTGATGGAGGCCAGACCGGTGGGCTGGCTCGGCGGCTGCGGGGCTGGCGCCGGGTGTCTGCTGCCACCGAATAACGACAAACGCTCGGCACCGGGACCTGTCCACCGGGCAACCGCTCCACTCAGGAGTGTGCTGGCTGCGGCCTGCTTGCCATTGCGGCTGGGGTAAAGCGCGCCTCAGCGGTGACGTATCAGCTGCGGTCGCCGGTGATGCCGCTCAGCAGCGACAGCGCCGGCGTGGAGGTGCCGGACTCGGCGACGCGGCGGGGACGTGCGCGGCGCGGCGCATCGTGGCGCGGCCCGAAGCGGACCATGCAGGTGGCCAGCAACGCCGGCAACACGATTGCAAAGACCACCACGGCCATTAGCGCCCACTGCCAGAAGTTGAAGGTTCCCATGATCGCTGTCCGCCCCCGCGGCGAGCTCCGCCGCGCGGCAAGCTTCCTGGATCGGCTGCGAACGCCGTGTCGACAAAGTGGCGCCATGGGCGCCGTTGGTCGGGGAACGTGGCGAAGGGCGAGGTGCGCGGAGTGAGGTGCACGATGCCTGTTTACGTCGGCGCCAGCTGGAGGCGGCGGGGCCCGGCTGGAAGACGGCAGGCCGGGGGGCAACGGCAGAGCTGGAGGCTGTTGTCCGCCGACGGCCTGGGGAATGTGCCTGGGTTGGCGTGGAGCGCCAGCGCTGGTCTGCGCATCGGGCAGCTCCTGCCTGCGCACACTCCGGCGCGGCTGGCTGCGCTCAGCGCGCGTCGAGGTAATACCAATGGCCGTGTTCGCGCACGAAGCGGCTGTGTTCGGTCATGCGCACCGCGCTGCCGCCGCCGATGCGATAGCGGGCCAGGAACACCACCTCGGCCGTATCGGTGCCGGTGACGATGGCGCGTTGCACGGTCAGGCCAAGCCAGGTGGTTCGGCCGCCCTCGTCCAGCGACAGTTCGGCCGGACGCGTGGACGGGTGCCAGCTGGCGAGCAGGTAATCCACATCGCGGCGGACGTAGGCGCTGTAGCGCGCACGCATCAGGGTTTCGGCGTCGGGTGCGGCCGCGCCGGCGTGGTATTGCCCGCAGCACTGCGCGTAGTCGGCGGCGCGGCCGCAGGGACAGGGATCGGTGGGGATGGAGGTCGGCATCGGGCAATTGTGCGGGAATTGGGAATTGGGAGTTGGGAGTTGGGAGTTGGGAGTTGGGAGTTGGGAAGTGGGAAGTGGGAAGTGGGAAGTGGGGAACGGGGTTTCTACGCGTTTATGCTGTCGCCCCGTCGTGCGGAGCGCCGCCTTGCTGGACCTGATTCCCACCGAGTTGCCGTGGCTGCTGTGCATTGCCTTCGTCGCCGGGTTGGTGGATGCGGCGGTGGGCGGCGGTGGCTTGATCCAGTTGCCGGGCTTGTTCGCCACGTTGCCGCAGCAGGCGCCGTCGCTGATTCTGGGCACCAACAAGTTCAGCGCGATGTTCGGCACCGGTGCGTCGGCGTGGCGGTATGCGCGTAATGTGCGCTTTCCGTGGCGGCCGGTGCTGTACGCGACGGTGGCGGCGTTTACGTTTTCGTTTCTGGGCGCGACTGCGGTCAGCCTGATGCCGAAGCAGGCAGTGCGGCCGCTGATCCTGGCGCTGCTGATCGCGATGCTGGTCTACACGCTGATCAAGAAGGACTTCGGTGCGCTGCATCGGCCACGCCAGATCGGCCGGCGCGAACTGGTCACTGCCCTGGCGATGGGCGCGGCGATCGGATTCTACGACGGGTTCTTCGGTCCGGGCACCGGCAGTTTCCTGATCTTCCTGTTCATCCGCTTTTTCGGGCTGGACTTTCTGCGCGCCTCGGCCGCGGCCAAGGTGGTGAACCTGGCCACCAACCTGGCGGCGCTGTCGTTCTTTTTGCCCAGCGGCCAGGTGATGCTGGCGATCGGCATTCCGATGGCGGTGGCGAACGTGGCCGGTGCGGTTGCCGGCACGCGGATGGCACTACGCGGTGGCACGCCGCTGATCCGTAAATTGTTCCTGGTGCTGGTCATCGTGTTGATCGGCAAGATGGGCTGGGATCTGCTGCACTGAGGCCGCAGGCGAACACTTGACGCGTGATGCGTGCCCGCTGATGCAACCCGATGGTGCACACGCATGCCTCAGGCGAACAAAAAGACAGCGTCGGTGCGCGCTGTCATCCGCTTCATGGAACCGATCGAACACGCTGCCCATGCGATGGCTGTTGTCCGGAATCACGTGGTTGCATCCGTCCGTTGCAGCGGCGGGGCACCGGCCGCGCATCGGGCAACCGCCTGCTGCCGCACCGACAGGATTTAAAAATCCACGCTCAGCGTCGCCGACAAGGTGCGCGGTGCGCCTGGATAGTTGGTGGTCTGCGTCACCGGTTGCTCGATGTAGAACCGGTTGGCGACATTGCGCAGCATCAGCGCCAGCTGGTACCGGCCGCCGAAGCGGTAGGCCGCCGAGGCATCGAAGCGCGTGTAGCCGGCAATGCGGTAGCTGTTGGCGAGATCGCCTTCGCGCTCTCCCACATGCACCGCGCCTGCGCCCAATGTCAGGCCATACAGCGGCCCGCTGGCGACGTGGTAGGTGCTCCATAGACTGGCACTGACGCGCGGCACGCCGCGCAGGCGATTGCCGACCGGGATGACGGTGTCGCGGGTGACCTGGGCGTCCAGATAACCGGCGCCCAGGATCAGGCGCCAGTTCCGGGTGAGCTCGCCGGTGATGTCCAGCTCCAGCCCGCGCACGCGCTGCTGGCCGGTGACCAGCACGAAGCCATCGTTGTCCGGATCGCTGCTGGCGACGTTGTCCTTGGTGATCTGGAATGCGGCAGCGGTGGCGAGCACCCGGTTGTCGAACAGCGCGCTCTTCAGGCCGAGCTCGTACTGGCGGCCGGTCTCCGGTGGCGCGCTGCCGCCGGAAAACAGCGAGGCGCTGCGCGGCCGAAACGAGGTGGAGGTGTTGGCGTACAGCGACAGCTGCGGCGCGGCCTTCCACACCACGCCGATGCGCGGCGAGGCACGTCTGCCGTCCTCGCGGGTGCGCGCGCCGTTGTCGATGGTGGTCTGCTGCACATCGTCCCAGCGCACGCCGGCCAGCACGTCCCAGCGCTCGCCGATGCTGATCTGGTCCTGCAGGTATAGCGCGGCATAGCGCGCATCGACGTCGATCTCGCGCGCCCGCACATAGGTCCCCGGCAAGGCGCCCTGCACCGGGTTGCGCAGGCTGATGCGGGCCAGCGGCGCGCGCGCTTCGTCGGTGTGGCGATGCGCATCGACGTACTCGGCGCCGGCCAGCACCTGATGGCGCAGCGGGCCGGTGGCGAAATGCGCCAGCGCTTCGGTCTGCGAAGTGGTGGCGCGCACCTGCTGGTCCTGGCGCACGGCGCGGCGCTGCAGGAAGGCACGGTCGGCGCTGAAGCCGGTGAAGTCGGCCACGTCGCGGCCGCTGTCGCCGTCCTGGTGGTTGAGGATCTGGCGCAGCGTCAGCCAGTCGGTGGCGTCGTACTCGATGCGCCCGCGTGCGGTACGCACGCTGCCGTGATTGCGCGACCACGGCTCGCCGAAGCTGCGCTGCGCCGGGCCACGCACCACGCCGTCGATGGCGACCAGGCCGCGATCGCCCGGGCTGGTCTGGCGGGTGTATTCCAGATCCAGGTCGGCGCGCAGCTGCGCGGTCGGCCGCCAGGCCAGCGAGGGCGAGACGAACACGCGATCGCCATCGGCCTGCGCGTCCCGGAAGCTGCCGGTGTCCTGCGCGGCGGCGCTGAGCCGTGCCGACACGGTTGGGCCCAGCGGGCCGGTGACGCTGGACTGCACGCGGCGCAGGCCGTGTTCGGCCACCTGCACCGAGGCGTTGCCGCCGAACACCGCGTCCGGGCGCAGCGTGACCAGATTGATCACCCCGCCGGGTTCGCCGCGCCCGTACAGCACCGCCGCCGGGCCCTTGAGCACTTCCACCTGGGCGACATTGGCCAGATCGCGCACGGTCTCGGTGAAGTTCTGCGCCGGGTTGAGCAGGATGCCATCGACCGCATACGAAGACGCCTCGAAGCCGCGGATGACGAAGGTTTCCGAGCGATTGCCCTGGGTGCCGCCGGGCTGCACGTTGGAGACGTTGGCCACCACGTCCACCAGCCGGGTGAGCTGCTGTTCGTCGATGACCGAGCGCGGCACCACCTGGATCGCCTGCGGAATGCGCTCCACCGGGGTCTGCGTGCGGGTGGCGCCGGCGGCTTTTTCGGGCCGGTACAGGGCGCGCTTTTCGCTGACCACGATGGCATCGAGCAGGCTGGCCTCCTGGGCGGCGGCCGGCAATGCAGCAAACAGGGACACGAACAACAGGTGGCGAGGCGCAGGCAGTGGGGTCATCGGGATCTTCAGCGGGGCGATGCGCGCACTGGCGAGCACATCCGGGCCGATAATGATAACGATTCTTATCTGCGCGTGACGCCTTGCGATGCGCCTGCCCCGCGACGCCTGCGACCGCAGTGCGGTGACGCAGGCATCCAGGTGTTGCGCTCAGCGTTTTCCGCGCGGCTTGCCTGCAGACCCGCGTGTTGGCGCAGGGCGCGCCTTGGCCACTGCCGTTTTGGCTGGCGCGGGCCTGGCGGCGCCGCGCGCCGCGGTTGCCTTGGTTGCGCCACGCAGCGCCGTGCTGGCGCGTTTGCTCGCTACCGCAGGCCTGGAAGCAGGCGTCTTCGGCGCTGCCGTGGTCGTCGCGGTTTTCCCAGGCTTGGTGGTCGGCTGGACGGACGCGCTCGTGCGCCGGGAGGCCGCCCTGGTGGTAGCCGGCATCTTGGCGGTTTTGGTCGGGGTTGCCGGCTTGCGCGGCGTGCTCGCGGCAGGCGTGCTCACGGCAGGCGAGGCACGCCGGGCTGAGGCAGGTTTGGCTGAGGCGGCCTTGGACGCTGCGGTCTTGGCCGCTGCGGCCTTTGCCGACCGGGGTGATCCCGCACGTTTGCTGGACGCCGCAGTTTTCGAAGACGTCGGCGCGGCTTGCACAGCCGGCGCCGATGCCGGCGTGACCTTGCTGGCGCGTTTGCTCGCCTTGGCGGCCAGGTCGTCCTGGGCAGGGGCTTCCTGAAGTGGCACACCCTCATCGCCAGAATCCGCACCGGAGCCGTCCACCTGCGTCTGGCTCTGCGTCGAACGCGCTGCATCCTCGGGCTGCGCAGTAACCACCGCCTGCTCCGTCACCGCTGCACCAGCCTCGTCCCCACGCGAGCGCTCGGGCAATTGGAGTCGCTGCGCCTGCGCGTCGTATTCGATCAGCAGCACGCCGGAGTTGTGCCGGCCGCTGATTTCCACGAAGCAGGCACCGCCGATGAACGGCTCCAGCGTCATCACCGATTTCAGCGGTGTGGCCACCACCATCTGGAACCCGAAGTTCTCGAAGATGTTCATTGCCAGCGCAGTGAATTCGTTGTCGGCCTTGTCGAAGGCCTCGTCCAGCACCACGGCGCAGTAGCGCGGCAGCTCGCCGTCTTCGCCGCCGAGCTGGTAGCGCAACGCAGCGGCCAGGCAGGTGGTTGCCAGCTTCTGGCGTTGACCGCCGGACTTGCCGGCGCCGCTGCGGTAGATCTCCACCTGCGCGCGGGTCTGTGCGTCCAGTTCGACACCGATGAATTCCACATGCAGGCGCACGTCCAGCACCTGCTCGCGCCAGCGGCGGGCGTCCGGCTCCTGCGCGCCCAGGCGTGCCACCAATTCACGCAAGGTGGAAAACTGCGCTTCGGCCAGTGCGCGGTCTTCGGTCTGTTGATGCGAAAGCACCGCACGCAACTGTTGCTGGAAGTCCTGCACCTCGCCCAGGCGACGGTCGCTGACCTCGATGGTCAGCAGCGTGCCGCGATTGAACGGCACCTGCTCCAGACTGGCGTTGACCTCGTCCATGCGCTGCTTGATGCCCTTGTGGGCCTCGGCGGTGTGGCGCTGCAGGGCGAGCAGATTGTTCTTGCTCTGGGTCTGCAGCAGGTCGAAGAAACGGTGCTCGTGGCGCGGCAGGCCATCGCTTTCCAGCCGGTCCAGCCGCGCGAGGAAATCGTCGGCACTGGCCAGGCTCACGGTGAAATCGCCGCTGTCTTCCGGCCACTGCTGGCAGTACTTGCGGAAGCAATCGAGCAGCTGCGCGCTGAGCCGGCTGTCGCGGCCCTGGCTCTCGGCCAGTTGCTCGGCCAGGCCGCGCTCGACCACGCGGAAATGCGCTTCCAGATTGTCCAGCGACAGCGGCGCCAACGCCGCCAGGCGTTCGCGCAGGCCCTGCAGTTGGGTGGGCGTGAGCGCGGCGGTGCCGGCACGGCTGGCGCAGGCGGCGTGCTGCTGTTCCAGCCGGACCCGCTCGCGCGCCAGCTGCGCGCGCTCCAGCCGCACGTCCTCGTAGGTGCGCTTGGCCTGGTCGCGCAGGGTGCGTGCGGTCTCGATCGCCTGGCCAAGCGCGCGCAGGCCGCTGTTGCCTTCGCGCAGCTGCTGCAGCTGTTCGTCGATATCGCTCAGGCGCTGCAGCTTGGGGCCGACATCGATCTCGTCCCAGTCGCGCTCCACCAGGGTGTGCGCGGCCAGCTGCCGTTCCTGGTCCTGCTCGCGTTGCCTGCGCAGCGCGGCCACGTCGGCATCGCAACCGGCGATGCGCTGGGCCAGCGTCTGCGCTTCGCGCTCGAACACCTTGAGCTTGTCGCGGTTGTCGTGGCCCAGCAACCAGCGCTTGCGGTCGTTGACCGCGTGGCGGTCGTCCTTCTCATAGCGATCGCCCGGATGCTTGACCTGCCCTTCGCGGGTGATGGCGCGGTCGGCAGTACGCAACGCGGCGGCGTTATCGACGCATTCGTAGTCGAAGCGACGCATCAACTCGTTGCGCAACCACTCGGTGAAGGCATGCTCGCGCAGCTGCAGCTTGCCCGGCAATGCACGTGCATCCGGCGCACGCGCATGCAGCGCATCGTTGCGACGCACCCGGAAGTACACCAAGCGCGTGCCGATGTGGGTGCGGTTGACCCACTCGCTGACCTGCGCGTAATGGCGGTCGTCCACCAGCAGCGACTGCGCAAAACCGCTCAGCACGCGCTCGATCGCACCGCGCCAGGCGGACTGATCCTCGCGCACCTGCACCAGTTCGCCGACGAACGGCAGCGCCGCTTCGGCAATGCCGGTGTCCTCGCACAGGCGCGCACGCAAGGCCTGCATCGGTGCCGGCATGCTGGACGGGGCGCGCTTCAACGCCTCCAGTTCGGCGCGGATCTCGGCAAAGCGTCGCTCGTCGTCCCGGCGCGCACCCATGCGCTCGGCAATCGCCTCATCCAGCGCGCTGGCGTCGTGCCTGCCGTTCTCGAGCACGGTCTGGGCATGCTCTACCTGGGCGGCAAAGCCGCTGGCGCCTGCGGCCAGGGCCGTGCCGAGCTGGCGGCAGGCCTGTTCGATCTGCGCGCGCCGCCGCAGTCGCTCGTCGCGCTCGCGTTCGACCCGGGCGCGCTCGCGCTCCAGTTCCTCGATCTGCTCGCCACCGGCGGCGCGTTGTTCGCGTTCCAGCCCGGCCAGTTTCTGTTCGTGATTGTCCAGCGATTCGCGCCGCTGGCCTTCCTCGCCGGCCAATCCGCGGTCCTGGCTGTCGAGCTCCTGCAGGCGCGTCTCCAGCAAGGCCAGACGCTGCTGTTCGCGATAGCTGTCCACACCCAGCTGCAGCTCGCGCAGCTCGCCGACGCTGTGGCGCAAGGCCATCAGTGCCGCATGGTGTTCGCGTGCCGGGCTCAGCGTTTCCACCTGGCGCCGTGCGGTGACCACCGCATGATGGGCGCCATCGAGTTCGGCGAAGTCTTCCACCAGCCGGTCGGCCGCCTCGAACGTGCGCGGCTCGTCCAGCATGAAGCCGCGCAGGAACACATTGAGATCGCCCAGGTTCTTGGCCGACTGGGTCTTGTGCAGCAACCGCAACGCCATCTCGTTGCCGATGCCCAGCGCATGCCGGAAACGCTCCGCGTAGCCGGCGAAGCCGTCGAAATGCGCAACCTCCTCGCCCAGACGCGCCTTGAGCTTGCGCAGATCCAGGTCGAAGCCATCCAGCTCGCTGGCCACATCGAAGCTGCGCGGTGCGACCATGTAATGACGGCGCACATCGGCCGCGGCATTGCCGCTGCCGGCGATCCAGAACAGGCGAATCAGGCTGACCGTCTCGCCATGCGCGTTGCGGTACTCCAGCACCAGCGCAGACCAGGTGGCGCCCTTGCGCAGGTATTGGGTGGCGATCTCGCCCGAGGTGCTGTCCTGCTGATCGGCCCAGGCACCACGCACATACGACACCAGGCTGCGATCGCGCCCACTGCGCTCGGCCTCGCGTGCGGCGGCGTTGAAGTCGACGATGCTGGGCGGGGTCAGCAGTGCCGACATCGCATCCAGCAAGGTCGACTTGCCCGACCCGGACCGGCCGACGAACAGGAAGCCCTTCTCGGCGATCGGCACCTCGGTCAGGCCATTGAACGTGCCCCAGTTGTGCACCTGCAACCGCCGCATGCGGAACTGCTGCGCGCGCTGCTCGGCAAGCGAATCAGTGAACAGGGACGCGCCCGGCTGCGCCGGCGACAGGTTGGACTGGGAATTCATGGCTCACTCACCAAAAACGGGATGACGGGTAACGCTTAGGACGAAGCACATCACGCATGTTTGAAGCGGGGTGTTGCTGGACAAGCATGGACTGCGGTGGCTGACGGTGATCGGGTACGTCCCTTCGCGGCCTGGGCCGCTCCTACGGGGCGCGGTGATCTGGATGGACACGGGTGAGTGACGAGAGCGGGTGCTGACCGATGCGCGGGACGCTGATGCCTCAGTGCCCGCCCATGAAGAAAGTCACTTGCGCTTGACGGGGCGTGGGAGCTGACTTTCGTCGCGCAACGCATAACGCACGGCTACACACACTCCAGACGTCACATATCAGGCATCGCTATTGGCCGTACCCTCATCCGCCCTTCGGGCACCTTCTCCCGGTGGGAGAAGGGATGGGCCGTCCCGGGTGCAGACGCCATCATTCCGACACAACCTCCCCCTCGCGCAAGCCGCGGTACGCCACCACCAGGGCCTGCACGTCCTCGGCCGAGAACAGCAACTTCAGCACCGGCGAGACCTCATAGCGCTCTTCGCTGCCGCGCAGGCGCGACAGCAACTGGTTGTCGCGCATCTTGCCGATCGCCGTCATCACCCGTCGCGCGAATCCCGCGCGGTCGGTGGACACGTTCTTCTCGTAGACCGACAAGGCCTCCACCAGCTGCGCCTCGTCCACCACCGCACGCTCGCCGCGCGTGTCGGCCTCGGCCAGTTGCTGGCGCAGGAACAGCAGCAGCACCGACTCGATAAAGGTCAAAGGCGCACTACGCAGCAGGGTCGGCGATTCCAGCTCGGCGGTATCGGCCTGACGGGTGAAGGCCACCCCGCCCTCGCGGTCCAGCACCAGTTCCAGGAACAGCTCGCACAACACCTGGCGGATCGGCGCTTCGTTGCGCAACAGCGCAGGCCACAGCGCACCGTGGCGTTGCGCGTCGATGCTGGGGCCGGCCAGCAACTGGCACAGCGCGCGCCGCGCGTCGAACGGCAGCGTGCCGGTGTCGCCCAGGAACAGCTCGCCTTGCGGCTGTGCAGGCGATGGCTCCGTCAGCGGCGTGCGGCCGGCATCGGCCGACGCGCCCGTGTCCTCGTCCGCATCCAGGCGGGTGTCCTCAGACCAGTTCATTGCGTTTCTCCCGGGTGAACCACACCAAGGGAATGCGTGCGCGCCGCAGCGCGCCGTCGCCGCCTTCCCATTGCACCGTTTCCATCTGTCCGTCGATCACCACGCCGTGGCGGGTGCCCAGCGACAGGTAGCCGATCACGCTGCCCAGGCCCTGCGCGGCCGGGCGCTGCTGCAGCGCATCGCCGATGGTGAGCCGCGGCTGCTGCCCAAGCAGTACGTAAAGATCGTTGCGCAAGGTGCGCACGTCGATCTCCGATTGCGCGACCAGATCGCCCACGCTGTCGAGCGAGATGTCCGCCGCATCGGCGGCCTGCACGCGGCCATCGACCTGGGTCAGGCGCGGATCGTGCAGGCGCCATTGCGACAGCGACCGCAGGCGGGCGGCGCTCAACGCCTGTGTGTAGCCGGTGGCGGTGGTGGCGTGCAGGCTGTCGCGCAGCTGCAAGGCTTCGCCCTGCGCCTGCCTGAGCAGTTGATTGAGCCGGCGCTGCTCCAGATAGCCGCGGCTCTGCACGAAACCGCGCAGGCTGCGCGCGAAGTGCTGCATCACCGTGTGCACCTCGCCGCCGCGCTCCAGCAGCGTGCCGGTCAGCCCGCGCAGGAAGGCGCGCTCGCGCCGGTCCAGCTTGCGCGCGAAACCGCGTGCCAGCAGCGCATCCAGCGCCTGATCGAGCTGGCTGCTTTGCTGGGTGTCGTTGAGCAGGCTCCAGAACGCCTCGAAGGTGCGCCCGGCCTCGCTGTCGGCGATGACGTCCACGCCGTTGAACAGCTGCTCCAGCACATCGCCGCGCGCGCCCTCGTCGTCGATGATGCGCTCGCGGAACTGGCGGTTGAGCTGTTCGAAATCGTCGCGGACGCGATGGAAGTCCTCGGCCAGCTCGTCGGAGAGATGGATCAGGTCGCGGGCGCGCTCCAGCGCGCGCTTGCCGTCCAGCGCGGCCACGCGGCCCGAAGCCACGCGTTCGATCTCGGCATCAATGCGCGCGCGTTCTTCGCGCAGGGCGGCCAGGCGCAGCTCCGGGTCGGCTTCGGTCTGCCCGGCCAGCTGCACCAGCTGCTGGATCACCAGCGACAGGCGGCTTTCGGTGGCGCTGCTGCTGCTCTCGCGCAGGCCGACGATGAAGCGGATGGCCTGGGTGGCCGCGCGCGACAGCTCGTATTCCTCTTCGGCCGCGCCTTCGGGCAGGCGGCGTTCCAGCCAGCCCTGCGCCAGCCAATGCGCCAGATAGGCCTGCGCGGTACGCGGCAACTCGCGCGAGAGCTCGTCGGCACGCAGCACGTCGAGCTGGCGCTGCAGGCGCTCGTGCAGCACGGCCGAGGGCAGGCGGCGTTCGCCGTCCAGCAACACCGTCTGCAGCAGGCCGATCAGCTCCGGCGCGTGGTCGGCGGCCAGCAGTTTCCACACCGGCTGCTCGCGCAATTGACGATAGCCGGCGATACGTGCCTGGTGCTTCATGGCGACGGCGACGGCTGCCTCAACGCTTGCCGCCCACTTCGATGAACTGCAGGAATTCGGCGCGGGTACGCGCGTCTTCGCGGAAGCTGCCCAGCATCTTGGAGGTCACCATGCTGACGCCGCGCTTGTGGATGCCGCGGGTGGTCATGCATTCATGCGCGCCTTCCACCACCACGCCGACACCGCGCGGCTGCAGCACGTCCTGAATGCACTGGGCGATCTGCGCGGTCATCTTTTCCTGCACCTGGAAGCGCCGCGCATAGCTTTCCACCACGCGCGCCAGCTTGCTGATGCCGACCACCTTGCCGCGCGGCAGGTAGCCCACGTGCACCTTGCCGATGATCGGCGCCATGTGGTGCTCGCAATGGCTTTCGTAGGAGATGTCGCGCAGCACGATCAGCTCGTCGTAGCCGGCCACCTCTTCGAAGGTGCGTTCCAGATACTCGCGCGGTTCCTCGCGGTAGCCGCTGAACCAGTCGCCATAGGCTTCGGCAACCCGGCGCGGGGTATCCAGCAGGCCCTCGCGGGCCGGGTCTTCGCCGGCCCAGCGCAGCAGGGTGCGCACGGCGTCTTCGGCCTGGGCCTGGGTGACGGAAGAATCGGGCTGGTCGGACTGGCTCATGCGCAGGTGCACCCAAAGGGGGCGAGCATGGTACCCGAGGACGGGCCGGCGGCCCCAGTGGCGGTTGCGCCGGCTTGCGCGGGTTCAGTGACTATTGATTCATTGTTGAATTGATAGCATCCTAACTATTATGACGAACAGTGTTCTCCCCCCTCGTGCCCAGCTCAGCTCCGGCCTGCTGGTCGCCGCCCGCCAGTGGCAACGGCTGGCCGACCAGGCATTTGCCGAATTCGACCTTTCCAGTGCCTGCACCGGCCCGCTGTTGATGGTCGGCCGCTCCGGCGGCGGCATCCGCCAGGTGGCGCTGGCCCAGCAACTGGGCATGGAAGGCCCCTCGCTGGTGCGGCTGCTGGACAAGCTGGCCGCGCAGGGCCTGGTCCGGCGCGAGGCCGACAGCAGCGACCGCCGCGCCAACCAGCTGTGGCTCACCGACGCAGGCCAGGCGCTGGTCGGGCGCATCGAGATCCGCCTGGATGCGCTGCGTGCGGAGGTGTTCGGCGCACTCAGCGAGGCGCAGGTGCACGTGGTGCTGACCTTGTGGGAGCAGATCGCGCAGGCGCATGCGCGGCTGGGCCAGTCCGACCCGAGCGGCTGACGGAACGCGGCAAGCGGCCGTACGGCAGCAGCCGACAGCGCGGAGGCACCTTCCCGTGCGCGGTACGTGTCGCTTCCCCATTGGCCGCGCTGGCCAGCCGGCCTGACGGCCACGCAGCAGCTCTGTTGGTCGCCATGCGCGGTGAGCGTGCAAGGCGGCGCACCTGCGCTGCCCAGTGGTGGTGTTTTTCCTTTAGCTATTGCAGGACGTCCCGATGTACGGCGAATTCAGTCTCTACGGTGTGTTCGTTCCCACCTTGCTGGCGTTGATGACGCTGGCCTATCTGCTCAACAGCGCCATCGGCGCGCTGCTGACCCGGGCCGGTGCGTACCGCCACATCTGGCACCCGGCGCTGTTCAACCTGGCGCTGTACATCACGCTGCTGGGCGGCCTGTTTTTCATTACCCGTTGGATGCAATCGTGAAAAAGCTGATCAAGAACGCGGGGCCGGCGCTGCTGACCCTGGCAATGGTGGTGGTGGCCGCGCTGGTGCTGCAGCACCTGTGGCGTTATTACATGGACGCGCCGTGGACGCGCGATGCGCACGTGGGCGCCGATGTAGTGCAGGTGGCGCCGGATGTGTCCGGGCTGGTGGAATCGGTGGCGGTGGCCGACAACCAGGCGGTCAAGCGCGGGCAGCTGCTGTTTGTGGTGGACCGCGCGCGCTATGCGATCGCGCTGGAACAGGCGCGCGCCGCGCTGGCCGAGCGCCAGGCCACGCTGAGCCAGTTGCGCCGCGAGATCGCGCGCGACCGCAGCCTGCAGGACCTGGTGGCCGCCGAAGATGCCGAGGTGCGACGCTCCAATGTGCAAAAGGCGCAGGCCGCCGTGGCCACCGCGCAAGCGGCGGTGGACCTGGCCCAGCTCAATCTGGACCGCACGCAGGTGCGCAGCCCGGCCGATGGCCACATCAGCGACCGCACCGTGCGCGTGGGCGATTACGTCAGTGCCGGGCGCCCGGTGGTGGCGGTGCTGGATACCGGCTCGTTCCGCGTCGATGGCTATTTCGAGGAAACCCGCCTGCAGGGCGTGCATGCCGGCCAGCGCGTGGACGTGCACCTGATGGGCGAGCCGGCCACCTTGCACGGGCATGTGCAGAGCATCGCCGCCGGGATCGAGGACCGTTACCGCAGCGGCAGCGCCGGCGCCTTGCCCAACGTCACCCCGGCGTTCGACTGGGTGCGGCTGGCGCAGCGCATCCCGGTACGCATCGTGCTGGATCAGGTACCGGCGCATGTGCAGCTGATCGCCGGACGTACCGCCACGGTGACGATCCTGCCCGATGCCACGCAGACGCCGTCCGCTGCCTCGCCTGCGCACGTGCAGGCAAAGGCCGCGCCATGAACCGCTTGCGTCTGCTCGGCCTGAGCGCTGCCGTCACCTTGCTGGCCGCCTGCACCACAGTCGGCCCGAACTATGCCGTGCCGGACGATTCGGCCTACCAGCGCCCGGCCGCCAATGCGGCGTTTCTCGACACCGGCAACGCGCAGGTGCAGGCCGGCGCGCCGCTGCCGGCACGCTGGTGGGCGCTGTATCAGGACCCGATGCTGGACGGCCTGATCGAACAGGCCTTGCGCGACAACGTCGAGCTGAAGGTGGCCGGTGCCAACCTGCGCCGCGCCGCCGCGGTGTACGAACAGGCGCTGGACGCGGGCGGCTTCGATTACGAGGTGGAGGCCGGCGTCAGCCGCGCGCAGGTGTCGGCCGAGGCGTTCCTGCAGCAGGAAAAGCTGCCGGTGTTCAACCTGGCCGATGGCAAGCTCGGGGTGTCGTATCAGTTCGATCTGTTCGGCAAGCTGCAACGCGGCGCCGAGGCCGCGCAGGCCGATACGCAGGTCGCCCAGGCCGCGATCGACCTGGCGCGCGTCAACGTGGCCGCGCAGGTGGCCGGCAGCTACGTGGAGATCTGCCACGCCAACCACGAGCTGCACGTGGCCGAGCATTCGCTGCAGTTGCAGCAGCGCAGCCGCGACATCACCCAGCGCCTGATCGCTGCCGGCCGCGGCACCCCACCCGATCTGGCCCGCGCCACTGCACAGGTGGCGATGCTGGAAGCGGCGCTGCCGCCGCTGCGCGCGCGCCGCCAGGCCGCCGGGTATCAACTGGCCGCGCTGCTCGGCAAGACCCCCGGCGAGGTGCCGGCCGGCGTGGACAGCTGTGCGCACGCGCCGGCCCTGCAGCGCCCGATTCCGATCGGCGACGGCCGCGCGCTGCTGGCGCGTCGCCCGGATGTGCGCCAGGCCGAACGTCGGCTGGCGGCAGCCACCGCGCGCATCGGCGTGGCCACTGCAGAGCTGTATCCGGATATCCGCCTGGGCGGCTCGATCGGTGCCACCGGCCTGCTGGCGGACTTCGGCGAGCCGGCCACGCATGCCTGGTCGTTCGGCCCGCTGATCTCGTGGACGCTGCCCTCCCGCGGCGCGCGTGCCCGCGTGCGCGCCACCGAGGCCGGCGCGGACGCGGCGCTGGCGCAGTTCGACCACACCGTGCTGCAGGCGCTGCGCGAAGTGCAGACCACACTGTCGCGCTATGCGCAGGACCTGGACCGCCTGCACCTGCTCGAGCAGGCGCAGCAACAGGCCGAGCTGGCCTCGTCGCAAAACCGCCGGCTGTATCAGGGCGGACGCACGCCGTATCTGTCCAGCCTGGATGCCGAGCGCACGCTGGCCACCGCCGACATGACGCTGGCCAATGCGCAGGCGCAGGTCTCGCAGGATCAACTGCAGCTGTTCCTGGCATTGGGCGGTGGTTGGGAAGCGACCGCCGGCCGCACCGACGCCACGGCCGCGCGATGAGTGCGTTGCTGCGCGATCGCCAGGCCTGGCTGTTTTCGGCCAAGACCTTTGCCGCGTCGATCGCGGCGTTGTACGTGGCGCTGGCCGGCAACCTGTCGCGGCCGTACTGGGCGATGGCCACGGTCTACATCGTCTCCCAGCCGCTGCTCGGCCCCACCCGCGCCAAGGGCGTGTACCGCGTGCTCGGCACCTTGCTGGCCGGCGCGGCGACCCTGGTGATGCTGCCGAACCTGGTGGAGACGCCGCTGCTGCTCAGTGCGGCGATGGCGCTGTGGCTGTCGGCCTGCCTGTTCCTGGCGC
Source organism: Xanthomonas sp. 10-10 (assembly GCF_040182365.1). NCBI lineage: Bacteria > Pseudomonadati > Pseudomonadota > Gammaproteobacteria > Lysobacterales > Lysobacteraceae > Xanthomonas > Xanthomonas sp. 10-10. The sequence goes on from NZ_CP144460.1 coordinate 5,072,046, forward strand.
TGCTCAATCGCGGCCCGCGCGGCTATGCGTTTCTGCTGGCCGGCTACACCACCGCCTTCATCGGCTTCCCGGCGGTGACCGCGCCGGAAGGCATCTTCGACACCGTGGTGGCGCGCAGCGAGGAGATCATCCTGGGCACGGTGATGGCGGTGCTGTTCGCCGCGCTGGTGTTCCCCGCCTCGGTCAAGCCGATGCTGACCGCGCGCATCGGCAACTGGATGCGCGACGCCGCGCAATGGTGCCGGCAGGTGCTGCAGCGCGGTCCATGGCAGGCACCGCGCAATCGGCTGGCCGCCGATCTGGTGCAGTTCGAGGCCTTGATCGCCTTCGTGCGCCACGATGACCCACGCCATGCCGGTGCGGCGCCGGCCATGGAGCAACTGCGCGCACGCATGCTGATGCTGTTGCCGGTGCTGTCGTCGATCGCCGACCGGCTGGATGCGTTGCAGCGCGATGGGTCGGCGTTGCCGGCTGAGATTGCAGCGCTGATGGAGGACGTCGCGGCCTGGGTGGATCAGGACGAGGACGCACGCAGCGATGCGGACGTCGACGCCTTGCGTGCACGCATCGCCGCACTGCGCCCGGCGGTGGACCAGGACATCGAGCATCTGCTGCTGGCGAGTTTGCTGCTGCGGCTGGAAGAGCTGCTCGACCTGTGGCAGGACTGCCGCGCGCTGCAGCAGGCGGTGGTGCACGGCACGGCGATGCCGGTGCTGCGTGCGATGCCGGCTGCGGCGAGACAAGCTACAACGGCGGAATCATCCGAACGGGCCGACACTGCACAAAGCGAACCTGCTGTGCGTTCGCGCATGCAGCCTTCATTGCTGCAGCGCCTGGGCTGGTCACGACGCGATGCTGCAATGGCCGAATCACCCGAAAGGACCGAGGCTGCGCAACGCGAGCCTGCCGCGCGTTCGCGCACGCAACCCTCGTTGCTGCAGCGGCTTACCCGGTCACCGCGCGACCCAAGCGATGCACCGGTACCTGCCAGCGGCGCGCGGCACATCGACTTCGGCATGGCCGCGTTTTCCGCGCTGAGCGCGGGCTTTGCGTTGATGGCGTACTGCGTGCTGTGGATCGGCATCGGTTGGGAAGGCGGCGGCAACGGCGCGATGATGGCCGCGGTGACGGCAGCGTTCTTCGCCGCGCAGGACGACCCGGCGCCGAGCATGCTGTCGTTCCTGACCTGGGCGGTAGTCGCCAGCGTGGTCGCCGGCGTTTACCTGTTCGGCATCTTCCCGGCCATCCACGATTTCCCGATGCTGGTGCTGGTATTGGCGGCGGTATTCCTGCCGATCGGCGCGTTGCTGCATCGCCCCAAGAGCATGTTGATCGCGCTGCCGCTGGTGGTAAACCTCACCGCCCTGCTCAGCCTGCAGAACACCTACAACGCCAATATCCAGAGCTTCGTCAACGCGGCGGTGGCGATGGTGCTGGGCATTGGATTTGCGGTGGTGCTGACGCGATTGTTCCGTTCGGTGGGCGCCGAATGGAGCGCGCGCCGGCTGGTGCGCCAGGGTTGGCGCACGCTGGCCGATGCCGCCGAGGGCCGCGGCGTACAGAACCGGCAGCACTTTGCCGCCCGCATGCTGGACCTGCTTGGCCTGCTCGCACCCCGGTTGGCCTTGGCGCCGGAAGGCAGCGACCTGGCCTCGATGGACATGCTCAACGAAGTGCGCGTGGGCTTGAACATCCTGCAACTGCGCAGTGCGCGGCATGGCTTGCCGCAGTCGAGCGTTGATGCGGTGGATGCGATTCTGGCCGATGTCGCCGCGCATTACCGGCAACAGATCGCGCACAAGCGGCCGTTGCCTGGGCCGGCTGCGTTGCGTGATCGTCTGGATGCGTCGCTGGCGCGCGTCGGCAAGGTGCCGGCGGGTGCGCATCGCGATGAGGCGCTGCTGGGGTTGATCGGACTGCGTTACAGCGTGTTTGCCGAGACGACGCAGCACCATCAAGACTTCATGCAACAACAGGCTACTCAAGCCCCTCTCCCGTCGGGAGAGGGGTTGGGGTGAGGGTACGGGTGCCAATCCACGACCGCAGTATCGATGCTTCACCTTGGCGGCGCGTGGCGACGCGCTCACCACAGTCGGCGTGCCAGTCACCGGAGGCGCCCCTCATCCGCCCCTTCGGGGCACCTTCTCCCGACGGGAGAAGGGAGCTAGATCTCAATCTTGCGGTTGCATCAACACCTCAGCGCTTGCGCTGATGCATCGCCGCTTCGTCGTCCAGCCAGTTGCTGCCCTTGTTGGTCAGGAAGAACATGTACACCACCAACGACACCGCGATCACCGCCGTCGCATAGATCACGAACTCGCTGACGTGGCCGGTCTTCAACGAGGCCTGGTACAGCAACGGCGCGGTGCCGCCAAAGGCGGAGTTGGCCAGCGCATAGCCCAGGCCCACGCCCAGCGCGCGCACATGGGTGGGGAACAGTTCGGCCTTCACCACCGCATTGATCGAGGTGTAGCCGGTCAGGATCACAAAGCCCACGGTGAGGATCGCGAACGCGGTCAGCCAGTCGGTCTGCTTGGGCAGTTCCATCACCAGGAACCAGGTGTAGAGCACCCCGCCGATACCGAAGAACACCAGCAGGCTCTTGCGCCCGACGATGTCCGACAGCCAGCCGCCCACCGGCTGCATCAGCATCAGCACCGTCAGCGCGACCAGGTTGATGATGGTGCCGGCCATCACGTCGCCACCGGCGAATGCGGTCTGGATCATCTTCGGCCCGGTCACCGAGTAGGTGTAGAACGCGATGGTGCCGCCGGCAGTGATCAAAAAGCACAGCAGCAACGGGCGCCACTGGTTGACGAACAGCTCGCGCATCGAACCCGACGCCTTGGCCTTGCCGGTGCGCGAATCGGCGATGGATTCGGAGCTCAGCGATTCGTCCATGGTCTGGCGCAGCCAGAACACCACCAGCGCACCGATGCCGCCCAGGCCGAACGCCACACGCCAGCCCCACTCGGACACCTGCGGCGCATCGAAGAAATGCAGCATCACCAGCAAGGTGGTCTGTGCCAGCACGTGCCCGCCCACCAGCGTCACGTAATGGAACGAGGACAGGAACCCACGCCGGCCCGGAATCGCCGCCTCGGACATGTAGGTCGCGCTGGTGCCGTACTCGCCACCGGTGGCAAAGCCCTGCAGCAGGCGCGCCAGCAGCAGGATGATGGGCGCGGCAATACCGATCGTGGACACCGTCGGGGTGATGGCGATGACGAACGAGCACAGCGCCATCATCGACACCGAGATGGTCAACGCCAGCCGGCGGCCGTAGCGGTCGGCGAAGCGGCCGAAGTACCACGCACCGATCGGCCGCATCAAAAACGTCATCGCAAAGATCGCCCACACGAACATCGTGGCGTTCTTGTCTTCCTTGGAGAAGAACTGCGATTCGAAATAGGTGGCGAACACCGAGTAGACGTAGACGTCGTACCACTCGACCAGATTGCCGGCCGAGCCCTTGAGCGTATTGGACACCGAACGGCGAAGGCTACCGGGAGCTGCGCCAGAACCGGCGGCGATCGGAGACGTTGGGGGTGCGCTCATGCAATCAGAACCTCGTGGGTGGGACACCCGGGGAGTATAGGTGCGCGCTTGTGTGACGCATGTAAGCATTTCGGCGCATAGGGAGGCGTCGTGCAAGCGGCTAGTCCGTCCGGCTTGTGCCTGGGTGGCAACCAACCCGGAGCGTTTGCCTGTATCGCTACAAGGCGACATCGACCGAGATCTTTTTAACGCTTCAGTCCGCTTTCGGCGTCGGCGCGGCAAGCGCTTTGCTGTACATCCCCGACCGATCAAAACAGCACGCACGCCGCTTGCCGGAGGCGAGCATGTCGCAGGCGGTGGCGATGCGCGTGACGCGCGTCTGGGCCTTTTTCCCCGAGACGATCCAGAAGATCCAGTCGCGCCGCGCCACCGCGGTGATGTCGTCCCAGGTCGAACGCGCGCCTGGGTGCGCGGCCAGCGCGGCGTGCAGATCGTCCGGCACCACCGGCTCGGGTTCTTCTGCGACCGGCGCGATCGCCAACGCAACCTGCGCGCCGGCCGCAACGCCTGCGGCCTGCTGCAATGCGTGTTCGACCTTGAGCCAGTGCCCACCCTGCCCGTCGGGCTGCAAGGTCGCCTGCAAGGGATGACCGGCCAGTGTGCCGTCCACGCTGACCATGCTGCGCGTCGGCAGCTTGTTGCTGGCGGTGGCGGGCAGCTGCACAAACAACCAGGTGGCATCGGCCGGCGCTGCCGGTCGCAGCAGCGTCGCCTTGAAGCCGATGGTGGCGGCTGGCTTGACCATTGCGCGGACGATAGCACCGCGCAGACAGACGCGCAGCGACCAGGCACGCCGCGCGCAGACGCCGCACCAGCGCCTTGCACACTGCCGGACAGCAGCACCGAACGCGCCTGCCCGGCGCTCAGGCAACCGCTCCATCGCCACCTGTAAACTGCCGCGTCCCGGGCACACGGATCGTCCAGCGCAATCAGCATGAGCAAGCACCACACCGAGACCAGCAAATTCCTCAGCTACGTCTTGCGGCATGCACCGGAGTCCATCGGGCTGGTGCTGGATCGCGACGGCTGGGCCGACATCGCCACGTTGATTGCGGCAGCCAATGCAGAGGGCAAGGCGCTGGATGCGGAGTTGATCCGCGCGGTGATCTCCAGCAGCGACAAGCAGCGCTTTGCGCTGTCTGCCGACGGCCTGCGCATGCGTGCGGTGCAGGGCCATTCGACGGCGAGCGTAGCCCTTGCGCACGTGGCAAAGGCACCGCCAACGCTGCTTTACCATGGCACCGCCACGCGTTTTCTCGATGCGATCCTGCGCGAAGGCCTGCGCCCTGGCCAACGCCATCATGTGCATCTGTCCGCCGATTCGCAGACCGCCATGGACGTGGGCGCACGCTATGGCACGCCGGTATTGCTGATCATCCAGGCCGGACAGATGCACGACCAGGGCCTGCAGTTTTTTCAGGCCGACAACGGCGTGTGGCTCACCGACGCGGTACCGGTGGCATTTCTGACCCGCGCGAGCTGACGCGCGCACGCCGACAACTGCCGCTGTTCGCAGCGGCGTGTGTCACAGCACCGCGGCAGTGCCTCGCAACGCAGCACACGCGCCTGCCTTCACAACCCCCATGCCGCCCGCCTTGCCAGAATGCCGGCCGCTTGGGGCTGTCGATGGCAGGGGAACCGGAGTTGGATGCATGACATGGATCATCGTGGCCACGGTCGTCGCCACACTGGTGGTGGGGCTGCTGCTGCTCAACTTCGCCACGCCCGAGAAAAAGCTCGAGCACATCCCCAGCCACTGCTACGACGTCTCCGACCCGCAGTTCAAACGCGAGATGTCGGTATTGCTGGGCCCGGCGATCCTGCCGGGCAACAAGATCCAGGCGCTGCACAACGGCAGCGAGATCTTCCCGGCGATGCTGGCGGCCATCCGCAGCGCGCAGCAGACCATCACCTTCGAAACCTATATCTACTGGTCGGGCGAGATCGGCCGCGAGTTCAGCCAGGCGCTGTCCGAGCGCGCGCGTGCCGGGGTCAAGGTGCGCGTCACCATCGACTGGGGCGGCAGTTTGAAGATGGACCCGTCGCTGGTCGAGGAGATGACCGATGCCGGGGTGGAGGTGCACCGCTACCGTCCGCTGACCTGGTACAACCTGCATCGCGTCAATAACCGTACCCATCGCAAGCTGCTGGTGATCGATGGCCGCATCGGCTTCACCGGCGGCGTCGGCGTGGCCGACCAGTGGATGGGCGAGGCACAGGACCCGGAGCACTGGCGCGACTCGCATTACCGCATCGAAGGCCCGGTGGTGGCGCAGGTGCAGGCCGCCTTCAACGACAACTGGATCAAGAGCACCGGCCGCGTGCTCAACGGCGCCGAGTATTACCCCGAGTTGTCGCCGGCCGGCGACAGCGACGCGCAGCTGTTCGTGGCGTCGCCGGCCGGCGGCAGCGAAAGCATGCACCTGATGTACCTGATCGCCATCGCCGCGGCGCGCAGCTCCATCGACCTGGCCGCCGCCTACTTCGTGCCGGATGCGCTGATCACCCGCGCGCTGCTGGAAGCGCGTGCGCGCGGCGTGCGCATCCGCGTGCTGCTGCCGGGCAAGCACATCGATGCGGTCTCGGTGCGGCTGGCCTCCAAGGCCAGCTGGGAGCCGCTGCTGCAGGCCGGCATCGCCATCCACGAATTCCTGCCCACCATGCTGCATACCAAGCTGCTGATCATCGACGGCCTGCTGGTCTCGGTGGGCTCGACCAACTTCGACATCCGCTCGTTCCGCCTCAACGACGAGGCCAGCCTGAATGTCTACGACCGTGACCTGGCCGCACAGATGACCGAGGTGTTCGAGCGCGACCTGCAACGGGCCGAGCTGTACACGCTGGAGCGCTGGCGCAAGCGGCCGCTGCGGCAGAAGCTGGGCGAGAAGCTGGTCCTTCCGTTCCGCTCGCAGGTGTGATGCCGCATCGCCCGCGCGCTCTTACACCCGTGCGGACACCCCGGCCTGCAGCCGCAGCCGGCGCAGGCGCCACCACACCCCGCCCACGTGCACCAGCGAATACAGCACCAGCGCAGCGGCAATCCCCATGGTCAGCGGGCTGGCCTGCGACCCGGCAGCGGCCGCACCCTCACTGAAGGCGCCCGACGCCCAGCGCCAGGCCAGCCGGCCCAGCAGCACCAGCATCAACGCGCCGCCGATCCATGGATTGGGCGTGTACCAGCCCTGGCCGTCCACCCATTCGGCATGCGTATGGCGCAACGACAACGTACCCAGCCCGATACCGGCCGCCGTTCCCAGCGCGATGCCCGGCCGCACCTGCGGCAATCCGTAGAGCGCAAACGCCAGCGCGGCGGCGGCGATGACCAGCACGACCGCCCGCACCGCCGTGCTGACCGGCTTCCACTGCTGGCGGCCAAAGCTGCGGCGCAGACGCCGGTAGTAAATGAAGGCGATGGCCGCCATCGACAGGTACGGGGTAAACGGCGCGATGGCAGCAGCGGGCATGACCAGTCCTTTGTGGGTGAAGTGACCGCTGCAGGATGAAACCCGCCCGCACCGCGGACAAGGTGCCAAGTGTCACTTTCTACGGCCGGGCGCGTGTCGCCGTGGCGGGCACCCTTGCGGCCCGGCGCTTGCGGGCCGCCGGTGCCACCGCATCCGGTGAACGCCGCGCACGCGCGCCAGCCATTGCCACACGCGGATCCGGGCCGCGGCGGTAGACTTGCCGGCAGTACTCCCCCACCGCAGTGCCATGTCCGCCATCAAGCACCACGCCCAGACGCTGATCGACACGCTGCCCGAGACGGCAGGCTGGCAGGACGTGGTGCGCGTCGTGGAGGCCGCCAGCTTCCAGGCCGCGGTGCTGGACGGGATTGCCGCAGCCGACCAGGGCGCCATCACCGCACCGGCCCAGGTCACCGCACTGTTCGCCAGATGGGGCGTTGATGTTGCGGCGTGACTGGACTGTCCCGGCCGCCAAGCAGCTCGCCCACGCCCAGGATCACTACCACGCGCTCAACCCGACCATTGCCGCGGCGATGGCGCGGCATGTGCTGGAAGCCACCCGCACGCTGGCCGAGCAGCCGGGGCGTGGCCATGCCGGCCGCGTGCCGGGTACCCGCGAGTGGGTGGTCAAGCACACGCCTTACGTGCTGGTCTACCGCGTGCGCGAGGACGCGCTGCAACTGCTGCACGTCCATCTGGACCCCGGCGACTGGCTACCCCGCAGCGAGCCGCTGATCGAACGCATCGAGCCGTGGATTGCCGCGCTGATCAGCGCGCTGCTGCATGTGCTGATGTTGCTGATCCTGCTCTCCGCCTCCACCCCCAGCATGACCCCGCCGCAAGGCTCGGCCAGCGGTGGGCGGACCAAGGTGGATTTTGTCGGCGACACCGACCAGCCGCAGCAACCCACGCCCTCGCCAACGCCCACCCCGCCCTCGCAGACCCCCGCGCCGGTGCAGCCGCCGCCGGCCGCATCGCCGCTGCAATCGACGCTGGTCCAGAACGCCAGGAACCCGGTGCCGCCGCAGGGCGATACCCGCCGCGGCAGCCTGGCCGAGCAACGCCGTGCACAACCGGTGCAGCGCCCCACCCCGCCGCAGCCGCCGACCGAACCCTCATCGCCACCGCAACGCCGCCCGGAAACCTGGACCGGCCGCCCGCCGGGCATGCTCGACGAACCCGCCGACGCCGCCGAAGACGGCAGCGCCAACACGCCCACCATCAGCGAAGGCCGTCGCCGCGACCGCAGCAATGCCCAGCCCAGCATGGATATCGGCGGCTTCCAGGTCTATTACGACGTGCGCAGCGAAACCCAGCTGCGCGCGTGGAAGGAACAAGGCATGCAGGAGATCGCCATCATCCTGCCCGGCACCCAGCAACGCATGGTCTGCCCGCTGGATGTCGCGCTCAAGCGCGGCTCCAGCAAATGCCGCCTGCTGCCGCCGGATTCGCCGGAACTGAAATCCATCGGCGATGCCCGCGAGGTCATCAACATGATGGAGGTCTATCGCCAGGGCGAACCGGTCTGGCGTGGGCCGGGGCCGTATCGGTGAGGGGTAGGGGCCAGGTTGGCCCCGGATTTCACTTACTGCTGGTGCGGGGATGACTGCAACAGCAGCCGCGCAAGGCCTGACCGTTGCAACTCGCGACACGGCACCGTTCACAGCGATGGCGTTGAATGTCATTGATCCGTGGAGTTAAACGCCTTAAATTTTTTGACGCTAAATTAATATATTGCTCCTCTGGATCAACGCATGCTTATCTTTGTTGATGAATCAGGCACATTCACTCCGACTGAAAATGTTGACGCGTTCTCAGTGGTCGCAGCTTATGTCATCCCAGAGGATCAACTAACTTCGGCAAATAATTCACTTCTAAATTTGAAGAAAGCCTGTGGCGTTAGCTCCAAGGAGGAGTTAAAGCTTCGAAATGTCACAAATGACCACCTTCCATCGTTTTTAGCAGAACTTAGCAATTTGGATGGGATACTTTTTGCAGTGGCAGTTGACACCTCCGGCTATAGCAAGGAGGCAGCCATTACTGAACGGGAGCGTCTTGTTCATCAATTACTTGAACAAGCCAAGTCTGTCAGACATTCATTTGGCCAAGAAGAAATCCGAAAAGATGCCAAATACTTAAGCGAATTATCACCACAGTTATTTAATCAACTGCTCTGCCATGCATATCTGCTACATGCCGTAATTTCGTACGGCACTGCCTATCTCGTGCAAAAGAGTCCAGATACGCTATCGCGTTTTGCTTGGCGAATAGACAGAAAAAATGAAGTAACCTCCCCCTATGACAAAGCGGCTACTTGTTTGACTCATAATCTAGTCATGTCGATTGCGCTCATAGAGCCTATCCTTAGAGTGTATGGTGCAGACTACAGAAGCTTCGCGAAATTCGAATTTGGAGACCCGGATAATTTTGGCGTTAGAAATATCAATTTTCGGAAGATTTTTCTTGAAGATCTCGAGTTCGTTGATTCAAAGAAATGTGCCGGCGTACAAATTGTAGATCTATTAGCTTCCAGCTTACGAAGATTATTAAAGCACAAGGTAGCCCAGTCTACCCCTATCGTCGATTTGCTTGGGAGCCTCATGATTTTGCAGGGTGACCAGGGAGTTCCTGTAACATTACTCGGGGAGAACAAGAGTCAAGTTTCTCCACCTATCCTTGAGATCGTTAATAAATTGAGGCGTAGCGGAAAGCGCCTATCTCGACGCTAGCTTTTCAATATCTCGACCACAGAACAAAAAATAATCTACCGCAGCAAATACGCCTCACCGGGAAAAACGAAATCTAAAGCCGACATTAGATTGGCTGTCTGTCAGACATTTACCGGGTTGAAACTCACGCTGGCTTTCGTTTTGGTTACTTGGGGCCGGCCCAGCTTCACGCTACCGCTCGCGATACCGTGCGGAGTCGGTGTCGCGTCCGGTTGATGATGTGAGCGCTGGAGCGGGCAGATCGGATACGGTGACCAGACCTCGCGTTGGTGGCGCACGGCCGGCCGGGAACTGGCTACAGTCTGCGCAGGGCCGTGTGTGCCCACCTCATCCACCTGCGTTCCAAAGGATCTGCATGTCCCTGCATCGTCTTGTTCCCCGCCTGGGTCTGGCCATTGGCCTGTTATGCGCCTGCGCCGCACATGCCGCCGAGCCGGCGGCCGCGCATCGCCTGCTGCGCGTCACCCTGGGCGGCGCCACCGACCAGCCCGCCTCCGGGCGCCTGCTGGTGTTCGCCACCCTGGCCAAGGACGCGCAGGCGCAGGCCAAGGATGGCAAGGTGGAGGCGGTGGACACCAACCCGTTCCGTCCCAGCGACACCGCGGTGGCCGCGCAGGAAGTCGCCGGGCTTGCGCCGGGGGCCAGCGTGCAGATCGATCTGGATAACATCGCCTACCCCAGCGGGTTTTCCGCGCTGCCGGCCGGCGCCTATCTGTTTCAGGCCGTGCTGGACCCGGATCATAGCTACGGCTACAGCGGCCGCGATGGCGGCGACCTGCTCAGCGCGGTGACGCCGGTCACCCTGGGCAAAGGGGCAGCGCTGCCCGCACTGACGCTCAGTACACAGCTGCCTGTCTCGGACGACCCGTGGCAGGTGTCGCCACGCGCGCCGCAAGCCGTGCGCGATGCCGTGCCCGAGGCCAAGCTGCACACCACCGATGCCTCGATGGTGAGCCCGTCGCTGAGCGCGTTCTGGGGCCGGCCGGTGTCGCTGCGCGCCCGCGTGCTCACCCCGCCCGGCTATGACGCCAAGGCCCGCACGCGCTACCCCACCGTGTATGTCACCCACGGCTTTGGCGGCAACTACGACCGCTTTGCCGGCAGCATCGCCGCCACCTGGAGCGCGATGGCGGCCAAGCAGATGCCGCCGATGATCTGGGTGTTCCTGGACCAGGCCACGCCCACCGGCACCCACGAGTTCGCCGACTCGGTCAACAACGGCCCCTGGGGCACGGCGCTGACCGAAGAGCTGATCCCGACGCTGGAGCGCCAGTACCGGATGGACGGCAAGGCCAGCGGCCGGTTCCTGACCGGGCACTCGTCCGGCGGCTGGGCCACGCTGTGGCTGCAGACGCGCTACCCCAAGCAGTTCGGCGGCACCTGGTCCACCTCACCCGACTCGAGCGACTTCCACGACTTCACCGGGCCGGACCTGTACGCACCCAATGCCAATGTCTACCGGCGCCCGGACGGCAGCCAGTTCCCGCTGATCCGCGATGGGGGCAAGGTGGTGGCCGACCTGGAAACCTTCGCCAAGCTCGAACGCGTGCTCGGCCCGTACGGCGGCCAGCTCACCTCCTTCGAGTGGGTGTTTTCCCCGCGCGGGCCCGACGGCCGCCCGTTGCCGATGTTCGACCGCGACACCGGCAAAGTGGACCCGGCCGTGGTGGCCTACTGGCGCACCCATTACGACATTTCGGCGCGCGTGGCTGCGCAGTGGCCCATGCTCAAGCCTGACCTGGACGGCAAGATCCACCTGGTCGTCGGCACCGCCGACACGTTCTACCTGGATGGCGCGGCACGTAAATTCCAGGCGGTGCTGGACGGGCTGGGCGCCAGGAGCGACTTCCGCTATCTGGAAGGCCGCAGCCACTTCGACCTGTACAAGGAAGGCGACGACAGCAGCGCGCTGATGAAGAAGATCGCCGCGGAAATGTACGCCGTGGCGCGACCGAAGCAGTAAGAGCGGCTACTACAACGTCGCGCAGTGGCCAGGTGGATGTGGGCGGCGCGGAGGAACCGGCGGGTACCAGGGGTACATGCCGCACCGAGCACCGGCCGCACCCGCCTGGCGGCGAACACACTCGTTTCATGGGCCGCTCCAGGCACCTTCGTACCGCCAGTGGCGCGCCGGCGGTACGCGCAGGAGTTTCGCATGGGCGGTTGACGCACTCCCGGTGCCGGCGATGCAACGCCGCAGGCGCAGCATCGCGTTCGTGCAAGCGCATGCACGGCCGCTGCATGCGTTAACGCGCATCCGCATCGCAATGCCTGCAATCCACTGCGCAACGCACCGGGGCAGACGCACAAGCAGCGCGGCATTGGCCACGACGCAGCATCGCCGCGCCCCTACGCCGAGCGCTTGGGCAACTCCCATTCCATCTGCTGGCGCAACACCAGCAGCAATACCTTGAGGCTGCCGGCGCGCACCAATGCGGCGGGGGTCTGCCCATCCAGCGCATTCATCGGCTCGCGAAACCAGCGGATCAGCGCCTCGTTGTTGCCGCCGTGCAGTGCCCAGGCGTGGCACACGATCTCGCCCAGCGCCTCGATCCCGGCACTGCCCAGCAACTTGAGATGCTCCGGGGTGAATTTGAACAGCGACAGCACCAGCTCGGCATCGGCGGCCTTGCCGTGGTCGGCCGCCATCTGTGCGCTGTGCGCGGTGCTGTAGCTGGACGGTTGCGCGCGCAGCGCTTCGGCCCGGCGCATGCCGATGAGCAGGGAGTCAATCAGGTCGGCGCGTTCCACGGTGCAGTCCGGCAGGGTGTTGCGCGCACGCTAACGGTGCCGATGACCGCGCTCAATCGGGAGTCTCCCGACAGCCGCGGCGTCAGTCAGCCGGCATTGCCATCGGCGGTCTTTAACGAACGCCTTGCTAGCATCTGGGCGCGTTGCTGGCGGCGCACCGGGTGACCCGGGCCGCCGGATCTGGAGTGCCATCTCATGAGGAGTCGCCGATGAACTGGAAGTCCGCCGTTACCCTGCTTGCCCTGTCCAGCGCCGCCATGCCGGCGCTGGCCCAGCCCGACCGGCAGGTCGCCGAAGACATGATCACCCGCTCGGCCAATGTGTGCCCCGGCCATAGCACCGACCGCACCGGCCCCACCGTCAAGGCCGTGCCCGTGGGCGCGCTGCGGGTGATGCTGGAGCGCGGCCTGGTCATGTGCCCGGACCGTCGCCTGGATGCCGCCGCGCCAGCAGTGTTCTACGGCCGCCTGGGCGTCTTCGCCTGGAACCCGGAAGTGCCCGCCGCCACGACGGTGATCGTCAAGCAGATCGGCAGCATGACCCGCAACGATGACTACCCGGTCGAGACACTGGTGTGGGATGCCAAGGGCACCGCGCTCAAGCAGCAGACCGTGCCGATGTTCGAGCCCCGGCCGGGTGCGGCGGTGTTGTACAAGGTGCGCTAAGCCGCGCCTGCGCCTCGCACCGGGGCCGTTTCAGCCGGCGTCCATGCCGACGCCAGCACCCGCCGCGGCTGCGGACAGACGCATGTGCCGGCGCGCGGCATTGGCGATGGCGCTCCCCACCTTGTGGATCAGCAACGGCACCACCCAACTGGCCCATAGCAGCGCCGCGATCGTGCCCGGCGACGGCGCAATGCCGGCCCCCACCGCCGCATAGAGCGCGATGCGAAATATCACTGGCGCCAGGGTCACCAGATATGCCCGTACCATCCAGCGCCGGTGCTGGCCAACCTGCCCGCGGCGGATGGCCACCAGGCCGACGGAGGCCACCACCAGCCACGCCACTTCCGTCGCCGCGAAGGCCACGCGGATGACCATCGGCGCTGGCGAGCTGGCGATCAACCCGGTGGCGCCAAGCATCGCCACCAGCATGCCGACGAAATACGCACGCCCGACCCAGCGGTGCACCCATGCGTGCCTGCGCCAGCGTTGCGTGGCGAACTGCAGCGTGCCCAGTGCGATGCCGGCGGCGCCGCCACCCAGATGGCACCACAGCCAGCCACGCCGGGTAAGGAACATCGCGTAGGCCGGCGACTCCAGCGCGGCGTACTTCAGGTACACGTGACGCACGAACTCGGCCGCGAATGCGGCCAGCGCAAGCCACAGCAGCGCCCACGCCACGCGAGTGACCGGCCTGCCGCCAGCAACCGCAACACCGTCGCGCATTGGATCGACCCGCATGCCCCGCTCCTTCGGCCAGCCGGCTCTCGGCAGCGGCACGCTAGCATGGACACGCCGCGGGAGCGCTGGCGCAGATCCTGGGAGCGATGCGGGACGAAGGCTTACGCGTGCCGCTGCACGTCATGCGGCACCGGGTCCCGCCACTCGCCGCCGAGCCGCTGCTCATAGATTTCGTCCACGACACTGCGCGCTGCACGGGCGGCATTGAAGATGCTCTCGCCCAGAACCGACAAGCTGGTGGCATCCAGTGGCTTGCCGCTGCACACCGCCACCATGTCGCTCTGCGCAGTGATCGTGCGCAGCAGCGTGTGGAACTGGTCGATCTGGTGCAGGGTGACGCCAAAGGTGAAGGGCTCTGCGTGCGGTTGCAGCTTGGCTGCTGGCGTAGCTGTCTTGCGGGTTTTCGAAGTCGTCATGGCATCCGTCCTCGACGTGAGCGGACGAGATATCCGCCGCACGAATTTATCCCTTTTTCAGATATTTGAAAAGGGGATATAGCTTTAGTGCGGCCTATCCACGTTGCCGCCATGCCAACCAAGTCAATCCATAAAGACCATTACGACATCTTGCTGCAGCAACTGCGCGAGCTTCGCCTCGCCGCTGGGCTGACGCAGGTGGCCCTAAGCGCAGCGCTCAAGCGTCCACAGTCGTACGTGAGCGACGTTGAGCGAGGCAGTCGCCGGATGGATCTGCTCCAGTTGCGGAATTTCTGCAATGCATGCGGAACCTCGCTTACCAAGTTCGTTACCGAGTTCGAGAAGGAACTGAAGTAACCCACCGGGACAGTGCGTGTTGCTTCGTTCCTAGTTATTCGGCCCGACCGTCGCTGTAAAACCCCGCGGCTCACCGGTGATCGGGTCATCGAACGCCAACGTATGCGCGAACAACTGTAGCGGCCGCTCTGGATCATCGGGCCGCTGATCTTCCAGTTCTGGATAGAAACGGTCATGCAGGATCGGCGCGCCCAGCGCGGCCATATGCACGCGCAATTGGTGCTTGCGCCCGGTGACCGGCTCCAGGCGGTACGTCCACGTGTCTACGCTGCGTGCGACCACATCGATCACCGTCTCGCTGTTCGGCTCACCCACGCCCTCGCGCATGCGGAAGAACGGCTCGCCCGGCTCCAGCCGGCTGCGATGCACATACGGAAACGTCAGCCCCGGCAGCGGTGGTGCGACTGCCAGATAGTGCTTGCGGATGCGTCGCTCGCGGAACAGCGCCTGGTAAATCCCGCGCGTGGCCGGGTTGGCAGAGAACAAAACCAATCCGGCAGTGTCGCGATCGATGCGGTGCAGCGGCACCAATGCGGGGTTATCGAAGCGCCGCACCAAACGGGTCAACAGCGTCTGGTGCACGTAGGCACCGGCTGGCACCACGGGCAGGAAATGCGGCTTGCAAGCCACGACAATATGCGTGTCGGCATGCAACACCGTTTCCGTTGCCGCGATGATTGGCTCATCCGCGACCTCGCGGAAGTAATAGATCTCCGCACCAAGCCGATACGGCGCAGCGATATCCAATGCCTGCTGCTGCGCATCCAGTACGCGCCCACGCGCGAAGCGATCACGCCACGTGTCAGCACCAACGACCGGAAAGCACGCACACAGCGCCTCCCACACCGTGTGCCACGGGCCGGACGGGAGCTGGAACTGGCTGGCAGGAGTGCCATCGAGGGTCGGGCGAGGAGCAGACATGGCGACAGCAGAAGCGCACTCAAGCAGATGGGCTGGGATCGTACCTTGTCGCGTCGATTCTCTCCGCAGCGATGCATCGGCTCTACGATCCGAGGAGGAGACTCTCGAGCGACACCCGTTACATGCGTTATCGAAAGCGCGCACGTCATTCACCACCGTAGCTTGGCTCACCGCATCGATACGCTGCGTGCAATTGAAGTCATGGACGCACAAGCGATCTCAAGCTTTGACGTGAAGGTCGGGCTTTTTTTGCATACACATACATCGCGCTGAGAGTTGATGGCACGTTGATCGCAGTGGTAGGCATCATCTGCTGACAAAACACGCTCCAGTGGCTATGTTCGAACCTGGAACTGGGGAAGTGGGTATGGACGCAGAAGAAAACCGAGCGGAGTTGAAGCGTCCGCCGCGGTGTCGTGGCCGCTAGGCCTCGGAGGGAGTCGTTGCTTATCTACTGGTGCGCTACGGCATCGGCTGGAGGTTCGCTCACCAGGGCGGAGCGCTGTCGCAAGGTATTGCCCAATCGAATGGAATGTTCCCGCCATTTGAGTGGATTATTCTCAGCATCTGCTAGCTCACCGCGCTTATCTCGTACCTCGACGCCAGCTATCGGCATTGCTTTTCTGGAAGCTTTGGCGCCTTATTCAAATAGAGATGGCACGGATCTGCCAGTAGGCACACTTAATTAAAGTAATCATTGGGCGGGGTGCAGGATGTACTTGAAAAAGCTGGCTTTACGCAATTTTAGGCGGCTTAACAACGTTGTTATTGACCTTGCCTCAGACATCTCAATCTTCGTTGGCTCCAACAACAGCGGCAAGACATCTGTTGGCCACGCGTTACAGTTGTTTAGTGGCCGCGGCCGCTTCAACATTCATGACTTTAGCTCCGAGCTTTGGCCTGACATAATTTCGTACGGCGAAAGCGACGGACTCGACATGGGCAAGCTTCCCACAATCGAGCTTGACATTTGGTTTGAAATAGGAAAAGACGATATTCATCGCGTAGTTGATCTGCTTCCCAGCATATCTTGGCAAGGCAACTTGGTTGGGATGCGCGTTATTTATGCGCCGATCAACCCAACAGCGACACATACACGCTATACGGGAGTGAGGCAGCACGCACTAGAAGCGACACCTCAGAGAGAGGATGGAGCGCCGACTTATGACCCATCTCCCCGTAACCTCAAAGATTTTCTTCGCGATTGGCTTCATGCTGAATATGAGATTAGATACTTTGTTCTTGATCACGCGAAATTTGATCCCAGCATGGTCGCCATTGACGGCTATGTTCCATCACCTCTGAGCGGAAAAGAGCATAGCGGTAGGGATATTCTGAAGAACCTTCTCCAAGTCGACTTCCTGAATGCCCAGCGGCATCTTTCCGATGGTCAAGGTGGCTCGCGCTCGGAGGAACTCTCGCGTGTGCTTAGTCGCTTTTATGAGCGCAACCTTGAACAGAAGGGCAACGACATCGAAGCTTTGAGCGCGCTGGCAGCATCTGAGGTTTCGCTCAATAAGCATCTCGAGAGCGTGTTCGAACCGACGCTGAAGAGCCTTTCCAAGCTCGGTTATCCAGGCCTAACCAACCCGCGAATGATGATCCGCTCTGCACTCGACCCAGCGCAGATCATGAGCGGGCGTGAAGGCGCCGTAGTGCATTACGCACTAGGCGCTGATGATGGCAATCCAGACCCACCGACGTTGCCGGACAGGTACAACGGTCTGGGCTTCAAGAATTTGATCTTCATGGTGGTGGAACTCCTCGATCTCCATGCTCAGTGGCTGGCAATCGAGGAAGATCGTCCACCTGTCCACTTGATCTTCATCGAGGAGCCGGAGGCGCATCTCCACGCACAGCTACAGCAGGCTTTCATCCGAAAGGTGATGGATATCCTTGCACTCAGCGATGAAGACAAAAAGCACCAAACAAGCCAGATTGTTGTTACAACCCACTCTACTCATATCCTCTATGAGCGAGGCTTCCGTCCAATACGCTACTTTCGGCGAAGCCGTGAACAGAACGCGGCGACTTCTGAAATTCTCAATCTCTCTGTGTTCTATGACAGCGCCAAGCCAGATGATCGCACCTTCCTTGAGCGCTATCTTAAGCTCGCTCACTGCGACCTGTTCTTCGCAGACGGCGCCGTACTTGTGGAAGGCAACGTGGAAAGGTTGCTCTTGCCGCAAATGATTGAGAAGTCCGCACCTAGGCTGCAGTCAACCTACCTCACAGTGTTAGAGATCGGCGGAGCCTTCGGTCACCGATTCAAGTCCCTGATCGACTTCCTCGGCCTTACCAGCCTAATCATTACCGATCTGGATAGCGTGTTTGGCCCAGTAACACCCGCTAGCGTAGAAGCCGTCGCTGCTATACCACCGGTGCCAAGCGCCGAAGAAGCTCAGGATGATGATGAGGAGGACGACGGAGAAGACGACGAAGACACCCCAGAAGCAGCAGCAAAGCCTGGAAAGGCGTGCATCGCAAGCCACACAGGTGCTGCAACCTCTAATCAAACGCTGATTCAGTGGCTCCCAAAGTTTGACACAGTGGCTGCTCTCTGGCAGGCGACGCTTGAACAGAAGACTCAGGCGAGAACAGTGGATGGTGACGCTCTAGTGCGGGTGGCTTATCAGTGCCAAACCGAAGTCACCTGGGGCAAAGAAACTCAGAAACTTGCAGGGCGCACCTTGGAGGAGGCGTTCGCGCTCGAGAACCTCCAGTGGTCCCAGAACAAAGATCGCAGATCGCTTGGCCTTCGCATTCCAAAGGCCAGTGACAAGGATCTGAGTACACTCGCTGATCGCCTTCACAAGCGGGTTCAGAGCAAGAGCTTCAGCAAGACCGACTTTGCACTTGGCTTGCTAGCAGAAGAGCCGAATAAATGGTTGGTACCCGCTTACATCGCTGAAGGGCTTACCTGGCTCGAGAACCAGATCGCTCCACCAGAGGTACACAACGGTCACCCCGATGGCAACGAACCCCAGCCCGTCCCTATCCCTCTCGAAGAGGCGGTGTAGAAATGACAAGCCGAATCGGAAGTCCCGACACGCCGGCCGATCTAGAAGTCCGGGCGTGCCTTGATCGAGAGCCACCTCGCTCTTTCGTAGTGGTGGCGGGTGCGGGCTCGGGCAAAACTACTTCGCTCATCAAAGCGCTTGCTCACCTAGGCGAGACACGTGGACCTGCTCTACGTCGCGCCGGACAGAAGATCGCGTGCATTACCTATACCGAAGTGGCCGTGGGTGAAATATCGGAAGATGTAGGTGTCTCGCCTCTGTTCCAAATCTCTACCATCCACAGCTTCCTTTGGTCGATAGTTAGGCCATTCCATTCAGACATCCTTGTATGGGTTCAGGATCGCATCAAGGAGAAGATTGCAGAGCGGTGCGAACACTTCAATAAGCCGAGGACTCAGGAGAAGACCAAGGCCCGTCTTGAGCAGGAGATGGTCGATCTTGAGGCCGAACTTGCAGAAGTACATAAAGTTGAGAAGTTCGATTACGGAACCGGAAGTAGTTATGCCGAGGGCATCCTCGGCCATGACGACATATTGAAGCTCGCGCCGGCCTGCATCGTTGTGCGCCCCCTACTGAGACAGGTCATAGCGGCGCGCTTCCCCTACATTTTTGTTGATGAGAGTCAGGACACCCATCCGGACGTTGTCATGGCACTGCAGACCATTGCCGCTGAGCATCCGGAGCTGTGCGTTGGCTTCTTCGGAGATCCAATGCAACGGATCTACATGGGCGGAGCTGGTCCCATCGAGCTCGGCGAAGACTGGTCGGAGATTACCAAGCCCGAGAACTTCAGGTGTCCGAGAGCAGTGCTCGACGTCATCAATGCTATCAGAGCCGAAGGCGACGGGCTGGAACAAACTCGTGGCCGGACTCGAATGGTGGATGGCCATGAGCAGCCGGTGGAAGGGACCAGCAATCTTTTCGTCCTGCCGTCCGACGGAGATCGAACTGCATGCCTAATGGCCGTCAGGCAATGGCTTTCTGAGCAGACAGATGACACGCAGTGGCTAAATGATGTGCGCGAAAGCGATGTGCGCCTGCTCGTACTGGTTCACCGCATGGCAGCGAGCCGCCTCGGCTTCCCTAGCCTGTACGCCGCACTCAATGATCGCGCGCCAATGAGTCTGAGTGAGGGTCTCAGCGATGGAACCGCTTGGCCACTACGGCCCTTCGTTCAACACATTCTTCCGCTCGTTGTCTCAGAGCAAGCGGGCGAAAATTTCAATGTCATTTCCATCTTGCGCAGTGTGAGTCCGAAACTCGAGCCGGACCGGTTAAGTGGACAAGATACTGCGACTGTCCTCAGTGACCTACAGCAAGCGGTTCGAACGCTTGTCGAGCTGCTTGCGGAAGGCTCACAGGCAACTATTTTGGACGTCCTTAAACATGTGCGTGATAGCGAGCTGCTTAGACTCGACGATCGATTCGACGCGCATCTAGCCGACGATCCGCAGAACAACCACACTAGTGGCTACGACAACGTTCAAGCCTTCATAGCCTGTGGAATACAAAATCTGTGGGCCTATCAACGTTATTTTTCCGAAGAATCACCCTTCGCTACCCATCACGGCGTCAAAGGTGCGCAGTTCGAGCGCGTCCTGGTTGTAATCGATGACGATGAGGCTAACTACCGGCAGTACTCTTACGGCAAATACTTTGGCTATACGCCCCTGTCGGAGAATGACGATGAACACATTGCTGCAGGCGAAGAATCTGTGCTTGATCGAACACGAAGACTTTTCTACGTTTGCTGCTCACGTGCGACTAAAGACTTGGCAGTGGTGATCTTTGTTCCCAACGTTGAAGTGGCACGAGCAGCGATCATTGAAAAAAAGCTTTTCCCTCAAAACGTGATCCGAGGAGCCGAGCTTCTTGGGTAGCCGTGCCTACTGGTGGCGTTGCCTTCCGTTCTACGGCCATTAATCGAGTCAAGCTAAATTATTATAAATTAATGATTTTGAAAATCGATCTTTCATTGACACGAACCGCGCTTAGATTTGAGCCAATGCTACCAAAAAGGACCGCCTCCGTTATCGTCCACCTATTCCTTAAGGTCTGCGTGAACCATGAAGTGCGCCCTGACACGACTCAAGATTTTGCTGGCTAAAATCTCACTTGGGCCCCAACAGCATACCTTATAACCGGACTATCAAGTTTATTCAGAAAAATCTTCATATTCACTACGCGTGTGGTTGGATCCCTATTTTCAATCCATTCAAAGCAGCGCAGGAATATATTCCATACGAACCAAACATCTACGTCGCCACCTTGGATTGGAATATTGAATTCCCCCGTTATAACAACCCCTGCCTTCATGTATTCGAAGCTACACCTGACAGAGTTTTTCTCCGAAACTGCTTTTATGGAATGGGTTGGATTATAGGCCCAGATTCCAACCTCAGCAATAAATAACTCTAAGCCATTGGCTGTCGCTTCTATCCTAGTTGTGGCAGCTAATTGTTCGTGCTCCTTGCATAGACCAATGGAGTCGCGAAGAGTCTTTAAGCAGAGTCGAGTCGAAGCCACCGTAGTCGGAACACTTAGATCAATAACCAGCGCAGCTTTCCCATCGAGTCTTCTTGTTGAAACTCGGACACTTGTTTCAAATCCAGCACCGATTGAAATATCTCTAAATTTTTTGAGAACATCGGGGTTGTATATGTCATTTATTGATTCAGATAAAACAATTTCCCCAACTACTAGACTTAGAAATCTTGCCGGTGCTTCATACTCTTGTTGCTTGTTTGGATTCCACCTGTGTGGATTTTTGAATGAGTGATGACGCAAACTGCCCCGCAGCATCACAAGGATTTTTATCTTTTCATACAAACTTGTGTCCACTTCAAACAATTTTTGAATATGCTTTGAAGATTTGATTTGATCTATCTTTTCCGCCCCTTGAAGCCTAGCTATCACATCAGAGAGAGACCCGACGAATTTCGGGGCTTGAGACAATATTTTCGTCTGTATTTCATTACCGGTCTTTCCATCACAGTAACGAGTCTCAATGAAAAGATACAGATTATTGTAAGCATCCACATGTCGCCCGGCCGCATAAGCAATTCGCCCCTCGCGGAAATGCGATGCTGACTCGACTCTTACTTTATCAACGGAATCAACTAAGAATGCTCTTCCTATTTGCTCAAAGTCTAAAGATGCGTTTAGGGCCTCTCCACGTGAGCCGCGAAAAGATTTTATTGCGATTTTTCCGTCTTCGGCAGTATTTTCCGCGCGAAACCTTATCTCGTGACTGTCAAAATCCAAATCGAATATCTGCTGGCCTGAAATTACTGCCTGCCAATCCATTAGCCTCTCTATAGCAGCTGTTACATACGCACCTCCATTAATATTTATTTTAGGAGGATGCCCAAAAGATTCATCTATAAGCGGCGCATTCTCAATTCCGACATTCGAGTATGAAATGCAAACCTTCTTTACAACTCGACCCTCGCACTCAATGAATAACGAAATATCGCCAACCCTCACCGGCCAACTTTCCATTAATTCAACATAATTTTTAACGTCAAACGCGACTGTTATAAGCATGCTCTGACATCCTCTCCGTTAATTTTCCCGCGGTAAAATTATTTAAGTGCTGACACTCGTGACGATGGCAACCTTCGTGACGCTCTGGCAGGATATTAATGCGACTCATAAGTTTTGAAATGTGTCTTTGAACGGACGGCTAGATTGTGAGCTGCCTGCGTGGGACATATCACTTTAACTCCTTGACCTTCCGTACATCCCCCACCCGCCATCCTCGCCGCAGACTCAACTGGAGAACGCACAATGATGAAGTGGATGGGCACCGCGCTGGCCGCGGCACTGCTGGTGAGCGGTTGCGCCAAGGTGGAGGGCGAGAAGTTCGTCGGCCACTGGGTCAACGTGCAGACGCAGGAAGAGACGATGGACATCGAGCGCAATGGCGAGACCTTCATGGTCCGCAGCACCACGCCGAAGTTCTTCAGCCGTAAACCCAAGACCGAGAGCTACCCGGCGGTCTACAAGGATGGGGCACTGCAGGTGACCAACGATGGCGAGACGGTGAACTTCGCCATCGACGCGGCCAACGGCCACCTCAACACCGGCGGTGAGCAGTACCAACGCGTGGCCGCCAAGTAGGGCCGCCGCTGTCGCCAACGCACGCGGGCGTTTTGCATTTGTGGCTTTGCTGGCCGCGCCTAGGGGGCCGGCGCCCACTACGTTGAGCAAACGCCGGTCCGGATGCACCGCCCGTCGCCCGGCATCGCTGTCACGGGGGTAAGCGGAGTCAAGTTGAGTTTCCACCTGAAGGCAGTTGCATCCAGCACTCGGGCCAGCATTTCGAGGCGGCGTTTGGCGCCCATAAGCCCCACCGGCTATCGGATCAAGGCCCCAGTTGGAAAGAGCACACGATGATGAAGCGAATGGAACGACACTGGCTGCGGCGTCTTGGTGAGCGAAATGCCAAATTGGAGAGATAAGTTCGCCGGCCGCTGAGTCGAGCTTTCAGACAAGACTTTCGGCTGCTCAGACCATTCGATGTTGGGGCGCACTCAGCTGCTGTTGATCCTGCTGCTGGCTTTGCTGCTGTGCCTGTTGCTGCCGCTGCGTTTCGCTCAGCACCTGCAGCTGCGAAAGAGATTGCTCCACAGGCTGTGCGATAGCGGCGCTCGTCTTCATGTGCGCCATCAGATGCGCGGGGTTATCCAATGCGCCCTGGACGACAAACACGTTCTCGCCGCGTCCGACGGACACTGTCTGATTGCTCAACACGACGTGGTCGATCTGCGTCAGTCCGTTCGCCTTGGCCAAGTGGGCGCTACTGGCCGCCAGACGGGCACTGTTGTCGTCATAGTCACGGCCAAGGCTCTGCTCCAGGCGGCGCACAGCGTCTTCGGCCTGACGATGTAGCGGGTCTTGCAAGGGCACGGCGCCCTGGATATTGCGGTAGGTTGGCGCAGCATTGTGATCTTCACGGTTCAACTCGGGTGGGAAGGTGCGCGGGGCAATCTGCTGCAATGTCGCAGGGTCGATGTCTCCCGTTTGAGAGAGACCGTGCGCCTGCTGGTAGTTGATCACTGCTGCCTGCATCGACAGTCGGTAGACACCATCCTCCTGAAGTGGCTGATTGTCTGCGCCGCGATAGCCCTCGGCATTCAAGGTTTGCTGCACCTTACGAACCATCTCGGACGATTCACCGATGCGGAGCGTTCCGTCATCCACGAACGGCCTAGGTTCAATGCCACGATCCCGCCTTTCTACATCGATCGACAGGCGGCCGCTGACCAAATCGCCTATGTAGTTCTCGTAGTGTTGGTAGTAGCGAGTATCAACTTCCATGTGTACGTGGATCTTTGCAGTTGATTGCTTGCTCTGGACGCCTAGTGCCTGACCGTACTCGACCTGATCACCAACCTTTACGTGAAGTGGAGACATGTGCCGGACACGCAGGATGACGTCACCACCTTGTCTGTCCCGAACCTCCACCAACCCCCCGGTCGTATCGACGGCGCCTACTACTCCCGCAACAGGTGATGGGACATCGAGGGCTCTTGAAGCCGGCCCGGTGGGGGACCTGGAATCTTCAAGTATGAAATCCTTCTTCAACAACACCTGGTCAGCACGAAGGCCATAGGACTTGCCCGGTTTGGCGACCTCAATCTCCTGCATTTCGCCACCAATCAGCCCCATCGTGCGACCTGCCTCACCGCCAACAGCGCTACCGTTGACCAGGCGAGCGAATCTGTTGCTGTTTGGGTGGTGAGTTACTAAGCCGTCGAAGTTTTCGACAGGCTCGTTGGTATATCCCTTCTTAGCTTCCCATTCGAGTTGGATGACGCGATACGGGACCTGCTGGTTAGCATCTGATGTTGCCATGGACCAACTCCCTGTCAGTCTCTGAGGTTGATTACGCGAGTCAAGTACCAGCAGCCCCTACTTCGCTTGAAGACATAAGTATCCATCTCATACTCCATACCAAAGTCCACCCTGCGCCCGTCGCCGGCGGTCGCCTCAATGGACATTGGATAGCCAACCTCACTTTGTCGCTCGGGACCCTTTGCCCCTGGAATAGTTTGATCAAAGACTTTTGCATCCTTGAAATAACGAAAAGGGAATAGGTCGAGGCGAGAAGGTCCTTTCCGCTTGGAGATGTGCGTGGCCGGCGATGATGGCGTTACGTCTTGGACAGTGTAAGTCGGGACTTCATACTCCAGCGGATCATTGGTGAAACGGCGACGTACGTCATCGTTTGCAACATCAGCATAGCGCTGAAGGAAAGTGCTGAAATCCTTCGAGGGACAAGCGACCGACGCTTGCCCGTTGTTCTGCCTCGGATGCTCGCGCTGCGGGGCGACTGCGTGGGCGGGCGACGTGCATCCCGCCATAGATAGACAAAGCACCGCAGCAAAGGCGATAGATGGATTCAAGTGGTAGGCACCCATGCTCATCCTTCTTCCTTTATTTATGGCTGTGGCATCTGAGAGGCCCGTCTCGGCGGCTGCTTCAAGACCACCTCAGCTTACCCATAGCTCAAGCCGTTTGGTGATCTTCCATCCTTTCCCGGTGCGCGCAAGCAGATAGAGCATGCCCGTGCCGCACCGTCCGTCGCAACGCTGTTCCGCATATGCCAGGGAGTGGGATCCATCGACGACGACCGGCACACTGAGTTGCAGATATCCGGCTGTGCCCGGGTAAGCCTGATAGAAGGCGGGCCAATTGATATCCGTCAGCAGTGCGTCGACGTGATCGGTAGATGCCCCATGGACATAGGTGCTCTCGGGCAGCCGTACCTGCACCTGCGCTGCATTTGCCAGCAATAGCGCCTGTCGCGCCTTTGCTGATACGAACCTATGTGCAGCGGTGGACGAAAGTAACTTCTGATCCAGATTCGAGCCGCACGCCTTCTCTGGCCTCTCAACAGGACAGGTCTGGGTAGACCGATCGAGCAACACCACGGGTTTGCGTTTTGCACGCATGCGAGACGTGTCCACCTCTGACGCACCAGCATAGACGGGGTACCGCTGCTCAGCGACTGCTGTCCAGATCAAGATGACGTCCTGCTTTGATAGAGCTGCAGGCGGCGACGGTGATGCTGACTGTTCGGCAGATCCTGCAATTGAAGAGGTGATCGGCTTTGCCAACAGCACGATGGCGAGCAACGGCGCAAAAAGTAAACAAACACGCAGGATGCGAGGCCAGCTTATCCGCCTTGGCGACAGGTCGGCTGGTGACGATGGATGCGCAGGGTGAGTGTCGTTGAAGGGAGACTCCTTCGACATTTTGTGTTGTTCCGACTCGTGTGGCGGTAGTTGAGAGGTCACCGGTTGCTCTTCGTAGGGGGATTGGTCGAAACACCATGTCTTTGCGGCGGCTTGGCGAACGTCACCGGGCTCGCGACGGCACCGCTAGCTTCCGCTCGCTCCTGAAGGGTTGGCAAGTCAGATCGGTTTGGCACGTCATCAGATCGGGCGGAGCGTCGTTGCCAATGAAGCATCCGAGACGGCGGTGGTTTTCCCCTGGGAGCATTCCTGTCCCTTGACCTGCCGTACATCCCCCACCCGCCATCCTCGGCTCCAGACTCAACTGGAGAACACACGATGATGAAGTGGATGGGCACCGCGCTGGCTGCGGCACTGCTGGTGAGCGGTTGCGCCAAGGAGGAGGGCGAGAAGTTCGTCGGCCACTGGGTCAACGTGCAGACGCAGGAAGAGACGATGGACATAGAGCGCAATGGCGAGACCTTCATGGTCCGCAGCACCACGCCGAAGTTCTTCAGCCGCAAGCCCAAGACCGAGAGCTACCCGGCGGTCTACAAGGATGGGGCGCTGGAGGTCACCAACGATGGCGAGACAGTGAACTTCGCCATCGACGCGGCCAACGGCCACCTCAACACCGGCGGCGAGCAGTACCAACGCGTGGCCGCCAAGTAGGGCCGCCGCTGCCGCCAGCGCCCGCGTGCAGACCTTGCCGGTCGCACGCGGGCGTTTTGCATTTGTGGCCCTGCCGGCTGCGCCGGGCCGCTGCTGGCGCTCGCTACGTTGAGCAGACACGGGGCCGGGCATACCGCCCGTCGCACGGCCTGGCGCTGCCGCTGCCATTCCACCCCGCGCAAGCCGTACAGTGCGCAGGCACGCCAGGGTCATGGCGCTGCCCGACCGATCAATCCAGCAACTACGAGGGTGTCATGAGCAAGGGGATGGACCAGAAGAAGAGCCAGAAGAAAGAGCCGACCAAGACGCTGAAGGAAAAGCGCGCGGCCAAGCAGGAAAAGAAGGGCAAGTAAGCCGCCCGGCCTGCCAGACGGCAGACGAGGTCAGGCGCAGGCCTGGCCTCGCGGTGTGGTGCAGTGCAAGGTCTTAGTGACTGCCCAGGCGTAATGGGTGCTCAGGGTTCTCACGGATAAAGCGATCGACCTCCGACAGCTTGGCCGGGAGCGCGCCGCACGGGTGGCTGCGGTAACTGAAGAACCGAAAGCCTGCGCGATACAGGCGCTCGACCTTGCGCCATTGCGCCTGGTTGCGGGCCGCGGGTGCCTTGAAGGAGCGCCCCATCACGCACAGCGCGTTACCGCAGCCGGGACACGGAGCCATCTGCTCGCGCGGAGCGATCTTGAAACTTCTGCGGCAACCGAAGCAGGCGTGCGCCAGCCGATAGGTGGCGCCGGTGACGGGCGCCTTGGCGACACGGGGCTGGCGGGCACCGACTGCGTAACGCAATTCGGTGCGATGCGCTTTGTCGGTGGAACTCACTGGCGGACCTCCGCGCCGACCATGGCGGGCTGACGCTGCACGACATACCGAACACTGCCATCGCATGACGCGATGCCGGCCCGATGCGTAGCGGGGAAGGTCGTGCCGTTCAGATTGGCAGAGTGCGCGTAGATGCCCGTGTCCATCGTGTCCGAATTGAGGTCTGCCCACAGCTGCACCGCTGCCCCACGATGCGCCAGACGTTTCTCCAGGTAGCACAGCACACGCACTGCAACCGCGTTCACCATCTGCCGATCTTCCACAGAGGCGCGGCCGCGACCGTCCCAATCCAGATGCGTATGCCACAGATCGAACCAGCTCTCCGGATCCAACCGGTCGACCGCTGCACGTGCCTTGGCTTCTGCACGCGCCCAATAGCGTTCCATCCGTTTGCGGCGACGTCGGTCCATCGGTGCGGTCCTGTTCCGGGAGCGCAGTTTCCGTCAAAACACGGCACAGCGTCACCCGCGCTGGCGTCCCAAAGCTCTGCAATCGGTCAACCAGCCCAGATGCGCTAATGTGGGTTTGTGGATTTAGGAGCTCGTCATGGGCCGTTTGATCAATGTTCTGAGCGCCCAGCAGCACCAGAGCCTCAAGGCGTTGGCCACTCTGCAGGGCAAGACCATCAGACAATACGCGCTTGAACGTCTCTTTCCTGGCGAAGCGAGCGCCGATCAGGCATGGCGGGAGTTGGAAAACCTGCTTGAGGGACGCGTCGAGGAAGGCCTTGCCGGCAAGTTTTCCACCAAGAGCGTCAGCGCCATCCTGGATGAAGAGTTGGCCGAGAGCCGTCGCGGCTGATGCATGGCTAAGTCCTTACCGACGCAGGCGAAGCCGATCTACGCGGAATCATCAGTCACATCTCAATAGGCCGGGCGAGGCCAGGTTCGCCTATACATCGCTGACCTATCGAGGTGTGATCTCGAGGATGTTGGATGTAGCAGTCTTCAGAGACACCATATCGGCTGAGGTGCTCTTATCTTTTTGATTCCGATTGCTCCCGATAACGCACAAATGGTTGGACCGCGACCGATTTATGGCTTTGGCTCGCGTTTTCTATTGGGGACCTGACGCTTCGGCACTTCCTGCACCGCCTCCGTTTCGCGCAAGTCCTCGTTGGTTCCGTCCACCCGGTCTCCTGCATCAAGCTGCTGCAACACGCGATCGAAATCGCTCACGAACAGCTGGTCCTGCACGATGCGGTACTTTTCGAACTCGCTTTCCGCATGAGCTTTGGCGATCTCGGCGGTGACGCGCCCTGTGTCCTGCAACACCTGCCGGTCGGTCGCTTCGATGAAGCGATTCAGACGTGTTTCCCAATCCTGCATGGTCATCGGAATTTGCCGCAATGCCATGTCCTCGGCCAGGTCAAGATAGGCCGATACAAGGCGTTGCAACTGCGCCATCTCGCCGGTGGTCAGGTAGTTCTTGGCGACGGCCACATCGAACTTCTGGATCTTCCCACGTGGTGCATCGGCCCAGGTGGTCAGACCCATGTGTTGCTTGCCGGCATCGGCACGGTGGTAGACGACTTCCGCCGCGGTGCGCCCATGTATGGCCCAGTGCAGCTTGTTCTGCACTGTGGCGAAGAACCGCTGGGTTGCCTGCGCGGTGGCATCGTAGTCCAGGGCGGTGGCGTAGATGTCGGTGATCTTCTGGTAGAACTTGCGCTCGGAGAGACGGATCTCGCGGATGCGCTGCAGCTGCTCTTCGAAGTAGCGCTTGCCGAGCACCGTGCCATCATTCTTCAGGCGCTCGTCGTCCATCGCGAAGCCCTTGATCGTAAAGGACTCGATGATGGAGGTGGCCCACTTGCGGAACTGCACCGCGCGCTCTGAATTGACCTTGTAGCCCACGGCGATGATGGCCGCGAGGTTGTAGTGCTTGGTGTCGTAGCTCTTGCCGTCGGCGGCAGTTATTCGAAAATTTCGAATAACTGCATCTGCCTGCAACTCGTTGTCAGCGAACACCTTTTTCAGGTGGTAGTTGATGGTGTGGGTTTCGACATCGTAGAGCTGGGCCAGCATCTTCTGCGTCAGCCAGACGTTTTCGTCGGCATACGCCGCCTGTACGCCGCCCTCGCCTGCGGCGGCCACGAAGGTCAGGTATTCGGCCGCGGACGAGCGGACGAGCGAAATTTCATGCTTTTTCGCCATCGATGCCTCCCATGCTGGCGATACCGCACAACCAGGCGTTCTTCGGCCACGAGGTTATCCGGGCACGCCCGATGACGGTGATAGGCGAACGTGCCGTTCTGCCGTAAGTGATGCTGCCATTGCGCCGGCTCGCGTCCATCAGAACAACGACCCCTGCACGGGCATGACAGTGGATGGTTCTGCTGCTTGCGTAGCGGGTGCCGCCTGCTGCTGCGCACCCAACCGCCACGCCAGCCCCGAGATCCGCGCGGCGTGCCTTGCGAGCGCGGCGCGGATGACCGCTTCGCTGCCGGCCAGGTGCAGGGCGCGGCGGGCGCGGGTGATGCCGGTGTAGAGCAGTTCGCGGCTGAGCACGCGGGCGTCGCGGGTGGGCAGTTGCAGCCAGACGGTGTCGAACTCGCTGCCCTGAGCCTTGTGCACGGTCATGGCGAAGGCACTTTCGTGCGCGGGCAGTGCGGCGGGGTGGAAGCCGCGCACCTGGCCGTCGCCGTCGCCTTCGAACCAGGCGACCAATGGGCCCTGGGCACGGCTATCGGTGCCTGGGGCGTGGCGGTTGGCGGTGCCGCCGGACTGGCCTGGCGCTGAAGGCGGGCTTTCGTCGCTGCGCCCTGAAGAGGGACCCGCGTCGCTGCGCCCCGAAAAGGGACTCGCATCGCTTCGCAGGCAGATGCCGACGTCGCCGTTGAACAGGCCGTGGCGGTAGCTGTTTTCGGTGATCAGCAGCAGGCGGCCCTGGAACCAGGGCGAGGCGCTGCCGAGACGGCGCGCGCCGGAGCCGGTTTCGGCCAGCAGTTGTTCGATGCGGGCATTGAGGCCGCGTGCGCCCTGCGGGCCGGCGCGTACGGCGGTGAGCAGGCGCAGGCGCGCGGCATCGCGCAGGGCCGCGGCCGGGTCTTGTGCATCGGCCAGCGCGCGCCAGTGCGCGAGCAGTGCGTCGCGGCCCAGGGTGAGCGGGTCTTCGCCGTCTTCGTGGAAGTGCACGCCGGCCAGCTCGCCGCTGCGCAGCAGGGCCAGGGCGGTGTCGGCGTCGCCGGCGCGGATGGCGTCGGCCAGCGGGGCGAGGGCGAAGTCGTGCGCTTGCCGGTAGCCGCGCAGCAGGTGCACACGGTGGCCGGCCAGGCCGCCGCTGTGGGTGGCGGCAGGCGTGGTGCCGCCGGGCGCGTTGCCGAGCAGCGCTTGCAGCGCCTGTGCGTCCTGCGGCTGCAAGGTATCGCCGGGGCCGGCGGCCTGCAGGATGGCGGCGAGCACGTCGCCGGCTTCCACCGAGGGCAGCTGGTCGGCGTCGCCGAGCAGGATCAGCTGGGTGCCGTCGGCCACGGCTTCGACCAGCTTGCACATCAGCGGCAGGTCGACCATGGAGGCCTCGTCGACGACGATCAGGTCGAATGGCAGCGGGTTGTCTGCGGTGTGGCGGAAGTTAGGGGAATCGGGAATGACGCCTAGCAGGCGGTGGAGGGTGCTGGCGCCGGTGGGGAGGAGAGATTCCCAGGTGGGCGGCTGGCCCTCACCCGCCCTTCGGGCACCCTCTCCCGCTTGCGGGAGAGGGGAAACGGCGGGGTTTGCTGGCGCTTGCGGGAGTGGGGGAACAGCGGGGTTTGCTGGCTCTGTCGCTCGCGGGAAAGAGGAAGCGCTGGGGTCCGCTGGCTCTGGCGCTTGACGGAGAGTGGCAGCGACGGGGTTTGGTGACTGCTGCACTCGCCCGTGCGGGGCTGCACTGGGAGTGGGTGGCAGTTGGATGCCGTCGGCGATGGCGCGCGCAACCGCAAGGCGCAGGCTTTCGGCCATGCGCTCGGCGGCGCGGCCGGTGGGTGCGGCCAGGGCGATGCGCGGGGCCGGGGTGTTGGATGCGTGCGCTTGCGCGATGCGCAACAGCAGCAGGCGCGCGATGGTGGTGGTCTTGCCGGTGCCGGGGCCGCCGGTGATCAGCAGCAAAGTGCGGCGCAGGGCCAGGGCGGCGGCCTGGGCCTGGCGGTCTGGGGAGTGGGACGGGGCGGGTGGGTTCGTGCCGTCTTGATGGTGGGATGGCTTGGGTAGGCTCGTGCCTTCCCGGTAGACGGATGGCTCGGGTCGGCCCGTGCCTTCCTGGTAGACGGATGGCTCGGGTCGGCCCGTGCCTTTCTGGTAGACGGATGGCTCGGGCGGGGCCGTGCCCTCACCCGCCCTTCGGGCACCCTCTCCCGCAGGCGGGAGAGGGATCGACGGGTTTGGGAATAGCTGTGCGAACAGCTGGGCCAGCGTGGCGGCGTCGCAAGGCGGCGGCGATTGGGCGGCGATGCGCTGCAGGCCCAGCGCCAGGCGGCGTTCGTACTCGCGGTAGCGGCGCAGGTAGAGCAGGCCGTGTTCGAGGACCAGCGGGCAGTCGGCGGCGGCGGGGTCTTCCGGGTTCGGTTGATCGACCCAGCGCGAGGCGGCGAGCGCGCGTTGCCAGTCGGCCGGGTCTGGCAGGGTGGGCGCCGGGCCGTCGCGTTGGTCCAGCAGGATGCTGGCGCGCACCGGGTCCAGCCCGGCATGGCCGCTGGTGACTGCCAGGGACGCGAGGGCGGCACCGGCCAGGACCAGGGCGTCGGTCTCCGGGGCCAGGCGTTGCAGGCTTTGGGCGAAGGCCAGGTCCAGCGTGCGCAGGGCTTCGGCTTTGATGAGCGCGCTGAAGAGGTTTGGGTGATTCATGAGGTGGAGGCC
Source organism: Xanthomonas sp. 10-10 (assembly GCF_040182365.1). Classification (NCBI taxonomy): domain Bacteria; kingdom Pseudomonadati; phylum Pseudomonadota; class Gammaproteobacteria; order Lysobacterales; family Lysobacteraceae; genus Xanthomonas; species Xanthomonas sp. 10-10. Next base: position 5,104,232 of record NZ_CP144460.1, read on the forward strand.
TGACGGGCGGACGGACCCTCACCCCAACCCCCGCTCCGCGCCCCAGCCTGCGCCAGCGGCGCGGGCGCTCCAAGGCATGCGCGCCAGTGGCGCGCAACCAGTGCCTTATCGCCCCGCGGGGAGAGCGGCTTTGGTGCGTCGGCGCTGACCGGGTGTGCACTCTCCCGGTGCGAGCGCAGCCTTGGTGCGTCGCCGGTAACGAGCTGTGCGCTAGTGGGCATCGGGCGTGCCTGGGTTGCTGGATATCGGCTCCGGGGCGCTGCCGGCGAACAGGGCGTCCAGGGCGTCGACCAGGATCGGGTCGAAACGCCAGGCGTGGACGCCGGGGGCCGGGGTGCCGGGATCGGTGGAGGCCGCCGCGTCCAGGCCGCGGCAGAACAGGTAGCGCACGCCGCCGAAGTCGCGGGCGTAGTCATAGGCGTCGCCCAGGCGGAAGCGCAACCAGCGGTGCAGCGCGACGGTGTAGATCAGCGCCTGCAACGCGTACTCGCTGTGCGCCATGGCGCGGGCCAGAGCGTCGGCGTCGTAGCTGGGCAGGCGGTTGGACTTGTAGTCGAGCACGTACCAGCGGCCGTCCACGGTGTAGGTGAGGTCGATCAGGCCGGTCATCAGGCCTTCCAGGCGCTGGCGCGCGCCGAAGGCCTGGCGCTCGCCGACCACGCCAAACCGGTGCAGCAAGGCCAGCAGCGCATCGACCCGGGTGGGCCGCATGGCGAAGTGGAATTCCATTTCGTTGCGGCGCTGCGGTTCGGGGACCGCGGCCAGGGGGGTGCCTTCGGGCAACACCACGGTGAGGGTGTGGCCGATCAGCGCGGTGAGCAAGCGCAGGCCGTCGTCGAGTTCGTCCCGGGCATAGCCGCCGCGTTGCAGCGCCTCGACGATGGGCGCGGCCTGGCCCTCGGGCGCGGGTTGGCCGGGCTGCCACGCGTGCCAGGCGGCAAAGTCGCAGCGCTCGAACACGTCGTGCATCACCACGCCGAAGCGATTGCCGGCAAAGCGCGGGTCGAACGGTTCGGCCTCGGTGGCCGCGGCGACTGCCACCGCCTCGCTGCCGGCCGGCTCGTCGCTGCCGCCGCTGCCGACCACCGTGGCGCTGGCCATCGGGTCGCTGGCGGCACCGGCATCGGCGTTGGCCAGCTGGGTGAAGCTGTAGACCCACCAGTCCGGGGCGATATGCCGCTGCGGGGTGCGCGCGGGCGGCACCTGCGCCTCGATCGGTGGCGGCAGCCGCGGCAGGGTGGCCGGTGGGGTGGACGTGTCGACCACCACTGCGCCCTCGCCGGCCGCGCCCTGCAGCGCGTCGAGCGCGCGCAGCATGCCGGACAGGGCGGTGCGCTCGTGCTGGTGGAACGGGCCGCTGGCGATCCACAGCGCGTGCTCGGCGCGGGTCAGGCCGACGTAGAGCAGGCGCGCGTCTTCGGCGCGTTGTTCCTGCTTCCAGGCCGCTTCGGCGGCGCTCCAGCTTGGGTCCTCTTTATCAGTCTTCCAGTGCAGCTGGCGGCCGAGCTCGGGCGCATGCACCACGCAATGGCGGCCGGCGCCCTTGTCGCTGCGGCCGATGCCGATGTAGGGCAGGAACACCAGCGGATACTCCAGGCCCTTGCTCTTGTGCAGGGTGACGATCTGCACGCGGCGCGCGTCCGACTCCAGCCGCAGCTGCTGGGCTTCGTCGTTGTCGTCGGCATTGGCGATGCGGCGCGACAGCCAGTCGACCAGGCCATGCGGGCCGAGCGCGCGGGCGTCGGCTTCCTGCAGCAATTCGGCCAGCTGCAGGTAGTTGGTGAGGCGGCGTTCGCCATCGACCAGGGCCAGCAACCGTTGCCCGTGCGCGGCGCCCAGCTCGCCGATCAGGGCCAGCGGGCCGCCGCGTTGCCAGCGCTCGCGCCAGTCCAGCGCCTGCTGCTGCCAGCGACGGTGACGCTCGCCATCGTGTGCAAGCGCGGCGATGGCGGCGGCGTCCGCGCCGATCAGCACGGTGGCCAGGGCGGCACGCAGGCGGCTGTCGTCGCCCGGGTCGAGCAATGCTTGCAGCAGGGCCAGCAGCTCCAGCGCTTCGTCGGTGGCGAACAGGCTCTGTTTGCCGGCCGCCACGGCGGGGATGCCCACCGCGCCCAGCGCCTGTTGCATGCGCGTGGCCTCGCCGTGGCTGCGCACCAGTACGGCGATATCGCCGGCCTGCACCGGGCGGCCAGTGACGGTGGCAGTGCCGTCGCGGCCACCGGCCAGCCAGCCGCGGATCGCCGCCACGCAGGCGGCGGTGGCCAGCTCGCGGGCGCGGCCGGCGCTCCAGGGTTTGGGCTTGCCTTTCGCAGGCGGCGGCGGTTCCGGCGCGCGCCACAGCGTCAGCGCCGGGGCGGTGGCGCCATCGCGTTGCAGGTCGGCATCCACCCGCTTGGTGCCGGGCTGCACCGGGTGGAAGGCGATGCCGTCGGTGAGGAAGGCCTCACCGTAGCCGGCCTGCGCGTACAGCGCGTCGATGGCCGCCAGCACGCCGGGGCGCGAACGGAAGTTGTGGCTCAGCGGCGGGGCGAGTTCGGCAGTGACTGCGGCGGCCAGATAGGTGCGCACGTCGCCGCCACGGAAGCCGTAGATGGCCTGCTTGGGATCGCCGATCAGGAACAGCGCCGGCTCCAGGCCGGCGGCGCGCGCGAGCGGGCCCTCGCCGAACACGTTGGAGAAGATCGCCCACTGGCGGTCGTCAGTGTCTTGGAATTCGTCCACCAGCGCGATGGCGTATTGCGCGCGCAGCCGTGTGACCAGGGCATCGGCCTGCGCGCCTTCCAGCGCGTGCGCCACGCCATCGACCAGGTCGTCGTAGGTCTGCACGCGGCGCTGGCGCTTGAGCAGTGCCAGCCGCGCGATGGCGTCCTCGCGCAGGGCGTGCAGCAGGCGGATGCGGCGACGCGTGCGCCATTGTTCGACACGCGCCAGCGCGGTGAGATAGCCGTCGATCTCGTGGCTCAGCGGCGAGTCCGGCGTGCGCTCGACGAACTTCTTGTTGGTGCCGGCGGCCAGTTCCGCGGCGGTCAGCTTGATCAGCTTGGGGTGCGGGGCGGTGTTGACCGATGGCGCGGCGGCGAAGCTGTCGAACCAATGCCACAGCGAGGCCAGCCACTCGGGTTTGTAGCTGACCTTGCTCAGGATGCCGCCGTCGATGGCGGACATGATGGATTCGAAAAACGCGGTGCCGTGCGCGTGAAACGCACTTGCCAGCGCGCGGCTTGCATCGTGCACGGCCTGCAGCAGTGCGTCGGCATCGTCGCTTCCGGCGTCGGACGCTGCCGGCAGGATCGCCGGATGCCGCACCAAGGCGCGCAGGTCGGTGGCCAAGGCCGGCGGGCCGCCCGACCACAACGCGATCAGGTCTTCGGCCATCACCGCATCGGCCGCGCGCTGGCGCCACAGGTCGGCGGCGACTTCGCCGAGCAGTTCGCGGTCGTTGGCGAGCAGTTCCGGCGCGGCGAAGGCCTGGCCGCTTTCCAGCGCATGCTCGCGCAGCACACGCGCGCAGAAGCCGTGGATGGTGAACACGGCGGCCAGGTCGATTTCTTCCACCGCCTGTTGCAGGCGGTGGCGCAGGGCGGCAGGTGTTTCGGTGCCGTTGGCCAGGTGGGTGGCGAGGATGGCGCGGGTGAGCAGGACGTCGGGCGCCTCCTGTAGGAGCGGCCCTGGCCGCGACGGGTCGTCGGCCAGGTCGGTCGCGGCCAAGGCCGCTCCTACGGGGGTGGTGGTGCGGGTGAGCAGGACCTCGGGCGCCTCCTGTAGGAGCGGACCTGGCCGCGACGGGCCGTTGGCGAGGTCGGTCGCGGCCAAGGCCGCTCCTACGGGGGGGGTGGCGCGGGTGAGTAGGACCTCGGGCGCCTCCTGTAGGAGCGGACCTGGCCGCGACGGGCCGTTGGCGAGGTCGGTCGCGGCCAAGGCCGCTCCTACGGAGGCGTCGGGGACCAGGGTCGCGGCCAGCACCAGGCGCTCGCGGATGCGGCGGCGCAGCTCCTGGGTGGCGGCCTCGGTGAAGGTGACGGCGAGGATCTGGCCGATGCGCAGGCCGCGCTCGACCACCAGCCGGGTGAACAGCGTGGCCAGGGTGAAGGTCTTGCCGGTGCCGGCGCTGGCTTCGATCAGGCGCACGCCGTGCAATGGCAAGTGCAGGTACGGGTCGGTGACGGGGTTGGCGCTCATTCGGCGTCTTCCTGCGCGCCGTGCCAGTGGCGCCAGCTCTCGATCAGACGCTCCGGCTCCAGCGTGGCATCGGCGTTGCCGCGCTCGAGCAGGTCGTACACGCGATGGCTGGTGATGGCGAACTCGGCGAAGCGCTGCGCATCGGCGAACGGGTCGCGGCCGCGGTTGACCAGGCGCAGTTCCGGGCTATGCGATTCGCTCCAGCCGAAGCTGGATTGCCACTGCCCGGCGGCGTCCTTGATGGCCTTGTCCAGGTCGTCGCTGCGTGCGGCCTGGTGGTATTTCCAGCTGCTGTAGGGCGCGAACGCCAGCGGCATGTGCAGGCCATGGCGATACAGCTGCAACAGCTCGCCCAATGCGTGTTGCGCCTGTGTCTGCGACAGCGGATCGGCGTCGATGGGATGCGGGCCCAGGCCGTCGTCCTGCTCGAAAAAGCGCACATACGGCACGCGCTCGCCGGCGGCGCGCAGCAGCAACCATTCCAGGCCGTGGCGGATCGCGCTGCGGCCACTGAGCGCACCGACCTGCACGCGCCCCACGCCATCGGCATACCAGCCGGGCACGCGACCGTGGACGTCGGTATCGCCGATGCGCACCTGCAAGCGGCGCGAATCGGCCGGCGCATCGCCGCGCCACTGCCGAAAGGCGTCGGCATACGGGCGCAGCTGCGCCACGCGTTCGTCGAGTTGACGACGGCCGAGCGGGCCCGATGGCAGCAATGCGCGCGCGCGCAGCCGCTCGTACAGCCCATCGACCTCGCCCGCCAATGCCGCCTCGAACACCTGCTGCTGCAGGCCGTATTGGTCCAGCCCGCGCGTGGGCGCGAGCAGCGGTTCCAGATCGCTGTCTTCGCTGGCCGGGTCGGGCAGCCGCATCCCCAGGCGATGGCGCAGGAACTGCCCGGCCGGGTCGCCGAACAGCCGGCGCAGATCGTCGATGGACACGCTGGCGGGCAGGCCGATGTGATCGGCCGGCAATACAGCGGCCACCCAAGGCGCCAGCGGCTGGCGCTGGCCGGCAAGGCTGTCCACGGCCGGGCGCCACTGCCGGCGATAACTGAAACGGCGCGGGTCGGTGCCGTGATCACCCGCCGCACCGAAGGCCGCGGCGGCAAACGGCTGCAACGGGTGGTGCACCACCAGCGTGTCGATTGCCGCGGGGTCGGCGTGGTACTGCGCAGCGCTGCCCAGCAGCTCGCTGACCAGCACCGACGGTTCGCGCGCGCTGCCGTCGCGCGCATCGGCACCGAGATAGCTCAGGTAGAACACCTCCTGCGCAGAGGCGAACAATTGCAGGAACAAGAACCTGTCGTCCTCGCGGGTTGAACGATCGCCATGCCGGCGGCGCTCGGTACCCAATTCTGCAGTGAGGCGATTGAGCCCGGCGGCCGGGTCGCGGCGCGGAAAGTCGCCATCGTTCATGCCGAGCAGGCAGATCACGCGGAACGGCAGCAGGCGCATCGGCACCATGCGGCCGAAGCTGATGCCACCGGTGAGCAACGGCGCGCGCGTGTCCGATTCGCCCAGCACCGCAGCGAAGTGCGCACGCACCACCTCGGCCGGCACCTTGCCGGCGTACTGGGCGCGCTGCGCATCGCGGGCGAATTGATCGATCAGGCTGCGTAGCCGATCCAGCGCGCGCTGCGCGCGCGGGGCCGATGGCGCGTTGGGAATCAACGCCTCCAGCAATTCAAGCAACCGCTCGCGCCATTGCCCGGGCGGCATCGGCTCGGCCAGGATGGACTGATGGCGTTCGAGCACGCGCAGCAGGCGCAGCAGCGTGTCCAGTGCGGCCACCGCGCTGCCTTCCAGCTGCGGCCATGGCGCCACGCCATCGATGTCGTCGTCGGCGCCGCTGGCATGACCGAGCAGCAGCCGGTCCAGCGCGAAACGCCAGGTGTAGGCGTCGTCGCCCGGTGCCTGGTGCTGACGCCGGTGCGCCGCATCCAGCCCCCAGCGCGCGCCGGCAGCGTGCAGCCAGGTCCGCAGGCGTTCCAGCCCGGCTTCGTCCAGGCCGGCGGCCTCGGCAATCGGCGCGCTGGCCAGCAGATCCAGGATTTCATGCAGCCCAAAGCGTGCGATCGGCAGCTTGAGCAAGGTCAAAAACACCTCGGCCAACGGCTCGCTGGCCAAGGGGCTGGCATCGGCCAGCGCGTACGGCAGCGCGTCGTCGTTGCCGTGGCTGCCGAACACCGCGTCCAGGTACGGCACGTACGGGTCGATGTTGGGCGACAACACCGCAATCTCGCGTGGCTGCAAGGGCGGGTCGAAGCGTGGGTCGTCGAGCAAGGCGCGCAAGTGGTCGTGCAATACCTGCAACTCGCGCAGGCGCGTATGGCAGGCGTGCACCTGCAGGCTGGGGTCGTGCAGATTCACCGTCGGCAACGCGGCAGGCACGCCTGGCGCGCGGCGGTGAAACAGGTCGCTCTGCATGCGCCGCAGCAGGCTGTCGCCCAGGCCGCCGTCGGCCAGTGCGCGGCGGCCGGACTCCAGCGGATCGGCATAGGCGGCGATCTCGGCCAGCGGATGCACCACCTCGTAGTCGCCGACCAGCGCCATGAAGTCGCGTCCGGCCGCGCCCCAGGCCTGCAACAGCGGATTCTCTTGCACCTGATCGGCAAACAGCTGCACGGCGCCGTCTTCGCGGCGACGCTGCCACAAGGTCTGCAGATCGCCCCAATAGCCTTGCGTGGGCGTGGGCAGGTAAAAATGCAGCGTGCCCACGCGCGCCTGCGTGGCCAGCACGCGCAGCACGTCGGGCGAAATATTGAGGATGGCGAACGCGAACAAGCGCTTGGGTAGGCCCTGCGGCAACGGACCATCGGCGCGCGCGTAACGGTCCAGATACTGGCCGATGCGCCGCGCGCGGTATTGCCGCCCGGAGGCGATGCTGCGCCATAAGCGCGCCTGCGGGTCATCGGGGTCGGCGCCGCCTTCCCAGCGCAGCAGCCAGTCGCGTCGCCAGGCCTGGTATTTCTCGAACACATTGCCCAACTCGCCGGCCAACGCCCACGGCTTGAGCGCATCGCCGTCGGCCAGATAGCCTGCCAGCGGCGCCAATGCCGCATCGCTGCCCAGGTCGGCCTGCAACGCTGCGTACAGGCGCCACTGCGTGGTGGCCATGTCCAGATCGTCGTCGGCCGCGCCGAGGTTGCACTCCAGCGCGCGCGCGACGAATTCGCCAGGAGTCAGAAATTCCAGATTCGCCGCCACACCATGCTCGGCCGCCAGCGTGGACTGCAGCCAGCGCCGCATCGCCACCTGCGGGATCAGCACCACCTCCGGCTGCAACACCGGTTGACCGGTCACCGGCTGCCGCAACTCCTGCGCGAGCAAGGCAGCCAGGGTATCCAGCGCATTGGAAGGATAGAGACGGAAATCGGGCGCGGAGGTGGCGTGCATGCGTGGGCGCATTGTGCCGGATGCCGGGGTAATGCGCGTTGACCTGCAGGGTGCAGGCCCGTCGATGTGTTCGCTCCTGCTGCGCAGATGCGCGGCGTGCGTGGAATGGACATGCAGCAACGCTCAGGCGAGCGCGGCCAGTGCCTGCGCTCGGTATCACGTCGCCGGTGCGCGGGATGCCCGAATGTTCATGCATTCGCCGACGTGCTTGCTGCCTGCGCGCATGGCCAATTCCACGCGACAGGCAAGAGCCGCTCTGGTCCAGACAGACGTCAATGACGGGGTTGCCGCCGCACTGTGCGGGATCTGCCATGCCAGCTCGCCGGTGCGGGTGCCTGTGCGATCGCTGCACTCCACCGGCCACGATTGCAGCGGCCGCAAATGCGATGGGCCGAGCATTGCCCGACCCATCGCATGGCCTTTACTGCGGCGCGTGCTGCGCGATCAGTATTTCTTTTCCAGATTGATCATCCAGGTCTGGTCGTTGCCGCTGTCGCCATCGGTGATGCCGCGGTATTCCAGGCGCGTGGACAGGCCTTGTTCGGTCAGCAACGCCGCGCCGATGCCCACCATCAGGCGATTGCGATCGAACGCGCTTTGCCCGGTGCGATAGAACGGCCCGCCAGACAGATCGGCGTAGCTCAGCGTGGCATCGCCGCGGCCCTGGAAGTCGCGCTGTTATTCCACGCGCAGCTGCGGGGTCGGGTGTCTACTGGAGGCTACTGCCAACCACGCTAGAAAGATGCCGATCTCCTCTATCCACGTCAGCTGCAGAAAAGAGACGCGAGACCCACTGCGCAAAATCTAGGGTCAATAGCGTCATTGCGATCTTTGTGCGCCCTTCCACTGCCGCGCTTGCATCTGCATGATGCCGCAGGCTCTCAGCAGGTAAACCCTACCGCCGCGTATGTTGAACCGCGATGCCACGCCGTGCGGCAGTTCGTGCGTTGCGGGACACGCTGTTACGCAGATGGCGACATGGTCGGCCACATCGCCCGCGGCATGAATGCGACAATACTGCACGCAGCGGTTCGGTTATGTTCAGCCGTGTGACGGCTACTCTATTGCGTTGGAATTCTGTTAAAGGCTTCGATGACGGCGTCCGCCTCTCCTGTCGTGCAATTGTCCGGTGTCCGCATCGATCGCGGCGGTCGCACGATCCTGCGCGACGTTTCGCTCGATGTGCCGCGCGGCAGCATCACTGCCGTGCTCGGTCCTTCCGGTAGCGGCAAGTCCACGATGCTGGCGGCGTTGACCGGCGAACTGCGCCCGGTGGCCGGCACGGTGACCTTGTTCGGCAACGCGATTCCACAGGGGAGCCGTGCACTGCTGGAGATGCGCCGCAACGTCGGCGTGCTGCTTCAGGGCAATGGCCTGCTGACCGACCTGAGCGTGGCCGACAACGTCGCGCTGCCGCTGCGCACGCATACCCGTCTGCCGGCGACGGTGTTGCAGCGCCTGGTGCAGATGAAGCTGCATGCGGTGGGCCTGCTGGCTGCCGCCGATGCCTGGCCGCGCGAACTGTCAGGCGGCATGGCACGGCGTGTGGCGCTGGCGCGCGCGCTGGCGCTGGACCCGCCGCTGATGATCTACGACGAGCCGCTGACCGGGCTGGACCCGATCGCCTCGGGCGTGATCATGAGCCTGATCCAGCGCCTCAACGACAGCCTGGGCCTGACCAGCATCATCGTCAGCCACCACGTGCACGAGACCCTGCCGATCTGCGACCAGGCGGTGGTCATCGCCAATGGCGGCATCGTGTTCGCCGGCACGCCCGAGCAGTTGCAGGACAGCACCGATCCGCTGGTGCAGCAGTTCCTGCATGGCCAGCCGGATGGGCCGATCGCCTTCGACGCGGCGCCGCGGCGCGACCGGAGTGCTGCCTGATGGCCATGGTCGAATCGATCCGCGCCTTTGGCCGCGCCGGGCTGTTCTCGCTGACCGTGCTGCGCGGCTCGGTGCCCACGCGCGACTTCATCGCCGAGCTGGTGCGCGAGATCTACAAGGTCGGCGCGCGCTCGCTGCCGATCATCGCCGTCGGCGGCGCCTTTGTCGGCCTGGTGCTGACCCTGCAGGGCTACCGCACACTGACCACCTACGGTGCGTCGGATGCGCTGTCCACCTTGCTGGGGCTGTCGCTATACCGCGAGCTGGCACCGGTGCTGACTGCGCTGTTGTTCATCGGCCGCGCCGGCAGCTCGATCGCCGCCGAACTCGGCCTGATGCGCGCCACCGACCAGATCAAGGCGCTGGAGCTGATGGCCATCGATCCGGTGGCCAAGGCGGTGGCGCCGCGCTTCTGGGCGGCGGTGCTGACGGTGCCGCTGCTGACCGGCGTGTTCTGCTCTCTGGCCATTACCGGCGGCTACTTCGAAGCCGTGCACGTGCTGGGCATCGACAACGGCACATTCTGGTCGGGGTTGAGCAACAGCGTGGACTTCTGGGACGACTTTGGCGTGGCGATGCTCAAGTCGGCGATCTTCGGTGGCACCGCCGCGCTGGTGGCCGCGTATGTGGGTTTCCACGCCGAGCCGACCATCGAAGGCACCTCGATCGCCACCACCCGCGCGGTGGTGAACGCCTCGCTTCTGGTGCTGATGTTCAACTTCGTCCTTTCTGCAATGTTGTTTAGGTGAGATAGCCCATGGCCATGCGTGGACCACGACTCGAATTCGCCGTCGGCGCCTTTTTGCTGCTGACCCTGGCCTCGCTGCTGGTGCTGGCGGTGGCCTCGACCAATCAACGCTGGGGCTTCGGATCCAGCCAGTACACGCTGACTGCGCGCTTCAGCCAGATCGGCCAGCTGCGCGCGCAGGCGCCGGTGAAGATCGGCGGGGTGACCATCGGCAAGGTGTCCGAGATCAGCCTGGATCCGACCAAGTTCGATTCGGTGGTGACGCTGTCGCTGGACACCAAATACAAGGACCTCCCCGCCGACACCTCGGCCGGTATCTTCACCAGCGGCTTGCTGGGCGAGAGCTATATCGGCCTGCAGCCGGGCGGCGACCCGGACACGCTCAAGCCGGGCGAAGAGATCGGCTTCACCCAACCGGCGGTGGATCTGCTGCAGCTGGTCGGCAAGTACATGTTCAGTGGTGGCGGTAGTGGCGGCAGCAATGCCCCGGCCGCCACCGATGGCCAGGCCCCCGCGCCTGCCCAGCCCGCTCCTCCCTCTACGGAACCACACCAATGAAGACCACCCTGCTCTCCACCATCCTGGCCTCGACCCTGCTGGTGTGCGCACCGGCCACCGTGCTGGCGCAGCCGGCTGCCGCCAGCGCGCCCGCGCAGGGCGCGGCCACCAAGACCGTCATCGACAGCAGCACCCGCATCCTGACTACGCTGGACCAGCGCCGCGCCGAGTTCCGCAGTAACCCGGCCGCCCTGCGCCAGTACATCAACGGCGAATTGAACAAGGCCTTCGACCGCGACTACTCCGCCCGCCTGGTGCTGGGCGTGCACGGCCGTGGCGCCTCCGACGCGGACATCAAGCTGTTTGCCGACGCACTGGCCGAGAACCTGATGCAGCGCTACGGCACTGCGCTGCTCAACTTCGAAGGCAAGCCGACCTTCCGCGCCAAGTCCGAGAGCGCGCTGCCGGGCAACCGCGGCGTCAAGGTCTCCACCGACCTGCTGCGTGCCGGCAACGACCCGACCCCGGTCGATTACCTGATGCGCAACAGCGGTGGCCAGTGGAAGATCTTCGACGTGATGATCGAAGGCATTTCCTACGTACAGACCTTCAAGACCCAGTTCGATGGCCCGTTGCGCGAGAAGGGCATCGCCAAGGTCGCCGCCGATCTGCGCAGCGGCAACCTGCAGGTCGGTGCGGCACCGGCCAATGGCAAGTAACAGCACCGTGCAACGCAACGGCGACACGCTGGCGCTGAGCGGCGTGCTCGACCGTACCGCGGTCACTGCGGCCTGGCCGCAGGCGATCGCCCAGCTCGATGGCATTCGCACGCTGGACCTGACAGGTGTACAACGCCTGGACAGTGCCGGCGTTGCGATGCTGGCCGAACTGGCCGCGCGGCTACGCGGCAACGGCACGGTGGCGGTGGTGGGCGAGGCGTCCGGTCTGGACGAATTGCGCGCCGCCTATCGCTTGTCTCCCACTCTCGATTTTCAGGCCTGAGCGCCACGCCATGACCCAGTTACGCCCCCTCCCCTTGCTGGCCTGCCTGTTGCTGGGCGCCTGCGCCAGCCAGGCGCCGAAGTCGGCGCCGCCGTCGGCCAGTGCCGATACCCCATCCAGTACGGAAGCACCGGTGCGTGACGATTCCGGAGTGACCGCGCAACCGGCCGCCGCCGGTTTTGCCGCGCCCGATGCGGTGCCTGCCAGCGTGGCCGCGGCGCCCGCCCAGCAACCCGCTGGTGATGCCGGTACCGACGCGGCAGGTGCGCCGACCTCGGCCGAAGACGACTTCGCTGCGCTGTATGGCACAGCCGCCCCACAGGCCGGCGCCGACGGTGCGCCGGCACAGCCGGGCGCCGCACCGGCCTACGACCCGTGGGAGCGCTACAACCGCGGCATGCACCGCTTCAACCTGGCGGTGGACCGTGGCGTGGCGCGTCCGTTGGCCACCGGCTATACCAAGGTGGTGCCGCGTCCGGCCCGCCTGGGCGTGACCAACTTCTTCGACAATCTCGGCACGCCGCTGACCATGGTCAACCAGTTGCTGCAGGGCCACCCGGTGTATGCGGTGCAGTCGCTGGGTCGCTTCGTGATGAATTCCACGCTGGGCGTGGCCGGCCTGTTCGACCCGGCCTCCGCAGCCGGCATTCCGCGTCGCAGCGAAGACTTCGGTCAGACCCTGGGTGTGTGGGGCTGGCGCAATTCGCGCTACTTCGAATTGCCGCTGTTCGGCCCACGCACCGTGCGCGACACCTTCGGCCTGGGCGGCGACATTCCGCTCTCGCCGTTGCGTCAGGTCGACGACAGCGGCGCGCGTTTCGCCCTGCAGGGCCTGCAGCTGGTGGATACGCGCTCGCAGCTGATGTCGCTGGATTCGCTGCGCGACCAAGCACCGGACGAATACGCACTGACCCGCGATGCGTGGATGCAGCGCCGCAACTACCAGATCGTGCGCGATCTGCGCAGCCATCGCGACAAGAACAACGAGCTGCCCGACTACCTGCGCGAAGACAAGGACAGCACGGTGCCGGTGGATGCGATGCCGATCCCCAACTGGGTACGTTGATCGGCTGCGCTGCGGTTTGCAATCAATACGAAAGCCCGGGAGCGATCCCGGGCTTTTTGCTTATGGCCCTCCTGCAGATGATGACGTCCGTGCGTGGATGCCACCACGGATGCCCTGATCGATCCGTTCTTTCTCTGTCCATCAACCACCCAGATCACCTGTGTGCGGAAGACCCGGATGCCGGTGTACTCAGGGCCCGGTCGCCGCCCCTTCGAAAATACGCGGCAATGCCTCGTAGCCTGAACCGAGCAAGGTTTTAATACTGCGGGTCTGCGTGTTGCGGATGAATTGGATGAGGCTCGTTCCGGCACAACGGATCGAGAAGCAGGCACGGTCGATGACATAGAACTTGAACGTAGCGTCCTGGTCGCGCCGCCAGCACAGAAACTCGCCGTTGATGCTGCCGCCGTAGAAGCGAAGCTCCTCGAAGAAACGGGCGATGTCACGGCTTTCGTCGTCGTAGGGTTCAAGACAATCGGGATCGCCGATCACGCTGCCGTCTTCCCGGTATTGATCGACCAGCGAATGGACCTGGTCGTGGAGTTCGACACCTCGAACGAGCAGGCCGTCATTGCCGAACATGCTGAAGGGCATCTCGATGACGAAAAGGCCGTTGGTGGTGCCGTAGCCGAATGTGCGAGCGAAGAGCGTGTAGGACGGTGGCAGCGGGCCGATCTGCGCTTGCAGGTCTGAAATCTCTGCGGCCGATGCCGTGCGCGTGATGGTCGCACGATCGAAAAGTTGAGTGAGGTCGTCGGCCATCAAGGTTCCTTCGAAAAGACGCCAGGCCAGTCGCTCGTCATCGGCCTTGGCATCAGGTGCTCGTCTCCAGCGCTGCTGCACTGTCGTTGCGAAGCATGGGTGATTCTTTGGCGTGGCGTGTGGATGTCCATCATTGACTGCCGCGTGACCGCGCTTGATTCCGTCCCTGGCCTGGGTCCGACGGACTCGATGCAGACATCTGGTCTCGTTCTTTGATCGAAAGACCACAGAAAAACTGTTTAGGCGTGGTCACATCCGCTTGCGGAGACCTTGAATTTTGAACGAGAGCCACGAAGACAACAGGCAAAACGCAAAACCGACCACAAGCGCAACCGCCACCATTGGCCATCCTGTGGTCCATTGGACACGGTAAAAGCAAGTTGCCGGCTCGCTATTGATGAGCGCGCCATCAGGACATGGATTGGCCAGGCGGCTGTGATACAGCAGCACCACGCCCGTTACACAGGCAAGGGCGCTGCTCAGGATAAGCATCAGAACACCGGCTCGAACGAGTAACTTGCCTGGCATTGAAGGACGACTGCCTGCGTCATGCAGTGGCGGCCAGTGCCGCATCCACTGCCTGACGCAAGCGCGCATCGTCTGCCGGCACGTCGGGAGCGAAGCGCTCGATAACCGTGCCGTCGCGGCCGACCAGGAATTTTTCGAAGTTCCACAGCACGCCCGGCGCGGGGTTTGCGGCAATGCCGTAGCCGGCGAGTTTCTCGCGCATCGGGCCATCGCCGGTGGCGCTCGGGCGTGCGCTGGTCAGGGCCTGATACAGCGGATGGGTGTCGGTACCGGTGACGGCGATCTTGGAGAACAGCGGGAAGGTGACGTCGTAGGTGAGCTGGCAGAACTGCGCGATCTCCGCCTCGCTGCCGGGCTCCTGTCCGTTGAAGTCGTTGGCTGGGAACGCCAGCACTTCCAGACCCGCGGCGTGCTTGTCGCGGTACAGCGCTTCCAGGCCTTCGTATTGCGGGGTGAGGCCGCACTTGGAGGCGACGTTGACCACCAGCAGCACCTTGCCGCGGTAGTCGGCCAGCGTGGCGGGCTCACCGTCGATGCGGGCCACGGGGATGTCGTACAGCGTCTGGCTCATCGATACGTCCTGGACAGGTAGAGCCGAGAGCATAAACCGCCACTGGCTCATGGCGCTTGCAGTTATCTCCAGCGACGCGCACGGGCCAAGCGGCTGATCGGCCCGTGCAAGCGCTTGGACATATTTGAAGCCATCAATCGATGCACAACGCGGCCTGGCCCATGCCGCCGATCACTTCCTGGCGGCAGCCGAAGCGGTCGCTGTCGCGCTGGCAGGTGCCGGTGGTGGCGGTACCGGTCGGCACGATGCTGGTGGCCAGGCAATCGCCGCTGCACTCGGCATTGTCGGTGCAGGTCTTGCCGGCATCGGCATACGGCACGATACAACGCGGAATCTGCATGCGGCCTACCGGACGCAGTTGGCCGCCTTTTGCGGTGCAGGCGGCAGCATCATCGGTGGAACCTGCGTTCGCAGCCGGTGGCGCGCTCGCTGCAACGCCGGACTTGGCGGCAGGCGTATTGCTACATGCGGCCAGCAGCAGCGCGCACAGCATCGGGTGGATCCATCGGGCCGCCATGGGAATCTCTCTGGGACAAGGGGCCTACAAGCATCGCGGTGGCGATGTCTGCGTGGCGTGGTCGGCATGGGACGCCCAAAAAAATCTGCCGTTGTAGGAGCGCACCTGGGCGCGATGAGGCGTTATCGGCAATGCCCTGTCGCGCCCGGGTGCGCTCCTACGGTGTGCTGTCTGTTGACTGTTGCGATGCCATCTGTGGATCGCTGCTGCCTGTCGCTGGAAGTAGCGCCAAGCCATTGCCGTTTGCTGCAGCCGGCGTTGTAGGAGCGGACCTGGCCGCGATGGGGCGTTATCGGTAATGCCCTGTCGCGCCCGGGTGCGCTCCTACGGTGTGCTGTCTGTTGGTTGTTGCGATGCCATCTGTGGATCACTGCTGCCTGTCGCCGGAAGTAGCGTCAAGCCATTGCCGTTTGCTGCAGCCAGCGTTGTAGGAGCGGACCTGGCCGCGATGGGGCGTTATCGGTAATGCCTGTCGCGCCCGGGTGCGCTCCTACGTGTGCTGGGTGTGAGCTGGCGTCTGAGGGTGGATCATTCCTGCTCGTCGCCGGGGTCGTCGTCGATGCCGTTTGCGGCATCGTCCAGCAGCGCCTGGGATTGGTCGCCGGAGAGCGTTTCCACGCCACGCAGGCGGCGTTCGATGGTGCGGGTCTTGCGGCTGGCTTCGCCCAGGCTCTTGCCGACGGTGCTGATCTGCCGCTCGGCCTTCTCCAGAATGCCGGCGAACTTGCCGAACTCGCTCTTCACCGCGCCCAGCACCTGCCAGACCTCGCTGGAGCGCTTTTCGATCGCCAGCGTGCGGAAGCCCATCTGCAGGCTGTTGAGCAGGGCGGTAAACGTGGTCGGGCCGGCCAGTACCACGCGATGTTCGCGCTGCAGCAGATCGACCAGGCCGGCGCGGCGGATGACCTCGGCGTACAGGCCTTCGGTCGGCAGGAACATCACCGCGAAATCCGTCGTGTGCGGCGGGCAAACGTACTTGTCGCTGATGGATTTGGCCTGCACGCGGATGGCGCGCTCCAGCTGCGCGGTGGAATTCTTGATCGCGTCCAGGTCGCCTTTTTCCTGCGCGTCGATCAGCCGTTCGTAGTCCTCGCGCGGGAACTTGGCGTCGACCGGCAACCACACCACCGTGTCATCGCCGCGCCCTGGCAGGCGGATCGCGAAGTCCACTGCTTCAGCGCTGTCGGGTTTGACCCGCACGCCGCGCGCGTACTGCTCCATCGTCAGCGTCTGCTCGAGGATGTTCTCCAGCTGCACTTCGCCCCAGCCGCCGCGGTCCTTGACGTTGCTCAGCACGCGCTTGAGATCGCCGACGCCGGTGGCCAGCTGCTGCATTTCGCCCAGGCCGCGCTGCACCTGCTCCAGGCGCTCGGAGACGAGTTTGAAAGACGCATCCAGCCGTGTATTGAGCGTGGTCTGCAGTTTTTCGTCGACGGTGGCGCGCATCAGTTCCAGCTTGCTGGCATTGTCGTTCTGCAGGTTGGCCAGCTGTTGTTCCAGCGTGGCGCGCATTTCGCCGATGCGCAGTTCATTGCGCTGGGTGAGTTCGGTCAGGCGTTGGCCCAGCGCCTCGGTGAAGCGCTGCTGCGACTCGCCGGCCTCTTGCCGGCCCTTGCGGGCATCTTCGGCCAGCGCGTCGCGCAGCGCGGCCATATGGGTGTCGGTGCGTGCGATCAGCTCGGTCAGTTGCTGGCCGAACACCTGGATGCGGGTTTCCTGCTGCTGGCCGAAGCCATCGAGCTGGGTGCGCAATTCGGTGAGCCGCAGGGTGAGCAGTTCGCCGGTGCGTTGTTGCGCGAGGGCGCTTTCCTCGCGCGCCTTGCGGGCGTCTTCGCCAAGCGCGTCGCGCAGCAGGTCCAGGCGCTGGTCGGTGCGGGTGGACAGTTCGGTGAGATTGCGCGCAAAGGTTTCCAGGCGGCCGTCCTGCTGGCGCGCCAGGCCTTCGAGCTGCTCGCGCAGTTCGCCGCGGCCGTCACGTTGTTCACTGCGCAGCGCATGCTCCAGCGCAGTGGTGGAGGGACGCCGCAGCAGGGCCAGCAGCTGCAACACCAGGACTACCACGAGGAGTCCGAGAAGGATCAGGGATTCGGATGACATGCGTGAAGTGTAGCCGGGCCGGTCGCAGCGGCTGCGTCGGTGCGAGGCGGCCTGGGTGGTCGGTGATCAGGCCGCAGGCGCTCGGGACGTTGCGCCTGCGGCAATGCGCATCGGCGACTTCAGTGCGGCTAACGACGTGGCGAGCCGGGCCGTGCGCCACTTAGCTTGTCGGTAGCCAATCGTTGCCACGCGCCGACAGCTGCGATCTGCAAGCGGTGGCGATCGCCTGCGCGCGGGATGAGCGCGGCGGTCGTCGCAGAAGACCATGCAGGCCATCCGGCAACGACATCGCTTCGGTCGCATCGTCGGACCGACACGATCGCCGCATGACCTACTGCGACGTGCGCAGTCGCCCACGACGACCTGGCGCGTATCGCTCCGCAATGCACATCGCCCAGCGGTGCGCGTGCGCAATGCCGTGTCTGGCGATCGCACGACCTGCGCCCGGCAGGGTCGCACGCGGCGACACGTCGGCAGAGACACTGACGCGTAGCGGCTCCCGGGCGCTGCACGTCGGCGATTCCGGGCGGCGGCTGGACGCTGCAGTGCGCCGCGTCCTGTGCATCGCGCTGCGCCCGGGCCTGTTCGAGGCCGACCCCGCCCAGACGCCCGCTCTGCGGCAAGCACGCATTGCTCGGCGCACCGGAACATGGCGCGATCCATGCCTGGCTGCAGTCAGAACCCTTCCAGTACCAGCTTGCCGCGGGTGCGATGCGATTCCAGGGCGGCGTGGGCGCGGCGCAGGTTGTCGACGCTGATGCAGCCATAGTGCTCGCCCAGCGTGCTGCGCAGCGTACCGCTGTCCACCAGCGCAGCGACGCGGTTGAGCAGGTGGTGCTGGGCAATCATGTCGTCGGTGGCGAACAGCGAGCGGGTGAACATGAATTCCCAGTGCAGCGACGCGCTCTTGCGCTTGAGCGGCAGCACATCCAGCGTGGCCGGGTCGTCGATCAGCGCCAGCTGGCCCTGCGGCGCGAGCACGTCGACCAGCTGAGTGAAGTGCTGGTCGGTGTGGGTCAGGCTGGCGACGTGCTCGACCTGGGCGATGCCGATGCGCTGCAAGCCCTCGCTGAGCGGCTGGGTGTGGTCGATGACATGGTGGGCACCGAGCGCATACACCCAATCCTGGGTCTGCGGGCGCGAGGCGGTGCCGATCACGGTCAGCCTGGTCAGCGTGCGCGCCAGCTGCACCAGGATCGAGCCGACTCCACCGGCGGCGCCGACCACCAGCAGGGCCTGGCCCTGGCCGCCGCCTTCGGCGATGCGCAGGCGGTCGAACAGCAGCTCCCAGGCGGTGATGGCGGTCAGCGGCAGCGCCGCGGCGGACGCGTCGTCGAGCGTGGCAGGCTTGCGGCCGACCAGGCGCTCGTCCACCAGATGGTATTCGGCATTGGTGCCCGGGCGGGTCAGCGCGCCGGCGTAGTACACCGCGTCGCCAGGTTGAAACAGGCTCACCTCGCTGCCCACTGCATCGACCACGCCGCTGGCATCCCAGCCCAGCACGCGCGGCGACTCCACCGGCGCATTGGCGCGCACCTTGGTGTCGACCGGATTGACCGAGATGGCATGGATGCGCACGCGCAGGTCACGCGGGCCGGGCTCGGGCATTGGCAGCTCGAGCGCGACCAGCGCGCGCGGGTCGTCGATGGGCAGGCCGTGTTGCGGATAGGCGATGGCTTTCATGGGGCTGACCGTTGAGCGGGGAACTGCAGGGTGCGCCATCGCGATTCCCGGAAAAACCGGCAAACTGCGCAAGCAGTTTCACCATTGGAGAGAAGATGGTCCGGTTCGATGACCTGGCACTGTTCGTGCGCACCGCCGCGCTGGGCAGTTTTTCCAGCGCCGCGCGCGAGGCCGACCTGCTGCCCGGCCAGGCGAGTGCGGCCGTCGCCCGGCTGGAGCGGGCGCTGGACCTGCGCCTGTTTGCGCGCTCCACGCGCAGCCTGCGGCTCACCGCCGAGGGCGAGCAATACCTGCCCTACGCACGCCAGGTGCTGGAGCTGCTGCGCGATGGGCGCGAGCAGGTGCGCGGCGGCGACCAGGCACTGCACGGGCTGTTGCAGGTGACCGCGCCTTCGGATCTGGGACGCAACGTGCTGCTGCCCTGGCTGACCGCGTTCCGCGCGGCCCATCCACGGCTCACCTTGCGCCTGCACCTGTCCGACCAGGTGGCGGACCTGTATCGCGCGCCGGTGGATGTGGCGTTCCGGCTCGGGCGCATCGACGATGCCGAGCATGTGGCGCTGCCCTTGGCACCGGACAACCGCCGGGTGCTGGTGGCCGCGCCGGACTATCTGCGCCGGCATGGGCGACCGGACACGCTGGAGGCACTGCGCGACCATGCCTGCCTGCTGTACGTGCTGGCCGGGCGCCCGTATGAGCGCTGGCAGTTCGAGGTCGATGGCCGCCGCCAGACCGTGCCGGTACGCGGGGCGATGCTGTGCGACGACGCCGACGTGGTGCGGCGGTGGGCGGTAGCCGGCGAAGGCATCGCCTACAAATCGTGGCTGGATATCTGCGCCGATGTACAGGCGGGGCGCCTGGAGGTGGTGCTGCCCGTATACGGCGACCGGCTGCCGCTGCAGTTGGTCTGCCCACATCGCAAACAGTTCTCACCCGCCATCCGCCAGCTGCATGCAGAGTTCACGCAGCGCTGCCAGGCGATGACGGCGTTGTACCCGCTGGCTTCCGATGCGCGTTGACCTGCTGCGCCGGAAGATGGACGCGATGAATGGACACGCGCTTCGGCAAGCCGCACGTATCGTTGGACGGGCCAGGCGCATTGCGCCCGCAGCGGATGCATCGGCGTTCCTGCGCCCCGCTGCTGCGGGATCGATACGCTTCGGTAGTGGATTCGGCGGCCTCGCCAGGGCGATTCCGTTGAGGAAGGCGAAGCGTCGGTTACGACCAACATGCCATCGCAGCGCGGCATAGGTCTGCGCGACTGCCGCGCTCGTTGAGGCGCCCGTCACTGCGCGGCTTCTGGCCTGCGTGCATATCAGCCCGCCGCTTGCCGTCGATGCAGCGCTACGGCAATCGCCAAGGCCACTCCGGCGTTGGGCCTATGCGTTGGCAGACGGAGCGATCGCCGTGCGCTTTGGCAGTGGCCAAACCTATGTGTACACCGCCGACAGCGCCGGCGCAGAGGTGGTGGCGACCATGCAGCGCCTGGCCAAGGCGGGGCGCGGCTTGAGCACGTATATCAGCCAGAGCGTGCGCGACAGGGATGCGGACAAGAGTGCGTTGTAGCCGAGCGGCGACGGAGCAGGTTGCACGCGTCGCTCTGCACGGTTGCACGAAGATACAAATGCACATTGCAGCAGCCGCTGCGTTGAACACAGACGCGGCAGCCGTGCTGCTGCGATGATGCATCGACGCATTCGCAAAACGCAGCGCAGCAACCAGCGCCGTCGTCTCCGCGCACTCACCACATCCATCCTCGGGCGCCTATGCTGGACATCTACGGAAAGCCGACATCGATCAACGTGCGCAAGGTGCTGTGGCTATGCGACGAGTTGGCGCTGGACTACCGCCTGCATGCCTATGGCAGCGGGTTCGCCGCGGTAGACACACCCGAGTTTCTGGCGCTCAACCCGAACGGCTTGGTTCCGGTGATGCGCGATGGCGACCTGGTGTTGTGGGAGTCCAACACCATCTGCCGCTATCTGGCCGCACACAGCCAGCGCGCGGATCTGCTGCCGGCCGCGCCGGCCGCGCGCGCGCTGGTCGAACAATGGATGGACTGGCAGGCCACCGAACTCAACACCGCCTGGCGCTACGCGTTCATGGCCACCGTGCGCGGCAGTGCGGCGCATACCGATCTGCACAGCATCGCGACCAGCGTGTCCGAGTGGAACCGGCACATGACCATCCTGGAGGCGCAGCTGCAGCGCGCCGGGCCTTATGTGCTGGGCGCGGGCTTTACCTTGGCCGATATCGTGCTGGGCGTGTCCACGCAGCGCTGGTTCGCCAGTCCCATCGAGCGCCCGCCGCTGGCGGCGGTTGCGGCGTATTACGCGCTGTTGAAGACCCGGGCGGGCTTTCAGCGCCACGGCTGCACCGCGCCTTGAATGCGTCGTGCCATGGCCGCAGGGCGCATGCCAGACGCTGCGAGTGCGCATGGCATACGGCAGATCGCGCGGTCATCGCCGTCGCGCGGGTCGCTGCGTGGCAGCGTTGGCCTGGCGGCCGCGCAGCGCCTGCACGGCCGTGCGTGCCGATCGCAGGCACACACCCGGTAAGCAGCGCCCGCCACCAGGCCGCTCGCGCTCGGCACCTGGGCCACGTCCCGCCAGACGCTTGCGCATCCTGCCTGTGCGTGCGCCCGAGCCGGACGCAGCCCCACAAGGTCTGCACCGACCGTTCCGGCCCGGGCGACGGCGCGCTCGTTGCAGGAATCGCGGCATGGAGGGTGCGACTTGTCGTTCTGCTGCCAGGCAACGCGCGCCCTGCCCGCTTCGGCCGCATGACCTTGGACCGATAGCTTTGCTGCAGCGCGTTGGGCGACACTCGGGGATTCTTTTGGTTCCTTCGAGGTCCGCATGTCGTCTTGGCTCAGGCGCAAATCCATCGATCAGGTCACCGTGCACGAGGCTGGCCGGCAACTGGTGCGCAGCCTGAGTTGGCCGCACCTGATCGCGCTGGGCATCGGCGCGATCGTCGGCACCGGCATCTATACCTTGATCGGCGTGGGCGCGGACAAGGCCGGGCCGGCGGTGCTGCTGTCGTTCGTGGCGGCCGGCATCGTGTGCGCCTGCGCGGCGCTGGCGTATGCGGAGATGGCCACGATGATGCCGGCCGCCGGCAGCGCCTATACCTACAGCTATACCGCGCTCGGCGAGAGCATCGCCTGGGTGGTGGGCTGGAGCCTGGTGCTGGAATATTCGCTGGTGGTCAGCACCGTGGCGGTGGGCTGGTCGGGCTATTTCGTCGGGTTCCTGCAGTGGTTGGGGGTCAATCTGCCGCATGCCTTGATTGCCGGGCCGCATGCCGGCGGCATCGTGAACCTGCCGGCAGTGGTGATCACCTTCCTGGTGGCCGGCATGCTGATGGCCGGCACCAAGGAAAGCGCCACGCTCAACGCGGTGCTGGTGGTGTTGAAGACCATTGCGTTGGGCGTGTTCGTGGCGATCGCGCTGCCGGCGTTCAACAGCGCCAACCTGCAGCCGTTCATGCCGTATGGCTTCTCCAAGGCGATGGGCCCGGATGGCGTGGAGCGCGGGGTGATGGCGGCAGCGGCGATCATCTTTTTTGCCTTCTACGGCTTCGATGCGATCTCCACCGCGGCCGAAGAGACCAAGAACCCGGGGCGCGATCTGTCGATCGGCATCGTCGGCTCGATGATCGGCTGCACGCTGATCTACGTGCTGGTGGCGTTGTCGGCGGTGGGCGCGATGAGCTTTACCGTGTTCGGCAAGAGCCCGGAGCCGTTGGCGCTGATCATGCGCGAACTCGGCCACGGCAAGGCGGCGCTGGTGATCGGTGCGGTGGCGATCATCGCGCTGCCGACGGTGCTGCTGGCATTCCTGTACGGGCAGAGCCGGATCTTCTTCGTGATGTCGCGTGATGGCCTGTTGCCGCGCGGCCTGTCCAAGGTCAACGCACGCACCGGCACGCCGGTGGCGATCACCTTGTTCACCGCGGTGCTGGTGGCCGCGTTGGCGGGTGTGGCGCGGCTGGACGAGATCGCCGCGCTGGCCAACGCCGGTACGTTGGCCGCGTTTACGGCGGTGGCGGCGTGCCTGCTGGTGTTGCGCGTGCGCGAGCCCAGCCGTGCGCGGGCCTTCCGTACGCCGCTGGCCTGGGTGGTGGGACCGGTGGCGATCCTGGGCTGCCTGTATCTGTTCTGGAGCCTGCCGAGCACCACGCAGGGCTGGTTCCTGCTGTGGAACGCGCTGGGCGTGCTGGTGTACCTGGCCTATGGGCGGCGCAATAGCCGGCTGGCGAAGGTGCAGTAGTTCTCCCGGCGGGACATTGTCCCCCTGCATGGGGGGAGAAGAGGGCCCGAAGGGCCGGATGAGGGGACGGGCGAAGCCTGGTGTCATCCACCTTGGTCAGTGGCTTTGCCCCGTACCCTCACCCCAACCCCTCTCCGCCAGGAGAGGGGCTTCAAGCTGCACACTACTGGTCCGCGCTTGCGCCGCGGGCGCTCCAGCGCACGCGCGCCACGGCGCGCAAGTAGCGCCTTCTCGCCCGAAGGAGAGCGGCTCAGGCCAGGCGTCGCTCGCTCGACGCAGCGACGCTTGCGCTCACTGCGCTGCTGCAGGTGTGGCGCAGAACGAGGTTGGACGTGCATCCGCCTGGGTGCCCCAGCCTTGCGTGGGTGCCTGCCTGGTGAGCGCAACCGACAGCGTGCCGCCCTGCTGCAGCTGGGCCCAGTCCAGGAACACCTGCCGCTGCGGTCTACCGTTGAAACGCACGCTGTCCACGTATTGCAGCGCGCGGCCGTCCGCGCCGGGGGCGTCGATGCGCAGGCGCTTGCCGTTGCCCAGCTCCAGCGTGGCGCGTTTGAAGCGCGGGGCGTGCAGCAGGAACTGCCCGCTGCCCGGCACCGCCGGATACAGGCCGAGCGCACTGAACAGGTACCAGGCCGACATCGTGCCGAGGTCGTCGTTGCCGGTGACGCCGTTGGGTGCGTTGGTAAACAACTGCTGCGCAGCGCGCACCACGGTGGCGGTCTTCCATGGCTGGCCGATCAACGTGTACATCCACGGCGCATGCAGGTCCGGCTCGTTGTTGGGGTTGTAGCGGTACTGGTTGTAGTAGCTGTACGGGCCGACCACCCAGTGCGTGCGCGCGCCGTTGAGCGGATCCTTGAGCAGGTCCTCGTAGGCGAAGAAGGCGTCCAGGCGTTTGCCGGCCTGCTCGCTGCCGTGCATGGCCTGCAGCATGCCGGGAATGTCCTGCTGCACCAGCCATTGGTATTGCCAGGCGGTGCCTTCGTGGAAGCCGTGCTGCGAGCGTGGGCTGTAGTGATCGTCCGAGGGTGCGTACCAGCTGCCGTCTTCCAGCCGCGGGCGCGGAAAGCCGCTGAAGCCGGTGTCGGCATCGCGCACGCCGGCGTCCCAGACGTTGTGCCAGTTGCCGCCGCGTGTGCGTAGCAGCGCGCTGTCGTCGGGGTGGCCGAGCGCCTGCGCCATCTGCGCCAGCGCGCAATCGGCCAGCGCGTATTCCAGCGTGGCCGAGCCGCCGTGGTGCGGGTCCACGTCCATGCCCTTGGAAGGGAAGGCGCGGTCGTATTGCACGTAGCCATTGGCAAGATAACTGGCGTTGCCCGAGCGCCCCGAATGCCGCGAGTTGATCGGCGGCTGGCCGAAGGCGTTCTGGCGCAACGCGGCGTAGGCCTGGGCTTCGTTGCCCTGCAGCGCGCCGAAGCGCCACAGGTCGACCATGAAGGGCGTGACCGGATCGCCGGTCATGATGTTGGTGTCGAAGTTGGCATAGCCCCAGCGCGGCAGCCAGCCGCCCTGCTCGTGGATGGCCAGCAGCGAGCGGCCGATGTCGCGCGCGCGCGCCGGTTGCATCAAGGCGAGCAGCTGGTTCTGCGAGCGATAGGTGTCCCACAGCGAGAAATACTCGTAGTAGGTCCAACCATCGGCGCGATGGATCGCATCGTCGAAGCCGCGGTAGCGGCCATCGGCATCGCTGCCGGTGAGCGGCTGCAACAAGGCGTGATACAGCGCGGTGTAGGCCACCGTGCGATCGTCGGCGCTGGCGCCGGCCAGCTGCAGGCTGGCCAGTTCCTTGCGCCAGGCCTGTTGCGCGCGCTGGCGCATCTGCTCCAGGCCCAGCAGCTTGCCGCCGAGCATGCCGTCGGCGCGCAGGTTGTTGCGTGCACCCTCGGCATCCACGTGCGAGATGGCGCTGATCACGGTCACCGCGCGCGCATGCTTGCCCTTGCCCAGCGGGAAGCTGAGCCAGGCGCCGTTGGGCTTGAGTTCGCCGCCCATGCCGTGGCGCGTGCCGGGTACGCCGCCGTCTTCGCCCCACACTCCGTGCGCGGTGAACGGACGATCGAACTCCAGCCGGAACCAGGTGGTGTATTCATGGCCGCCGCAGAAACTTTGCGTGACCAGCTTGCCTTCGACCACGCGGTCGCCAACGATCTGCACCTGGCTGCCGATCACCACGTGGCGGTCGTTGGCCTGGGCCACGTTGATCAGCACATGGCCGGTGTCGGCGCCGGGCGCGAAGGTGTAACGCTCGGCAGCGGCGCGGGTGAGCGCGCTGGCTTCGGCGTCGATGCCGCCGTAGTCGGTGAGCCGCACCTTGTAGTAGCCGGCCTGGCCGACTTCGCCATCGTGGGTGTAGCGGGCGGCGTAGCGCTTGTGGTCGAAGGCCTTGGCGTCGCTGGTATCGAAATCGCCGCCCGGGCCGATGCTGCCGGTGACCGGCAGCACCGAGACCTGCCCACCCTGCTCCCAGCAGCCGGCCCCCGACAGGAACGAATGGCCGAAGCCGCGGATGCTGGGGTCATCGTAGCGCCAGCCGGCGTAGTGGGCGCCGATCGGGCTGACCTGGATCAGGCCGAATGGGGCCGACGCGCCGGGAAAGGTATTGCCGTCGTCCTTGCTGCCGATGAAGGTGTTGACCTGTGCCGGGTCCTGCGCAGCCAGCGGGCCAGCCAGCGTGACGCCGAGCAGGCACAGGCCGGCGGCGGCGCGGCGCCACCAGGAGCAGGACAGGGACGATGCAGCGGTGGCACGGGACACGGCAGACAACATGCGGGAATCACCTCGGGGGAGAGGGCGACGCGAACGTCGCAGGTGGGAAGCGTGCCTGCCGCGCCGGGGCACCGGCAGACACGCGCAACTGCGTTCTAGAAATCGAACACGTATTCTGCCGCGATCTCGCGGCCGACCGGGCGGAACAGGCGGCTGTTGTAGAACTCGTGATCGAGCTTGTACGGGTCCTTGTGGTTGTAGCCGGTGCTGTTGAAGAGGTTGTTGACGTAGAGGTTGAGCTTCATCGCCGGGGTGATGCGGTAGCCAGGATTGACGTTCCAGGTGATCGCCGGGCCCGCGCGGCCGTAGTACTTGCGGGTGCTCTGGCAGATGGCAAAGAGTAAGCATTCGGCGTCCCATGCTCCACGCCGCGTCACAGCAAGGCTGGCGGCCTCAAGCAGACTCTTGGGATTGAAATTCAATTGGATCAAGGCCTTGATCGATTCAGTCCTGGTGCCGGGCCTGTTGTCAGCAGAACCAACAGATGAGCTGGCTTGAGTGCATGGCGGATCCTCGCTGCACGCAGCCGGGTGGGTAGCCATTGCCGGACAGGCGCTGCGGATCTACCAGGAGGCGCTGCGGGGGAATAGCTGAAACTGCAAGCGCAGGGCGAGGGGCGGCGAGCGGTGCCAGCCGCCGTTGCAGCAGACGTCTTCTGACACGTGTGCACGGCAGTGGACGAGGTCGGTGGGAGGGAGCGGCGGGTACGGCCCGTCTATGAGCCGCCCATAAAAAAAGCCCGGTCGTCGGACCGGGCTTGGCGTCAGGGCGGCAGTGGGAGGGTCCGCCGCCTGGCGGCCGTGACTTACCAGCGCATGCCTTCGAAAGGGTTGAAGCTGGTGCTGCCCTTTACCTTGTCCAGGTAGTAGGCGTAGTTGGCGCTCATGCCGGCCAGCAGGGCCAGCGGGATGCTCAAAGCATTGCCCAGCGAACCGGGCAGGAACGAGGCAATGATGCCCACCACCAACCCGATGCCGATCAAGCCCAACGCCTTGCGCCACAGGCCCAGGATGAAGAAGTAGATAAAGCCGAAGAACAGCGCATAGAAGTTCATGCCGACCTTGAGCTTCTCGCCGAACGGCAGTGTCTTCAGCGCTTCCTTGTAGGCAGGATCCTTGGGGCCGCCGTGACGGTCGAAGAAGTCGAAGCGGAACTGCCACTTGGGGCTGAGCTGGGTGCGGTCAAAGGTGTCCATTCCAATCCATGTAGTTGAAAACGGTTACATGATAGGCGATTGCGTATTCAGCGGCACGTGTTTTACAGCGAGCTCGACACCAGCCGGCCCACACATGAGCCGGCGATTGCCCGGCCGACTTCCGTCCCGCAATACCAGCCGCTGTCGCTGCTCGCTGACACCAGTGCCGGGGCGCGCGCGGCGGCGGCGCCGGCCAGCGCACGCGGGCCAGGGAGTGCCCGGCCGACTCCAATACGAGGCCCAAGGCCAGGGTCCTGCAAGGCCAGCCGCTATCGCTGCTGGCTGACACCGGTGCCGCGGCGCGCGCGGCGGCGCGCGTAGAGCGCATGGTCGGCGCGGTCGACCACCGCGGTCAGCGCTTCGCCTTCCTGCCGCAAGGCCGTGCCCAGCGTGAACTGGATCGGCGCGTTGTCGCCGGCGGCCAGGTAGGTGCGCACCAGCCCTTGCAGCTGCTGCTCGCTGGCCTGGTGCAGCAGCACCAGGAATTCGTCGCCGCCCAGCCGCACCAGGTGGTCCTGGCGGCGCAGCGGATCGTTGAGAAACCAGGCCATCTGCACCAGCACTTCATCGCCGCGCTGATGGCCGTAGGTGTCGTTGACCAGTTTGAACTTGTCCAGGTCCACCACCACGCAGCCCCAGCGCACGCTGGCATCGCGCCTGTCCAGATCGTCCAGCAGGCGGCGATTGGAGCAGTTGGTCAGCGGGTCGGTGAACGACCATTCCAGCAACTGTTTTTCCTGCTGATACTGGTTGGTGATGTCCTGGGCGTGGGCCAGGACCAGGGTGGCGTCGGCTTCCACGTCGAGCACGTTGTGGTACTTCCAGTGACGCAGGCTGCCATCGCCGGCCACCAGTTCGATCACGCCCGAATCCTGGCCGTCCAGCACCATGCGCGACAGGTAGCCGCGCAGGCCGCCATGTCGCTCCGGGCGGATCAGCTCGAACAGCGAGCGGCCTTCCATCTCTTCCACGCTGCGGCCCAGCGAGCGCGCCGCCGCCGGATTCACGCTGATCAGCCGGCCCTCCATGTCGTGGGTGCAGATCAGCCCCAGGCTGTACTGGAACATCTTGCGGAACTTGCGTTCGCTGGCCGCCAGCGCATCCACCGCACGGTGCCGGTCGGTGACGTCCTGGATGGCGCCGACCAGGCGCATGCGGCCATCCACATGTTCCACCGCGCCGGTGCTGTGCACCCACAGGTGGCGACCGGTGCTGCTGATCAACGGCAGCTCCAGATCCCAGGCAATGCCCTCATTGACGCAGGCATCCACCGCCTCGGTGATCACCGCGCGCGCTTCCAGCGGATAGAACGCGATGGCTTCGCCGAGGGTGGGCTGGTAGCCCGGCGGCAGGTCGTGCAGCCGGCAGGTTTCATTCGACCAGGTCAGCGTATTGGTGCCAACGTCCACTTCCCAGCCGCCCACGCCGGCCACCCGCCCGGTGCGTTCCAGGAACGCCTCGCTCTCACGCAGCCGCTGCTGCAGCCGGGCATTGGTGTCGGCGCGCTCGAGCATCTCGCGGCGCTGCTCCAGGCCTTCGGCGGCGACCTTGGCAAGCTGTTGCAAGGCCGCCAGCTGGGCCGGCTCCAGGTGACGCGGGCGCTGGTCGATCACGCACACCGTGCCCATGCGCAAGCCGTCGGACAGCACGATCGGGGCACCGGCGTAATAGCGGATGCCGGGCGCATCGGTGACCAAGGCGTTGTCGCAAAAGCGCGGGTCGGCCGGCGCATCGCGCACTTCCATCACCGCATCGCTCTGGATGGCGTAGGCGCAGAACGCCAGCTCGCGCGCGGTCTCGGACACGCCGGGCAAGCCGATATTGGCCTTCCACCATTGCCGATGCTCGTCCACCAGCGACACCAGCGCGATCGGCGTGCCTGCGATGGCCTGCGCGGCCGCCGCCAGCGCATCGAAGAACGGTTCGGAGTCGGTGTCGATCACCTGCAACAGCGCCAGCCGCGCCAGACGCTGCGCTTCGCGGGTGGTGGATGACGCAACGGTGTCGCGCTGATTCAACGGCAAGCTCGCTCGTGCCCGGTAATCCGCCCAGTCTATCGGACCGGGCATACCTGTTAGCGACGGCCGCGCGACGTTCCGTGCGCCATTGCACACAGCGGCGCCGGGGCGTGCCGGTGCCGGGTTGCCGGCGCGCCGTCAGGTGTGGGCATCGGCCTGCGGGGCGGCGCCGTCATCGCGCATCTGCAAGGCCAGATACAGGCGTACGCAGTCGTCGGTGTTGCGCAGGTCCACGCCACACAGTTCTGCGATGCGCTGCATGCGGTAATCCAGCGTATTGCGGTGGATGGCCAGTGTCTTGGCAGTGGATGCCATGCGCATGCCGGCACCGAACCAGACCGACAGGGTCTGCAACAGGTCGCCGCGACGATCCTGTGCCAGCAGCGCCTGCAGCGGCTTGCGCAGTTCCTCGGCCTGCCAGGCCTGGCGCAGGTCGTCCACCAGCACCGGCAGGCGATGGTCGTCGTAGAAGAACGCATCGGCCTGCGGCGCGCGCGCCTTGCCGATGCGCATGGTGGTGCGCGCGATCTGGTGCGACAGCGCCAGCCCGCCGGGCTGCGGGAAGTACTGCCCCAGCGCCAGGCGGATCCGCAGCGGGCTGCTGGCGCGCATGCGCTCGAGCAAGCTGTGCGCGCGGCGGCGTTGTTCGTCCACGTCCCAGTGGCCGCGGCGGTCCAGTGCGGGCTTGAGCACCACCAGTTCGTTGAGCGCGGTGGCGGCGATCAGGTTGCCGCGCTCGGGCGTGGACAGCAGCGTGTGCAGGCGCTGCAGTTCCACCAGCATGGCGTCCAGGTCGAGGGTGTCGCTTTCCACTTCGATGACCGCGGCCACGCGCGGCAGGTCCAGCGCGATGCCCAGCCGTTCGGCCCAGCCGGCCAGTGCCGGGGTGGGGCCGTCGGCGCGGATCAGGCCGAGCGTGACTTCCTCGCGCAGGCGCGCATCGCGGGCCAGCAGGCGCAGCAGGCCGGCCTGCTCCAGCATGGCTTCGGCGGCCATGCGCACCAGTTCGGCCTGTTGCCCGATCCGCTGCGGGTCGCCGGTGAGCCCGACGCAGCCGACGATGCGGCCATCGGCGATCAGCGGCAGGTTGACGCCGGGGCGCACTGCATCGAGTTGCTGCGCCAGCGCCGCATCGATCTCCACCCGGCCCTGCCTGGACAGCACCAGCAGCGCGCCCTCGTGCAGCTGACCGAGGCGCGCCGGCTCGCCGCTGGCGATGATGACGCCGGTGTGGTCCATCACATTGACGTTGCCGTCGAGGATGGTCATCGCGCGGTCGACGATGGACTGCGCCAGGGTGCGGTCGAGCGTGAGCATGGGCTGGGGTCTGTTGACGCGATCGAGGGAGTTCACGGTGCCATGGTCGGCGCATGCATGTTCGATACGTGTGTGACGGTGCAGGGTGCGGCGGCGGGTGCTTCGACCGCCGTTGCTGACAGCCTGCCGCGCGCGGTTCGATGCGGATGCGTCGGGCGAAGATGCGGCGCGCTGCGACGCCTGCTGCCGGCACGCTGCGCACCCGTCGTCGGTGAGCAGCCGGCTTCCCGGAATCGGTGGCAGTCAAACCGGCAACGCGCCGCGTCGCGCGGTCGCCCTGCGGGCGCCAGGCCTGCTCTGCGCGGCGATGTGCTGCAGCGGGACAGGTGGCACGAGGAGGGCCTGCGTCAGGAATCCATGCGCTGCCGTCAGCGGCCGTCTCCGGCTGCCGGCGCCGGCGCCAACGCCCTGCCCACCTGCAGCGCCGCCGCCACATTGCGTGCGGCGATGCGCACGTTGCCGGCGGCTTCGGCCAGCGCCTGCTCCACCGTGCAGGCGCGATGCACCACCGCGAACATCGCATCGATGCCATGCCCATGCAGCAGCGCGGCGCCGTTGCCCAGGCAACCGGCAATGGCGATCACCGGCTTGCCGTGCCGCTGCGCCACCCGCGCCACGCCCACCGGGGTCTTGCCGTGCAGGCTCTGGCTGTCCAGACGGCCTTCGCCAGTGATGACCAGATCGGCCTGGGCGATCAGCGCATCCAGCCCCAGCGCCTGCGCCACGATCTCCACCCCCGGGCGCAACTGCGCGCCCAGGTATGCCACCAGCGCCGCGCCCAGGCCGCCGGCCGCACCGCCGCCGGGCAGGTCGTGCAGCTGCACACCGAGGTCGCGCTGCAGGAGGTTGGCGTAGTGCTGCAGGTTGCTATCGAGCTGGCGCACCATGCTGGGGGTGGCGCCTTTCTGCGGGCCGAACACCGCCGAGGCGCCGGTCGGGCCGATCAGTGGGTTGTCCACATCGCAGGCCACTTCGAAGTGGCAGTCCTGCAGGCGCACGTCCAGGCCGTCGGTCTCGATCCGGGCCAGCGCCGCCAGCGCGCCGCCGCCGGGGCCGATCGCCTCGCCGCGCGCATCCAGCAACCGCACGCCCAGGGCCTGCGCCAGGCCGGCGCCGCCGTCGTTGGTGGCGCTGCCGCCGATGCCGATGATGAAGCGCCGCGCGCCGGCATCCAGCGCGGCCAGGATCAACTCGCCCACGCCCGCAGTACTGGTGCGCAGCGGCGCGCGCTCGGCCGGCGGCAGCAGCGCCAGACCGCTGGCGGCGGCCATTTCGATCACCGCGGTGCGGCCGTCGCCGGTCAGGCCGAAGAACGCCGGCACCGGGGTGCCGAGCGGGCCGCTGACCGTGCAGGCGATCACCCGCCCGCCGGTGGCCGCCACCAGGGCGTCGACCGTGCCCTCGCCGCCATCGGCGACCGGCACCTTGCTGTAGTGCCAATCGGGAAACACCTCGCGGAAGCCGGCCTCGATCTGGGTGGCCACCTCCAGCGCGGACAGGCTTTCCTTGTAGGAATCGGGGGCGATGACGATCTTCATGGGGACACTCGCCTGGATGGACATCACTGGTTCACCGCGCGTGCCGGCACCCGCAGCACGAGCGCCGCGCCCAGCAGCATGGCCCCGGCCAGCACGTACAGCGCCAGCTCGGTGCTGTGGGTGGCGTCCTTGATCCAGCCCACCAGGTACGGGCTGACGAAGCCGGCAACCTGGCCGGTGGAGTTGATCAGCGCCAGCCCGCCGGCCGCAGCCGCGGCGGTGAGAAAGCCGTTGGTCAGCGGCCAGAACAGCGGCAAGCCGCTGACCGCGCCCATCGTGGCCAGGGTCATGCCGAACAGGGCCAGGCCCAGGTTGTCGGTGACGCTGGCGGCGATGCACAGGCCGGCCGCGCCCATCAGCAACGGGATCACCAGATGCCAGCGGCGTTCGCCGCGGCGGTCGGCCGAACGGCCCATCAGCACCATGAATACCGCCGCGGCCAGATACGGGATGGCGCTCATCAGGCCGATCCGGGTCGGGTCGGTGACACCGCTGCCCTGGATGATCGAGGGCAGCCAGAAATTGATCGCATACACCCCGCTCTGGATGCAGAAGTACACCGTGCCCAGCATCCATACCGCCGGGTTGCGCAGCACCGCGCCCAGCGAGGTGGAGGCACCGGCCGGCTTGCCTGCTTCGTCGGCGGCCAGCGCGCGGGTCAGTGCCTGCTTCTCCTGCGGGTCCAGCCAGCTCGCCTGCTGCACGCCGTCGCTGAGCAGGAACCACACCCCGATGCCCAGCAGCACGGTGGGCAGACCCTGCAGCAGGAACATCCATTGCCAGCCGGCCAGACCGCCCTGCCCGGCCGAGAAGTGGCTGAGGATCCAGCCCGACAACGGCCCGCCCAGCACCCCGGAGATCGGGATGGCCGACATGAAGACGGTCATGACCCGGCCATGCTGCGCGCGTGGGAACCAGCGCGTCAGGTACAGCACGATGCCGGGGAAGAAGCCGGCCTCGGCCGCACCGGTGAGCAGGCGCAGGGTGTAGAAACCGGCGGGGGTGCGCACGAACATCAGGCAGGTGGAGAGCAGGCCCCAGCTGACCATCATGATCGCCACCCAGCGGCGCGCACCGATGCGCTGCAGGATCAGGTTGCTCGGCACCCCGCAGGCCAGGTAGCCGATGAAGAAGATGCCCGCGCCCAATCCATACACCGTCTCGCTCATGCCCAGATCGCCCAGCATCTGCAGCTTGGCGAAGCCGACGTTGACCCGGTCCAGGTAATTGAACAGGTAGCAGACGAACAGGAACGGGATCAGCCGCCACAGGATCCTGCGGTAGGTGGGACCCAGGCCGTCGGAGGGCGGCAGGGGCCGGGAGGCTTGGGTCATCGCACGCTCCAGCAGTCGGTGGGCCCACCGGCGCGCAGTGCCCTGGCACCGGCACCACACAGGGGTCGGCGCATTCTAGTTGGAGGTTTTTCCCGGAAGCATCGTCAGGCTGCTGCCAATCCGCGGGCAGGCAAACGCCGGTTTTTGTGCAAATGCCCAAATCCGTACCAGGCACCCGGGGTGCTGCAGGCTCGGAGCGCCGCGGCGGTCGCACTGCCCGTCATGCGGCTAGTGCAGAGCTGGCCGCCCCAATGCAGCACGGCCACGCGACCACCTGCCTATAGCTAGCGCTGACGCACTCCGCTCCCCGATCAGCCAATCCAGCGATGCCGCAGCAGCAACGCGCCTGCATCCCAGCCCTGCACCAACAACTACGCCGGTGCCCCACCGCCCGGCCCTATGCAGGAACAGCCCCGCACGACAGACCGGCTTTGCGAATCCCGACTCCCCAATCCCCAATCCCAGCACTACTTCCCCACTCCCGATTTCCCATTCCCCACCGCATACGCCTGCGCCTGCCCCATCACCCGCAGCAGGTTGCCACCCCAGATGCCGGCGATCTGCGGCTCGGTGTAGCCCTTGCGCAGCAGCCAGGCGGTGATGCGCGGCAGGTCGGAGACGTCTTCCAGGCCGACCACGCCACCGCCGCCGTCCCAGTCCATGCCAATGCCCACGTGTTCGGGCCCGACCACCTTGAGCACATGCTCCAGATGGGCGAAGAAATCCTCCTCGGTGGCGCGCTTGATCGGGTAGCGCGCATCCAGGTCCTTGAGCGCGGCGCTGAGGGCGGTGCCGTCGGCGATCTTGATGTGCTCCCAGCCGCCGTACTGCTCGGTCAGCGCCTTCTCGGCGGCCTTGCGCTCGGGGCTGGCGCCGCTGTCGACCAGGTAGCCGCCATAGGAATTCACCTGGATCACGCCGCCGTGTGCGGCCAGCACCTTCAGCCGCGCGTCGTCGATATTGCGCGGATGGTCGAACACCGCACGCGCGCCGCTGTGCGAGAGCACGATCGGCACCGGCGACAGCGCGATCAACTGGTCGAACACCGCATCGGAGGCATGCGATTGGTCGATCACGATGCCCAGCGCCTGCGCCTGTTGCACCAGTTGCTTGCCGGCCGGGCTCAGGCCCTTCCACTCCGGCCCCTTGGGGTCGGTGGCCGAGTCGGCGAACTCGTTGTTGAGAAAATGCACGGTGCTCATCAGGCGCAGGCCCTGCGCGTAATAGAACCGCAGCAACGTGGGGTCGGCCACCAGCGGGCTGGCGTTTTCCATGCTGATGTACACCACGCGCTTGCCATCGGCCTTGATGCGCGCGGCATCGGCCGGCGTGGTGGCGAAGGCGAAGCGCTGCGGTTGCGCGGCCAGCAGCGTGTGGATCTTCAACAACCGCTGCAGGCCGGCATCGCGATCGTCCAGGTGCGCGGCCGCACTGCGATTGCCCTGCCCGGTGTAGACCGCCCAGAAGCCACCATCGAGCGCGCCTTCGACCATGCGCGGGTAATCCACCTGCGACAGCCGGTTGCCGGCATGCGCCTGCAAGACGTCGAAGTCGGGGCGCTCCAGGTTGGCCGGCGTGTCCAGATGCGAATCCAGCGTGACCAGGCGCTGTTGCAGCGCGGTGGCGCGCGCCAGCTCGGCCTTGGAAAACTCCAGCGCGTGGCCGGGTGCGGCCACGGCCAGACTCAGCGCGATGGCAGTGCACAGGCGATACAGGGTCATGGCAGCTCGCAGAAGGTGGGGGTGTATCGATCATAGCCGCGCAGGGATCGGCCGATCCCTGCGCTGAACGCAGAACGTGAGTGCGCGGGGCGCGGGCTGACGCGATGCGCAATCGCAGACATCAGCGCCTGCGACCACGCACCAACGCGTCACTTGCGTACGAAGAACTCGTGATAGGCCTTGGATTTGCCTTCCGGCGACTTGCCCACGCCATTGCGGATCAGCGTCTTGCCGTCGGCAGAAAAGGTCCAGAACTCGCCGACGATCACGTCGTCGTCCTTCATCTTGAGGATCTGGTAGGTGTCGGCGCCGGTCTTGCTCACCGCGATCTGGTTGAAGCGCGCCTGCTCGTTGAGCGGGCTGGGTTTGCCATCCAGCGTGGTGACGTAATCGACCTTGTACGGCGTGTCCGGGCGGGTGGTGTTGATGGAGTGGTACTCGATGCGGTTGTCGGAGAACTGCACGTTGATGGTCAGCCGCATGCCCTTGGGAAACTTGCCGTCGCTCCAGTTGGATTTGGATTCCACCAGGGTCCAGGCGCCGTCGTGCGGATCGGCCGCCGATGCGGCGAACGTGGCAGTCAACGCCGAGACGGCGAACAAGGCGGCGGTCAGAAAGGTGCGCATGGGCGGTGTCCTTGGATGCTGGGATGGTGGGCGGTGCTGTCGGGTAGCTGCTTGGAGTTGGGCGATCGTCGGAAGGTGGGCATCAGAAGTCGGTGCGCGATTCCAGGTGCTGTTCGACCTGCTCGCGCGTGGTCCACAAGGTGCGGAACTCGCCCCTGGACAGCAGTGGCAGCTGGTCGCTGATGTGCGCCGAACCAGGCTGGCTGGCATTGCCGTAGCTCATCAGCCCCTTGGCCTTGAGCGGAGTGGAAAACTCCACCAGCGACACCCAGGTTTCGCCGTGCTGCGGCAGGCGTTGGCCGGCGGCGTTGGGCGGGTTCCAGGTGATGACGTCGAACGCGCCGAGATTGCCGAAGCCGCCGCGGCCAGGCACATCGACATCGCCGAGATGGAAACGCGAAACTTCGCCGTACGGCCGATCAATCGCGCCATAGGTCTTCTTGGTGCTGGCGACGGCCTGCTTGAGTTGGCGCAGCGCCTGCGCCGGGTCCTTCAGGCCGCTGGGTGTGGTCAATGGCGCCTCCAGCGACCACGGCGTGGCGTAGCCGGCCTGCGAGAGGTAGCGCGCATCGCCGGTGAACAGGCGCGCCCATTCCTCGAACAGCAACGCGCCACGGCTGTCGGCTTCGAAGTGGCGGTCCCAGGCCTTGAGCACCTTGATCGCGGCGAGAATGTCCGGGTCGGTGCTGTCCGCCGCAGCGGCGTACAGCTGCGGCAATGTGCGATCGGCCGCAAGCGCCTGCGCCGTGCGCTTGAGCGCGACCAGCTGATCGAAGTCGATCTTGTCGTGTTCGGCCAGCATCTTCACCGAGTTCTGCGCCCGCAACGACATCGGCCCGGTGGGTGCGACATAGGCCGGAAATGCGCTTGGGTCCAGCACGCGCGGCCAGCTCGCCAACCACGGCGGATCGTTGGTGTTCTGCACGAAACCGCCGGCCGGGTTGATCACCTTGGGCAGCTCGTCGTAGCTGTGCACATCGCGCCATAGCGTGGACGCGGTATCGCCTGGCACCAGGCCGCTCCAGTACTTCAAATCGCCTTGCGCATGCTTGGGCAGGATGCCGTTGTCCAGGAACAGCACGTTGCCGGCGTTGTCGGCGTAGACGATGTTGAACATCGGCACCTGCAGTTGCTTGAGCGCGCGCTGGAACTGCGCAAAGTCCTGCGCCTTGCCCATGTCCCAGTACTGCTTGAGCATGTCGGGACGATCCAGGCCGGCCACACGCAGCGCCACGGTGCTGCCGTCGTAACGCTCGAACACCGGGCCCTGCATCGCATGCCGCACTTGCAGCGTTTCTTCCTTCAGCGAGCCATCGGCCTGACGAACCTTCAGCGCTTTGGTTTCACGCTTGAACGGCAGCACCTTGCCGTCCAGCAGATACCCCTCGCCCGACAGCGTGAGTTTGTAGGTGGTCTGGCCCAGCAGCGTGTTCACCGTATTGGTGAAACCCAGCTGCTTGTTGAAGCCGAAACGCAGGATCGGCAGGCCGACCTGGGTGGCGCCGTACAGATCCACACCCGGCCCGTTGAGATGTGCTTCGTAGTAGGTGAAAAAGCCACTGCCCCAGGGCAGATGCGGGTTGGCCAGCAGCATGGCGTGGCCATCGCGGGTTTTCTTTGGCATCAGCGCCCAGGCGTTGGAGCCATCGCGCGCCTGGCCATCCTTGGGCGGCTCGCCCAGCACCTTGGCCGGCGAGGCGATGTAGACGTAATTCATCAGCCGGTGCGCATGCGCCACCACGTCCACGCCGGTGATCGGCAGCACCACCTTGACCTCTGCATCCAGCGCCTCGGGATGTGCGGCCGCGTAGTCGTTGATGCCTTGCGCGAAGGCGTCCAGGTCGGCACGGAAGCCCGGGGCCTGCTGCCGGTACCACTGCTGCGCGCGCGGGTAGACGTCATTGGTGGCCAGCCAGCGATCCTGTTCGGCGTACTTTTCGCCCCAGTATTCGGCGGCGCGGCCGCGTGCTTCGCCATACAGATGCAGCAGCAGATTGCCGTGGCTATGGGTCTGTGCCCAGCCGAAGCCGTAGAAGGTGCCGGCTTCGGTCCTGGCATAGACATGCGGCACGCCGTAGCGGTCCCAAAGGATCTCGCCGGTGTCCTTGCCGGCGCCGGCAAGCGCCGCCAGCGGAGCGCATACCAACGCGATCAACAGCCCTGCGCGGATGGAAGCGCTGCGCGCATGCGCCCGCATCGAAGAAAGTCGCGGCACTGGGTCACTCCTCAAAAGGTGTAGGTCAACTTGGTGTAGTAGGACCCGCCGGTGAAGCCGTACGGCACGCTGGTCACATAGAAACCGCTGCCGGTACTGGCGACCGCGCCGATGTTGTTCGGGTACTGGTTGAACAGGTTGTTGGCGCCGAGCGTCCAGGTGATGCGCCCGGACAGTGCGTAGGACGCTTCCAGATCGGTGATCCATTTGGCCGGCACGTGTTCGTCGTTGGCCGGGTTGTTTTCCAGCACGTCGAAGCTGCCGAAGCGGTTGACGCGCACGTTGAGCGCGAAGTCGCCGATCACCCAATTGCCGCCCAGCAGCAGCTTGCTGCGCGGCGTGCGCGACAGGTAGCCGCGCGAGGCACGGTCGAACAGTTCGTAGCCGGCGCCCAGCGAGTCCAGTGCGGCCGGGTTGTCGGCGATGCGGGTGATCTCGGTGGTGTTGTAGTTGTAGCCCAGGTTCCAGTTGACCCGGCCCCAATCGCCGGCCTCCATGCGCCAGGTCGCCACCACGTCCACGCCTTCGGTGCGGGTGTCGATGGCGTTGGTGAAGTACTGCGCGCTGTCGACACCTGACACGCCGGCGCGGGTGAGCAGGTCGGTGATCGCCGCACCGGTGATGTAGCCGGTCATGCCGATGCGGTCGTCCAGATCGATGCGGTAGGCATCCACGGTGAGGCTGAGCGCGCGCGTGGGGTTGTAGGTGAAGCCGATGCTGGCATTGGTGGATTCCTCCGGCTTCAGCGGTTCGGCCCCCAGTGCCAGCGCGGCGGGGGAATCCACCGGCAGCGTCTTGGCCAGGAACAGCTCGCGGTCGCCGTTGTCCAGCGTGCGCCAGCTGCTGTTGGTGGCCGCGTACAGGGCCTGCGCCAGGGCCGGCGCACGGAAGCCGGTGCTGGCCGCGCCACGCAGCGCGAAGGTCGGGGTAATGGCCCAGCGCGCGGTGAACTTGCCCACCGCGGTGTCGCCGGCCGAATCGTCGAAGCGCTCGTAGCGTCCGGCCAGGCCCAGCGACACGCTGTCGGCCACGTCCCAGGTCAGGTCGACATAGGCCGCGCCGCTGTTGCGATCCAGGCTGCCGGCTTCGTCGGGCTGGAAGGTGATCGCGCCCTGCGCGCCGGGCGGCGGCGCCTGCCCGGCGCGCGGATGCCCGGCCGGGAACACGTAGTTGCCGGCCGCATAGGCCGCCTGCTCGCCGGCCTGGATCTCGTATTTTTCGTAGCGATGCTGCACACCCAGCGACACCTGCAGCGGGCGCTCGGCCAGTTGCAGGCCGCGGGTGATGTCCAGGCTGGTGGTCCAGTCGGTGGAGGTCAGCTGGCCGAGATAGAATTCTGTGGGGCTGGTCGGCCCCAGGCTGGCGTTGAGCGTGTGCAGGCCGTCGCGTTCGGAGGCGTTGCTGCCGTAGCTGGTGGCCAGGTCCCAATCCCACTGGCCCCACAGGCCCTTGATGCCGGCGGTGAACTCGTAATCGGTCTCGTCGATGCGCAGGCGCGGGCTGTACCCGTCCGGATAGATCTCCTGCAGGGTGTTGTTGGCGTTGGGATTGCGGAACGACCATTCCAGGTCGCTCAGGCGGCGGCTGTAGGTGGCGTAGGAATACCCACGCAGCTCGCCGCCCAGGCCCAGTTCGGCGTTGTAGGACA
Source organism: Xanthomonas sp. 10-10 (assembly GCF_040182365.1). Taxonomy (NCBI): domain Bacteria; kingdom Pseudomonadati; phylum Pseudomonadota; class Gammaproteobacteria; order Lysobacterales; family Lysobacteraceae; genus Xanthomonas; species Xanthomonas sp. 10-10. Next base: position 5,143,823 of record NZ_CP144460.1, read on the forward strand.
GGTTGGCGCCCTTCTGCCAGGGCTGGCCGAAGTTGCGCGTGATCAGGCGGCTGGCGGTGGCCTCGCGCGGGTCCGGCTGGCCGTTGACCGGGTAGTACAGCCGGTAGTCGTCGGCCACCGGCACCGCGCGGTTGGAGGTCTGTTGATAGCGGGCGTCGGCGGCCAGATAGACGAAGCCGTCGCTACCCAGTGCCAGGCCCTTGCCGATGCTGGCGCTGCTGCTGTCGCCATCGGCGCGGTCGATGTTCTGGCCCCACAGGATGTCGGCCTTGCCGCCGTCGGCATCGGATTTGAGCAGGATGTTGATGACGCCGGCGATCGCATCCGAGCCGTATTGCGCGGCCGCACCATCGCGCAGCACTTCGATATGGTCCACCGCCGAGACCGGGATCAGGCTCATGTCCACCGGCACCGAACCGCGGCCGACGATGCCGGCGATGTTGATGCTGGCGGTGCGATGGCGGCGCTTGCCGTTGACCAGCACCAGGGTGTGATCCGGGTTGAGCCCGCGCAGCCCGCCGGTGGCGATGACATACGAGGTGCCGTTGCCGGATTTGGCCGGTGCATTGAACGAGGGCACCAGATCGTTGAGCGCCGCCAGCAGGCCCGGGCGGCCGGTCTTTTCCAGTTCCGCCGCGCCGATCACATCGATCGGGGTGGGACTTTCGGTGACGGTGCGCTGCACGCCGCGCGCGCCGGTGACCACCACCGCATCCAGGTTGCCGACTGCGGCATCTGCGGGCGGTGCGGCGGCTGGCTGCGTGGTTGCGGATGCGCCCACCTGTGCGTAGCCCGCACCGGGATGCCCGTGCAACGCGGCCGTCAGCGGCTGCGCCGAGGCCAGCGTGATGCGTTCGCCATCGTCTTGGACCACGCTCAAGCCGGTGCCGGCCAGCAACTGCCGCAATGCCACGCGCGATTCCAGCGTGCCCTGCACCGCCGGTGTGCGCACCTGCTGCAGATACTCGCCCGGCGCCACGATCTGCACGCCGGCCTGCCGCGCGAATTCGGGCAATGCCGCCACCGCATTGCCCTCCGGTAGCGAGAACGTGCGCCCCTGCGGTGACGCTGCCAACGCATGTCCCGCTGCCATCATTGCGGTTGCCGCCGCGATTGCCTTGCTCAAACGCCTGGTTGCTGCCTGCATCACTGCTCTCCGCTGGCGCGCGTGCGCCGCTGTCTGGTCGTCGTCACCGTTGTTGTCTTGCTCGCATCTGGTTGGATGCGCAGCCGCCGCGTTTCCGCCATCGACATCGACATCGACATCGACATCGCAGCTGCCGGCGGCCTGGCTGCAGATCGATGGGCATCACTGCGCGATTGCCCCGCGCAGATGGATGCCGCCACGGGTGTGTTCGATCTGCAGACCCATGCTCAGTGCGACGGCGCGTGCGAAGCCTTCCGGATCGTTGGCCGAGTACAGGCCGACCACGGTGCGTCGCGCTACGGCGGGGTCGTCGATCAGGATGCGCATGTCGTTGTAGCGGGCGAATTCGGCGGCCGCCTGCGCCAGCGTGTCGCCATCGAAGGCGATCATGCCGTCGCGCCAGACCAACAGCTGCTGCACGCGTTGCGCATCCAGCGGCTGCAGCTGCACTGCCCGCGTCGGGCTGACCATGGCCAGCATGTTGGCTGCCACCCGTTGCGGTGCGCGCTGGTCGGCATCCACTTCAACGGTGCCTTCGCGCACCACGACCTTGACTGCATCGTCCTGGCGGCGGCGCACGCTGAAGCTGGTGCCGACCGCGCGCACTTGCGAGCCGGCCGCCATCACCACGAACGGGCGGTGGCGATCCTTGGCCACATCGAACAAGGCCTCGCCGCGCAGCAACTGGATCTGGCGCCGGTTGGCGCTGAACTCCACCACCACTTCCGAGCCGGAGTTCAGCGTCACTGCCGAGCCGTCTGCCAACGGCAGCCGCAGCACCTCGCCGATGCGGGTGAGGTGATGGCCGCTGCCGGGCGCTTCACTGCCGGGCGCGCCATCATGCCCAGGGACGGACTGCTGCAATGCCAGCATGCCGGTGGCCGCAGCGACCACGCTGGCAGCGAGTGCAGCCAGCCAGGTGCCGCGTCGATGCGTGCGGCGTGCTTGCGTCGCTTCGGCGGTAAAGCCCTGCCCCAACGCACGCGCGCGATCGAAGTGCAGGTGCACTGCATGCGCACGCGCATAGGCGCCGCGATGGCGCACATCGGCGGCCAGCCAGCGGTCGCGCTGTGTGCGCTCGGCCTGGGTCAGGCGGTCGCCGTCCTCGCGTCCCACCCAGGCAGCGGCGATGTCGTCGATTTCGCTCATGCCTAGTGCCCGTGCTGCTCTTCGACGCGCTGCGACGCCACAGTGCCGGCAGTGGCGGCCGGTGCGGGGGCGGCACTGCGGCCCATCCGGGCCATCAGCAAACGCAGTCCCTTGACGATGTGTTTTTCCACGGTGTTCTCGCTGATTCCGAGCCGCGCGGCGATCTCGCGCTGCGACAGGCCGTCGACCTTGCGCAGCACAAATACCTGGCGACATTTGTCCGGCAGTGCCGCCAGCGCTTCACCGATGCGGCGCAGCTCCTGACCGGCAATGGCGTGGCGCTCGGGTGAGCGCTCGTCCTGTGTGATGTCCAGGCGCTCGATTTCCGCCACGCTTTCGATGGAAACAATCCTGGCGCGGCGCACCTGCTGCAGCAGCACCGACTGCGCGGCGGTGAACAGATAGGCGCGCGGGTTGGCGATGTGGGCCACCTCGCCCAGCCCGGCCAGGATGGCGTAGGTCTCCTGGATGACGTCGTCGCAATCGACGTTGCCGGGAGCGTGCTTGCGCAGCCAGCGCCGCAGCGCCGGCTCGTGCGGCAGGATCTGCGTCGCCAGCCAGGCGGCGCGCTGTGAGTCGATGGCCGGCATCTAGGCCATGGCCTGTGCGGTGTCGGCACGCTGCGGTGAGGACGTCATTGCATTCTCCGAGTGTCGAGCCAATCCCCTGCTCCCTTGTCAACGATGGACCAGGGGCACAGATCCGCCATTGCGTATGACGGGTGGGGTGACGTTGCGGCACTACCCGCCGCATCAATCGCGGTAGGTACGGGGTTCGGACCCTGGGTGCTGGGAGCAGGCGGGCCTGGCGCACCGACTGCGCGATCGCGCCAGATGCGAGCGCACGTCAGCGTTGCGTGCGCGGCCGATCGTCGCGATCGCTCAACGTGTCCACAGATGCGCATGCGCCAGACGTGCGTCACGTATCGCCATCGCGTCGCTGCCGTACCGGAGCGCACAACTCCGACCCGCGCCACAGCACGAGCGATGCACGCGTTGCAGTTCGGAAAAATACATCATTGAATCAATTGCACGGTGCGCGCGGCTCCGCACACTTGCGCAGTCCCCGCTGCCGGCGGCATTCCCCAGCTCACTCAGACACCACGCCCGGCTGCGTGCGTGTGGCTGCGCGTGCGTGTTCCATTCCCTGTCTGCGAGAGCATTGTCATGTCCACCGCATCGTCTCCGCTGCCGCGTCGGCAGCTCACCCGCCGCCTGTTGGCCGCCACCATGATCGCCACCGGCCTGGGCGCGGCCTCCAGCGCCAGCGCGGCATGCACGGCCGGCAGCTGGGTCGCGCGCGTCAATGAAGTCGGCATGCCGCCGGTGCGCTACGAAACGGCGCACTTCGCCTTCCGCTGGAATGGCAACGGCGTCTCCGATGCGGACGTGCGCGCCGCCGGCGAGCACCTGGAAATGGTCTGGGACACCTTCATCAATCGCCTGCAGTTTCCCGAGCCGTTCTGCAACGTGGCCACCAAGTACAAGGCCAACCTGCATCTGGACCCGAGCTTCGGCCTGAGTGGCGGTGCCACCGGCAGCGGCGGCATGGGCATGTGGATGGCGCCGGGCGGCCTGCGCGACCATTGGGGTCTGGCGCACGAACTCACCCATGCACTGCAGTACCAGGCCGGCGGTTTGCAGGAGTCCGAGTACACCGGCTGGATCTGGGAATCGCACGCCAACTGGATGACCCATCAGCTGCCGGAATTCCACAGCAGCGACGTGCATTGCTCCAGCATGCTGGTGAATTACCCGCATGTGTATCTGGGCTCCACGCGCGACCGTTATTGCAACTGGCAGTTCATGGAGTATCTGAAGAACCGCTACGGCTACGCCATCATCAACGACATGTGGAGCAAGGCGCCGCGCATCGATAACCCGGCGCGGCGCAGCGCCGATCCGTTCTCGGTGATCAAGGCCAACATGGGCTGGACGCAGTCGCAGATGAACGATGTATTCGGCGACTGGGCGATGCGTAACGTCAACTGGGATTACACCAATCCCGACGGCAGCGACCAGGGCGTGCTGTATCGGGCGCGCTACGGCAGCAATCTGTCGTTCGACCCGCAGCGCACCCAGGACTGGGACAACCGCGACCGCGCCTTGCGCATGACCGTGCTCGACCCGGTGGCCGGCCAGGCCAACCGCTATCGCGTGCCGTTCGAATGGGCGCCGCAGCGCTGGGGCTACAACCTGGTGCAGCTGATCCCCGCCAGCGGCGCCACCACGATGCAGGTCGCCTTCGAGGGACAGGTGCAGAGCGCACCTGCGGTCACCAGCCTGCCCGGCCTGCTCAACGACCCACCCAGCATTCCCAACCCGGACTCGGACTGGCGCTGGGGCGTGGTGGCCATCGACAGTACCGGCAAGGCACGTTACAGCACGCTGCAGCGCGGCGCCAAGGCCAACGTCAGCGTGCCGCTGAAGAGCGGCGACCGCGCGGTGTATCTGATGGTGATGGGCGCCCCCAGCACCATGCAGCAGATCAAGTGGGACCAGTCCTACTACGCGATCTACCGCTACCCGTGGAGCGTGACGTTGACCAATGCCGCGCCGGCCGGCAGTCAGCCCAACGCGCCCACGCCCACCCCGGTGGGGCGTCGCCACGCCAACGGCGGCGGCTGGGTCGCCAACACTGCCAACGTCGCCTCCACCGCTTACGTGGGGCCACGCGCACGTGTGCTGGCCGGCAATGTGCTGGGCAATGCGCGCATCGATGGCCGCGCCACGGTGATGGGCGGCACGGTGCAGGGCAACGCGGTGCTCGGCGGGCTCACCGTGTGGCATCCAGGCGCCACCATCGGCGCCAATGCGCAGGCGCATACGGTGTTCATGGGGCCGGGCGCGTTCGGTGCCATCAACGTCGGCGGCACCGCCCAGTTGCGTGGCGATGTCGAAGAACAAGGCGCCTCGCCTGTGCAGGGGGTGTTCTACGGATTTATCGATCCGGCCACGATGACCAACCCGGAGTTCGGTGCAGACCTGCGCCAGGCGGTGCCGGAAATCACCGCGCGACCGGCCGGCTGGTGATCTGGCGCAGCTGCACACAGCAACTGCGCATCAGTCCGACAAGACACGACAGACAGGCCAGGGACAGCCATCGGTGGACGCGCGCAACGCGTACGCCGATTGCGCGCGTCACTGGCAAGTGCGGGTCGCCTGGCCCGGTACGTCGGCTATGACTTGCTTGTTCCAGTCACCTCACCGCATCACCGCTGCCGCCCGTTCGAATCGGCGCGCGGTCCTTCGCGATGGGTGGGGTTGCCTGCGATCGCCTGCAGGCGTGCATCTGCTGCAGCGCCAAGGCCGCATGCGCACCAGCGATGCAGGTTGGCGCTGCCATGCATCACTGCACGTTCGACGCAGGCTCAATCCTCGAGTTCGGCCAACCGCGCGCGCACGCTGTCCACATCGACGTGCTCGCGCAGATGCAGCCACTGCCGCGCCCACACCGAGCGCAGCACGATCCAGGCGCCGAATACGCCCAGGCAGGTCGAGCCCAGCGCCAGCGTCAACGGATGCAACGGCGAGCCGCTGCCGGTCTGGAACAAATACATGAAGGCCCCGGAAAACAGCAGCCATACGCCAAACACCGGCCAGTTGCTGGCCAGCAGGCTGGCATGGGGCCGCTCGATCTCGCGCAGCAAACGGCGCAGTGCCTTGCGTTCGTCTTCGTCGCTGGACCTCATCGGCTGCCGCTCCCTAGTGAATGTCTGCGTTGAATCCCGGCTGCAGCGCGCTGCGATACACCGTTGCCGTTGCGCACGGGTTACGCCTGTTGCACGATGGACCACAGTTGCATCGCGTCATCCGCGCTGCACGCACCATCACACGCCAGGCGATGCGGTGGCCACTTGCCAGTGCCCGCCCTGCACCGCTTGCCGGCAGCCGCCGCCGCCGCCGTGTGACGTCATCGTTTGGCGGCCAAGTCTGCAATGCCATTGACCTGCACAAGCACGCAACGGGCGCTACGCATCGCCCGCTGCCTCACGGCCACCGCCATCACACCACGCGGCAGAACACCGCCTTGAGATAGCGCGATTCCTGCACATGCGCCATGAACGGGTGATCCGGACCGGCACCGGCCACCTTCAGGATCTGGATGGTGCGCCCGGAGAAATACGAGGCGCGCCGCAGCATGTCCAGGAACTCCTGCTCGGCCACCAGCCCGGTGCACGAGAAGGTGGCGAACAGGCCGCCGGGCTTGACCACGCCCAGCGCCAGCTTGTTCATGTCCAGATACTTCTTCAGCGCCGGGATCACCTGCTCGCGGTCGCGGGTCATCTTGGCCGGGTCCAGGATCACCACATCGAACTGCTCGCCGCGATTGGACGCATCGCGCAGCCACGGGAAGATGTCGGCCTGCACGAACTTCGGCCGCACGTTGTTGAGCTTGGCGTTGCCCTTGGCGATGGCGATCACGTCCTCGTCGATGTCCACGCCCAGCACCTCGGACGCACCGCGCGCGGCCGCATACACCGCAAAGCCGCCGGTGTTGCAGCACAGGTCCAGCACGCTCTTGCCTTCGACCTGCTCGCTCAGCCACTGGCGGTTCTCGCGCTGGTCGGCGAAGAAGCCGGTCTTGTGCGCACCGGCCGGGTCGGCACGGAACCTGATGCCGTACTCGGTGATCACCGACGCTTCGGTGGTGGTGTTGCCGTGGAAATCGAAGCTTTCCTGCTTCTGCACGTGTTCATCGGCAAAGCTGTGGAAGCGGCAGCCCGGGAACTGCGCGCGCAGCGCCTCGTAGATCCATTCGCGGTGGCGGAACATGCCGGCGGCGAAGAACTCCACCACCACCAGATCGCCGTAGCGGTCCACCACCAGGCCGGACAGGCCGTCGCCTTCGCTGTGCACCACGCGCCAGGCATCGGACACCGCGTCGAGCTTGAGCCAGTCGCGGCGCAGGCTCACTGCCGCGGCGATCTTGCGCGAGAACCAGCCCGCATCCACCGGCACCGACTGGTCGGTCTCCAGGATGCGCACGGCGATGCGCGAGTGGCCGTTGTAGAAGCCGCGGCCAACCCACTCCCCATCCACGCCGACCACATCGACGATGGTGCCGGGTTTGGGCTTGGCGGCGGGCTTTTCCACCAGCTTCTGGAAGATCCACGGGTGGCTGGAGCGCCACGCATTCTTGAGTCGGACGACGGGGACAGGAGTATTCATTCACCTATTGTATCCGGCTGGATTGACGTGCCCGGCCCCTGCCCGCAGAATCGGCGCCAGAAGGGGAGTAGCTCCCAACGTTGTCGCCGTCATGACGAGTCCTGCCAGCCAGGCTCCGGTGCAACGGCAACCGGCCAGGCCGGTTGCGAGCGAGACCTTCGCCGCGCAGGCGAAGGTCCGTCACCCGGAATCCACGATTTCCGTGTCACAAGGCCTCAGCCCACCGGCTGTCCAGGTCGTTTCACTTTTCGGGATTCTTTATGCAAACCATTGGCAATGTCTGGTTATGGGGCGGTTTCGGGGTCGTGGTGATCGCCGCGCTGCTGATCGATCTGGTGCTGATGCGCCATGGCGGCGCCCACAAGGTGACCTTCAAGGAGGCCACTTGGTGGAGCATCGGTTGGGTGCTGCTGGCGCTGGCCTTCAACGCCGGGCTGTGGTGGTACCTGCAGGGCACGCTGGGCGATGCGCAGGCCGACCAGATCGGGCTGCAGTTCCTCACCGGCTACCTGGTCGAAAAATCGCTGGCGGTCGACAACATCTTCGTGTTCCTGATGGTCATGACCTACTTCGGCGTGCCGGAGGAACAGCGCCAGCGCGTGCTGATCATTGGCGTACTGGGCGCGATTGTCCTGCGCGCGATCATGATCTTCGCCGGCTCGATGCTGCTGGCCAAGTTCCATTGGCTGCTGTACGTGTTCGGCGCGTTCCTGCTGCTGACCGGCATCAAGATGTGGTTTTCCGCCGGCAAGGAGCCGGATCTGGAAACCAACCCCGTGTTGCGCTGGATGCGCAGCCATCTGCGCCTGAGCCCGCAGTATCACGGCAACCTGCTCAGTGTGATGAAAGACGGCAAACGCTGGTTCACCCCGCTGTTTGTGGTGTTGATCCTGATCGCGGTGATCGATGTGATCTTCGCGGTGGACAGCATCCCGGCGATCTTCGCGATCACCACCGACCCGTTCATCGTGCTGACTTCCAACGTGTTCGCCGTGCTGGGCCTGCGCGCGATGTTCTTCCTGCTGGCCGGCATGGCCGACCGCTTCCACCTGCTGCCGTATGGTCTGGCGGTGATCCTGGTGTTCATTGGCACCAAGATGATGATCATCAATTTCTACAAGATCCCGGTGCTGGTGTCGCTGGCGGTGGTGGTCACGATCCTGGTTGCCACCATCGTGCTGAGCCTGCTGCGCCCGCCCAAGCCGGCCGGGCACTGAGGGGCTGGGATTCGGGAATCGGGAATCGGGAACGGTAGTTCCATGTGCATTGCTGGCAACTGCGCACACCGACTCTCTCGACTGGTCCCTGCCTGCCACCGTCGCGGGACCTTACGCGGCATGGATGCCGTGTAAGAGCCTACAGGGACGTACTTGCGGCGTGTCCCGCGACGGTGGGCGGGCAAGGGCCCTGCAGCCAAGCCGCAGATCGTCCGCCCTACGACCGACGCATCCCCGCCGTTCAATCACCTCTCAAGGCCGCCAGGATTCAGGCTCCAGGTCGCTGGGGCGTTCCCGGGCCGAACCGGTGGGGGCGGGATGCTGCGGCACGTTCGGTCGCGCGCCCCGGCCACCTGCGTGATGTCACGTAAATCGCTGCGCCAATGATCGGCGGCGGGACTGGATTATCCCGTCGCCGGGCCTGCTTATCCCGCGCCGGAGAGGCTTGTAAAAAAACCCACGCGACGCCATCCGTGAAGGTATGACACCGCCTCCTGTTGCCACCGACGACACCACCACCCAAGACCGCCTGGACCGTTCCAGGATCTTGCGTGCCTTCAACTTCAGCCTGGCGGCCGTGTTGCTGCTGGTGGCGGTGTTCACCGCGCAGGGCATGTTCGACTGGCGCGCCTGGGCGGTGGCGCCGCTGCAGGCAGACGGCCTGATCGGCATCCTCACCGCACCGCTGTTGCACGGCTCGCTCGCGCACCTGGGCGCCAACGCGGCGGCGCTACTGATCCTGGGCACGCTGGCCGGCAGCGTGTATCCGCGCGCCACCGCCATGGCATTGCCGTTGCTGTGGCTGGGCTCGGGCCTGGGGGCGTGGTTGTTGGGCGAGCCTGGCAGCCGCCATCTGGGCGCCAGTGGCGTCACCCACGGGCTGATGTTCCTGGTGTTCGTGCTGGGCCTGCTGCGCCGCGACCGCCCGGCGATCGCCACCAGCATGATCGCCTTCCTGTTCTACGGCGGCATGTTGGTGACCATCCTGCCGCACGAAGCCGGCGTGTCCTGGCAATCGCATCTGGGCGGCGCAGTGGCCGGCCTGATCGCCGCGCTGCTGTTGCGCCTGCGCGACCCGCAGCAGGCCAGGCCGCGCTACAGCTGGGAAGACGAGGACGAAGATGCTGCGTGGGAAGTGAACAACCCCGAACACGCGATGCTGGAACCGCCACCTCCACGTCAGGTACCGGTGCTCTGGCAACGCCAGGAAGACGGCTCGGAAAACGTGGTGCTGCACTTCCCGCCGCGCGAGCGCCCGCCGGGAACGTAGGAGCGCGCTTGCGCGCGATGGGGCGTTACCGAGAGGGCCTCATCGCGCGCAAGCGCGCTCCTACAGATCGCAGATGCGTTTAACGCGTTGCGCGCCCCTGCAATGCGCGCCGCGCCAGGCCCGGGTCGTCGGCGAAGAAGGCATCGATGCCGGCGTCCAGATAGGTCTTGAGTTCGGCCAGTGCACCGGCGTCGTTACGCTCGGTCACCGCGCTGCTGCTGCGGTTTTCGGCAGCCAAAAAGTAATTCTCCGGGCGGAAGGTATACGGCTGCACCTGCAGTCCTGCCGCATGCGCGTCGTGCACCAGGCTGGTCGGCGTGCCCAGGCGTTGCTGCGCATCCAGCGGAATGATGCTGCGGATGTCCGGGCCGATCGCATCGGCGTAGCTGGCGACCTGCTTCAGCCCTTCGGGCGTAATCATCTGCGCGTAGGTGCGCGGCGCGTTGCCCACGCCCGCATCGGGCAGCGCCATCTGCGCGCCGCCCAGCAGCTGCAGCAAGCGAATATTGCTATTGCGCCCGATCTTGCCGCGCAGGTAGCGCAGGTTGCCGGTCTCGAACGACTGGATCACCACCGGCGCGGTACGGGTGTAGGCATGCGCCTGCAAGGTGGTCAGCACCTTGTCTTCCATCGCCAGATTCAGCCCACTGAAATAGCTCGGGTGCTTGATCTCCGGAATCAGCCCGATCGTGCGCCCGGTCGCGGCAGATTCGGCTGCGACGAAATCGATGATCTCGTCGAAGGTCAAAATCTGAAACTGCCCGTCCCAGCGCTTGCCACGCAACTGCGGCAAGCGCTCGCGTGCGCGCAAGGTCTTCAATTCGGCAAGCGTGAAGTCCTCGGTGAACCAGCCGTCCATTGCCTGGCCATCGATGGTCTTGCGCGTCTTGCGCGCGGCAAACTCCGGATGGCTGGCCACATCGGTGGTGCCGCCGATCTCGTTCTCGTGACGCGCCACCAGCACGCCATCCTTGGTGGACACCAGGTCCGGCTCGACAAAATCCGCGCCATCGGCAATGGCTTTGGCATACGCGGCCAGGGTGTGCTCCGGGCGCAACGCGCTGGCACCACGGTGCGCAAAGATCTGCACCGTTTTCGCCAACGGCGCCTCTGCCAACGCGGGCCCGCTCATGCCGACCATCATCGCTCCCAACACCAACACACGGTGGAACTGCATCATGCCTCTCTCCAACGAAAAAGCAGCCATCAACACCCACTGCGTCACTGCCAGGCGAGCTCGGCCGATGATCGAGGCGGCGTGTACGACCGCATACCCCGCGTCCTCCCCATCGTCCGTACCCGCCTGACAACCACGCGCCAAGCCTTGCCAGCCACTCTAAAACCATCCACATCGGTCGACACGGGAATCAGTCAGCAGCAACAAGACCCGCTGTTACCAATCCCCAATCCCGACTCCCCAATCCCGTCGTCAGAACTTGGCATCCAGCGTCAGAAACACCTGCCGCGGCGCACTGGCGTGAAACGCCAGCTGCCGGCCATTCGGATCGCTGTTGGCGAACGCGGTGAGGTTGGAAGCGTAGCGCTTGTCGGTGAGGTTGGTGACGTTGAGCGAGAGCTTGAGCGCCTGCAACACGCCGACCTGGCCGAATTCGTAGCCGGCGCCGGCATCGAACGAGGTATAGCCGCCAAAGCCCTGATCGTTGGTGTAGGTGTAGAAGCGCTCACCGGTGTACTTGCCGCGTAGATTGACGTTCCAGCCGGCGTAGTTGAAGGCGATTTCGCTGGCGAACATGCGCTTGGGCGTATCGACCGTGGTCTTGCCGGCAGTCGCAATGATCACCCCGTTCTGCACGTAGTTGTCGTCATAGGTGGAGCGGTTGATCGAGGCCGAGTTGTACCACTGCAGGTAGCTGGTAGGCTTCCAGATCACCGTCAATTCGCCACCGCGGCTGCTCACCGAGCCAACGTTGAAAAAGCGCGTGGTGCAGGCGGGCGTGGTGCCCTGCTGGATGCTGGCGCAGGGGTTGAGCGAGAGCAGACGGTTGTCGAAGGTGACGTCGTAGCCGACCAGCGAGGCTTCGAAACGGTCGCGTACAAAGCGATAGCCCGCTTCCACGGTGCGCGATTTTTCCGGCTCCAGCGCACCGACGCTGGCATCGAACGAGGCCTGCGTCACCAGCAGCGGACCACCGGCACCACCGCCCTGGAACGCGGCGATGTTTTCTGCATAGGAAGCGAACACTTCCTGGCCTTCGGCCAGCCGATAGCCCAGCCCGATCTGCGGCAGCACCGACTCACTGGCCTTGATCGACCCGGTCGCCACCGGCGCTTCCACCGCGATGCCCGGCGTCTCGCGTGCGGTCATTTCGGTGCTCGGGCTCTTGATGCCCAGATCCAGGCTCAGACGCTCATCGAGAAACTTGAAGTTGCCCTGCACATAGAACTGCCGCGTGGTGATCACGTAGTTCTGCGAGAACAGGCGGCGGTTGGGATTCTGCAGGAACTTGTCGTCGCTGACCGGGCCATCGATCCAGTAGAAATTGCGCTCTACATCGTGGTGGTTGCGCTCGTACCACAGGCCGGCTTCCAGATGATGCGGGCCCAGGTCCCAGCCCAGCGAAGCGATGCCGCCGGTGCGGTTGATCCAGTAGTTGGTGCTGCGGATGGAGATCGGCAGTGCTTGCGGCGTGCCCGGATTGGAGGCCTGGCCCGGCGACCACCAGTGGCCCTGGCCCTTGTTTTCGTGGTGATAGACCTGGGTGTGCAGGCTGATCGCATCGTTGGGCTGGAAGTCGCCGGCCACGTAGAACAGGTCGTCGTCGCGCAACGCACGGCTCTGGTAGTACGCATCGTCCACGTTGTCCACGCCGCCACTGAAGCCGCAGCGTGCGGCATTGCGTGTGGCCGGCGCGCAGTACGCCGCTGCCAGGGCGCGGTTCCAGTCCGGCGCATACAGGTTCCAGTCCCAGCCCAGGCCGCGCGCCATGCCGCTCTTGGACAGATAGGAATAGTCGGCCTGCGAGGTGCGCGAGGTATCGGCAAAGGCGGTCAGTTTTCCGCCATCGAATTGATACACACCCTTGGCGTTGAACTGCCGCGTAGTAGTCGGCGATTCCGGGCGCGCCCACATGTCCGCGGTGGCTTCGATACCCGACAGATACGCAGAAAATCCGTTGTAGTCGCCGGTATCCACGCGCAGGAAGGTGCGACGGTTGGCATCGGACCCCACCGTCTGCGACACCTGCCCACCGAACACGCTGGACGGGTCGGCCGAGTAGTACTGGATGGTGCCGCCCAGGTTGCTGGTGGACGCGGTGCCCAACGCACCGATGCCCGACGCCAGCTCCACGCCGCCGAAGTTTTCTGCGATCAATGCGCGGCTGATGTTGAGGCCGTTGTAATTGCCGTAGGCGTTATCGCCCAGCGGCAAACCGTCGAGCGTGTAGCCCAGGCGCGTGCCGTTGAAGCCGCGCAGGCTGATCGTCTGCGACTCTTCATTGGCACCGAAGGCATCGTTGGATTGCACGTTGACGCCCGGCATCCGGTTGAGCAGTTTCTGGATGCTGGTGCCTGGCGGCAGCACCGGAATGTCCTGCTGGGTGATGCGCTGCACCTGGCGCGTTTCGCCCTGGCCAATCACCGATACCGCATCGAGTTGCTGCACGGTGGAACCGGTATCGGCGGACACCTCGGCCGGCGTATCGGCAGCACGTGCGGCTGGCGACAGCACAAGCGCGGTAAACACGGCAGCACTTAACAGATGGGTCTTGGGCATGAGAGGCATGGGGGAAGAGTCAAAAGATGACGGCAAGCGTGCGACAGCTGTCTTGCGTCGATGCGACGCCCAGATGACAGTGCCGAGACAACTACTGCGTATCCCGCGCTGCGACTGCGTTGTGCTGGCATGCGCGTGTCATCTGCACGTCGTAATCTGCGCGCTCGTCCAGTCGTGCTGCTTCGAGGAATCGTCATGGCCCACCGCATCGCTCGCCACTGCCAACAGACGCTGGCAGGCCTCGCCCTTGCCGCCTTGTTGATCGGCAGCGGCGTGGCCACTGCGCGGCAACCGGCAAAGCCGGCGGATTCGGTGCTCGCCAGCGACGCGCAGGGATATCTGGAAAAACCGCAGTTGCCCGACAGCCTGCAGCTGGTGCCGCCCCCGCCGCAGGACGGCAGTGCCGCGCTCGCCAACGATGAGGCCATCGCCAAGGCCATGCTCGCGCTGCGCGGCACACCGCGCTGGGACCTGGCCACGCGCGACGCGGTACTGAGCTTTCCCGATGCCGCCAGCCACTTCAGCTGCGCGCTCGGCGTGCAGATCGACCAGGCCGGCACACCGCATCTGCTGCGCCTGCTCGAACGCAGCATGCGCGACGCCAGCAGCAGCACCAGCGCCGCCAAGGCACGCTATCAGCGCCCACGCCCGTTCATGCGCAACGGACAACCGATGTGTACCCCGGCCGACGATGCGGCCCTGCGCAAGAATGGCTCCTACCCGTCCGGCCACACCGCCATCGGCTGGGCCTGGGGCCTGATCCTGTCGGAACTCGCTCCCGCCCAGCGCAACGCGCTCCTGGCACGCGGCCGCGCCTTCGGCGACAGCCGCCTGGTGTGCAACGTGCATTGGCAGAGCGATGTCCTGCAGGGCCGCATCATGGGCGCGGCCACCGTCACCGCGCTGCACAGCAACCCGGAATTTCAAAAGGATCTTGCTGCCGCACGCGGGGAGATCGCAACGGCCAAGCCTGTCGCACCGGATGCATGCGCGGTGGAAACAGATGCCTTGCAGGCCGTGTTGCCGGAAGTGCTCTAGGTAGCAGCGAAGCCTGCTCTGTAAGCAGGCAGCTGCCGTCCCGACCTGAGCACACTGATCTCGGCGCAGTGTTGTTGTCGAACTGGTCGGCCAGCGCGCATCAGGCACCATGCCGCCGGACGCAGGTGCGACAGCGACGCGGGAGCCTCCGCGCGCCAGGGGCGCTGGCAGCAGCGCGCTAGCGATGATCGATGCGCCACTGATTGATGGATCGAGCAGCCAAGCCATGCAGGACCGGCATCAGGCCGGACAGTGCCGTGCACTTTGCTGCTGGCGCTCCAATCGAATTGGACGCCGCTTCAAGACCGCGCTTTCGATGTAATGCCGATCCAGCCTGGCTTCCCTGATCGGTGGACCCACGCTGCCTGGTCGCACAGGGTCGATATGCACGCATCTCTCGAGCAGGCGCGATGCCTGTTCCGCGATATCTGACGCAGCACGCCGCCGCCGCTGGCCTCGCACCGCTTCGACCGCCTCGCCCCCGCCCCGGCGGCACCGATCCAGCGTCGGTGCACGACGACCGATTACTTCATTTCCTTACAGCATCCGCGCGTCCAAATCCTGGCCCAAAAGCACTGAATTTGCCAAAGTTGCCGGATGATGACATTTTTGTACATATTCGATTAATCTTCAGACAGGCTTCAGGAATGTGACATCCGTTCAGGTTGTCTACATGACGTCCTGAATCCCAGTTCCCCCTCGACTGCGCTCGCAGTCGAGTCCCACGTCTGCAGTGTTCGCGACCGAGTTCATCAGGAGAGAGAGGAATGACGCGTCCAGGGGTCCGTAGTTCGTTATCCAGCAACATCAAGCGCAGCGCGCTGAGCCTGGCGCTAGGCATGTGCGTGATCGGAGGAGTGCAGGCGCAGAGCGCGGTTGGCTCCATTTTCGGTAGTGGGCAGCCCGGCAGCACAATCGCCATCCAGAGCCCGCAAACGGGCGTGAGCCGTTCGGCCACCGCCGCTGCAGATGGCCGATTCACTTTCAGCCAACTCCCCCCGGGCAAATACATCGTGACCTCCAACGGGCTGACCCGAGAGGTGGAGGTCAAGGTCGGCAGCGGCGCGCAGGTATCGCTTGGTGGCGATGCCACCACGCTGGACCGGGTGGAAGTGGTGGGCGCGCAGGCGTTCAACCCCATCGACGTCTCCTCGGTGGAATCGACCACGGTGTTCACCGCCGACCAGATGGTCTCGCTGCCGGTGGCCAGCGACGTGTCTTCGGTCGCGCTGCTCGCGCCTGGCGCGGTCCGGGGCGACAGCGGGCTCGGTGCAGGCAACCTTGCCTCGTTCGGCGGATCGTCGGTGGCCGAGAACGGCTATTACATCAATGGCTTCGACGTCACGAACATGCGCACGTTCCTGTCGTTCGCCAATCTGCCGTTCCAGAGCATTGGTCAGCTGCAGATCAAGACCGGCGGATATGGCGCCGAATACGGCCGCTCGCTGGGCGGCATCGTCAGCATCGTCACCAAGGCCGGCTCCAACGAGTGGCACTACGGCGGCAGCGTGGAATGGGCACCGGACTGGGGCGCGGCGGCAGGTAAAAACGTCCGCGAACGCGACCCCGACGCGTCAGACCCGCTGTACCAATACCGCAGCGACGATCAGTTCGACAGCACCATTTACTCTGCGTATGCCAGCGGCCCGCTCATCAAGGACCGCTTGTTCTTCTTTGCAATGGTGGAAGGCCGCCAGGAGACCGAAGACAACTTCTATGCACTGACCAGCCGGCGCGTCAGTGACACGACCCCGCAGGGCCTGGTCAAGCTCGATTGGTACATCAACGACAGCAACCTGGTCGAATTCACCGGCATCTACAACCAGGCCAAGACCAAATACCGCACCTACGAATACGCCACCGACGCCAATGGCGACAACCGCTACAACGTCGGCCGGCACGAAGTGCCGATCGAGCAGTACGAGATGGAAAACGGCGGCAAGATCGGCATCCTCAAATACACCGGCTACTTCACTGACAACTTCACCTTGTCGGCGCAATACGGCTACCTGAGTAATCTGATTGACTCACGCCTGCCTGCCGATCCGGCCGGCAGCGAATGCCCCTGGGCCTACAGCTTCGGCCTGACCACCAGCGTGGTCGACCGATACATCGGCTGCAACCCGGGCACGATCTCCACCATCGCCGACCGCGATGCCGAGCCTGACGAAGACATCCGCAAAGCGTTCCGTGTCGATGGCGAATGGGTGCTGGGCGATCACCGGTTGCGCTTCGGCGTGGATCAGGAAAAGTACGAATCCAGCCACCGTGGCCGGACCTATGCCGGTGGCATCAACTGGGCGTATTACACGGTGCCTGGCAATTCGGTAGCCACCGGCGCATTCGCAGGCCGGCCTGGTCGCACGGTCAACGGTCAACTGGTGCCGCGCAATGCGCTGTATGCACGTTCGCGCGTGTTTCAGAGCAGCAGCTCCACATACGAAAACACCAACAGCGCGTTTTACCTGGAAGACAACTGGCAAGTCACCGAAAACTTCCTTGCCGTGCTGGGTTTGCGCGGTGAGAAATTTGAGAACAAGAACGGAGATGGCATTGCCTGGATTGAATCCGATTACAAAATGGCACCGCGCCTGGGCTTCTCCTGGGATGTGCTGGGCGATTCCAGCTTGAAGCTGTTCGGTACCGCAGGCCGCTATTACATCCCGGTGGCGACCAACTCCAGTATCCGCGCCACAGGCGCCGAATCGACCGTGTCCAACTGGTACTTCGTCAATGGCTGGAGCGAAGCCGATGGCACGCCAGTGGGCCAAGGTGCGCAGATTGGCCAGACCCAGACCAATGGCTCGCTCACGGCGCCGAATCCGGCCTCTGTCGCGTCCACGAACTTGTCGCCGATGTATCAGGACGAGATCATCCTCGGTGGCCAACTGCAGTTGACGGAAAACTGGATGGCGGGCGTGCGCATGATCCGCCGCGAAGTGAAGTCCGGGATGGACGACACCTGCACCACCAATCCCTGGATCGACTGGGCGGCGGATAACGGCTACCCGGATTTCGATCCAGGCTCGGTGCCCAGCTGCTACTTCTTGAATCCCGGCAGCGATGTGACCATCAACGTCGATCTCAATGGCGATGGCGAACTGGAACTTGCGACCCTGCCGGCCTCGTATCTTGGCTTGCCCGAATACCGCCGCCTGCATACCGCTCTGGAGTTCTTCTGGGAGCGTACTGGCGAAAAGTTCAACTTCCAGGGCTCGTATACGTTTGCCAGGACACGCGGAAACGTCGAGGGCTACGTCAATTCCACGCTGGAACAGGAGGACGCCGGCCTCACCCAGGACTTCGACCACCGCCTGTTCACCGACGGCACTTATGGGCCGACCCCGAACGATCGCCAGCACACCCTGAAGCTGTTCGGCGCCTATAACCTCACGCCGGAATGGCAGTTTGGCGGAAACCTGGTCCTTCAGTCCGGGCGCCCAGTCAATTGCCAGGGCTATATCCCGCTGGATGACATCCCGCAGCCTGACCAGGGCAACCTCAGCGGCTACAGTGGCTCGAGCTTCTATTGCTTGAACGCTGAAGGTACGCGCGTGCTACGTCAACGTGGCGACGAGGGCCGCACGCCATGGACCTGGACCTTCGATCTGGCGGCGGCCTACGTCCCCAACTGGGCCGATAACAAGCTGCGCATCAAGCTTGATGTCTTCAACCTGTTCAACAACGATCGCGTCACCGAGTACAACGAGTTCAGTGAGGCCTCGCGTGATGTGATCAGCCCGAACTACTTGAACGATGTGAACTATCAGACGCCACGCTCGTTCCGGTTGACTGCCCGCTACGACTTTTAAATAGTCGCATCGATGTGTGCCTTACGAATCCGGCCTGAAAAGGCCGGATTTTTGTTTGTCCATTTACAAGTCTTCGTCACGCCCGCATCGCAGAGCGCCGCTCACTTGCCGATGCAGAAGCTCGAAAAGATCTTGCCCAGCAACTCGTCGGCGCTCAGCTTGCCGGTGATCTCGCCCAGCGCTGCATGCGCGAGCCGCAGCTCTTCGGCGGCAAGTTCGAGTTGTTCGAACCCCAGTTCCAGATCGGCCGCGTCCGCATGTTGCTCGGCACGTCGTAGCGCATTCACATGCCGGGTGCGTGCGGAGAATTCGCCGCCCGCACTTTCGCTGCCGTCGCCTAACGCCAGCTCGCGCAGGCGGGTATGCAGCTGCTCCAGTCCCAGGCCGGTCGTTGCCGAGACTGCCACTGCGTTGGCATCGAGCAGCGGCGCGCTGTTGTCCAGCAGATCGCATTTGTTATGAATCCACAGCTGACGCGGCACGGCGTCGATGCCATCGCCGATGGCATCGCGCGCGGCCTGCGGGTCGCGTGCGTCGACCACCACCAGCGCCAGATCGGCACGCTGCAATTCGGCACGCGCGCGGCGCATGCCCTCGCGTTCGATCGCATCGCCGCCATCGCGCAGGCCGGCGGTGTCGACCAGGGTCAACTCGAACCCATCGAGCTGGATCGCTTCATGCAATGTATCGCGCGTGGTGCCGGCGACATCGGTGACAATGGCACGATCGCTACCGGCCAGCGCATTGAGCAACGAGCTCTTGCCTGCATTGGGCGGTCCGATCAACACCGCATGCAGGCCATCGCGCAGCTTGCGCCCGCGTTCGGCATCGCGCAGCAGCTGCGCCAGCAATCCACGCGCCTGCTGCAATCCTTCGCGTACCTGCGTGCCGCCCAATGTATCGAGCGGTTCGTCGGCAAAGTCGATCGCCGCCTCCACATGCACGCGCAAGCGCGTCAGGCGCTCGCCCACCGCATCGATGCGGCGCGAGAACACGCCGTCCAGCGAACGCCGCGCCGCACGTGCCGCACGCGCATCGCCGGCAGCGATCAGATCCGCAATCGCTTCGGCCTGGGTCAGATCGAGTTTGCCGTTGAGAAATGCGCGTTCGCTGAACTCGCCGGCACGCGCCTGGCGTGCGCCCAGTGCAATGCAGCGTGCAACCAGTTGGCGCAACACCACCGGGCTGCCATGACCCTGCAGCTCCACCACGTCTTCGCCGGTGAAACTGCGTGGCGCGTTGAACCACACCGCGATGCCGTCATCGATGACATCGCCCCGCGCATCGCGAAAGCGCGCGTAGTACGCATGCCTCGGCTGCAATGGCGCAATGCCCAGCTGTGTTGCGATCTGTACCGCCTGCGGCCCGGACAGCCGCACGATGCCCACCCCGCCGGTTCCGGCAGCACTGGCAATGGCAACGATGGTGGACGTGGAAGCGGACATGGGCACTGCTCTTGCGTGGACTGGAAATCAGACAGGTAATCGAACCACCGGCATCGCGTTCAGGCGCATGACCGGTGGCCGGGCTTTAGATGGCACGCGTTTTTCTTCGAAAGTGCACATGCCCATGCTGCTCGCCACCATGCATCAAAGCGACTGCAACTGCGCACGCGCCTGTGCCGCACCGCTGCCTTGTGGCTGCAGTTCCAGATAAGTCGAGTACGCCTTGCGCGCCTTGTCGCGCTCGCCCGCCTTGGCGTAGGCATCGCCAAGATTGAGATAGGCTACCGCGCGCGATGGATCGATCTTGAGCGTGTTTTCCAGCCAGCGCGCCGATTCGGCAAAGCGCTCCTGGCGGTAATACACGAACCCAAGATTGTTCGCCGCCAGCGCAAAATCCGGGCGTAGCTTCAAGGCTTCGGCAAATTGCTCGGCGGCTTCGGCATAGCGTTTTTCCTTGTACAGCTGCAGACCACGCTCGTTTGCCAGTTGCGCACGTTGGCGATCGCTGCTCTTGACTGCCGTCGGCAAGACCAGCCTGGCTTCGCCACCTTGCAAGGTCTTTACGGTGACCGGCGCCGCCGCCACCGCCGCGCCGGCGGTCGTGGCGGCAGGACGCGCCGCATCCACGCGTCCGTTGAGCGCGATCGCATCGGCCGACAACTGCGCAGTGCCCGCAGTCAGGAATTCTTCGCCGCTGGGTACCTGGAAAACGAACTCGCCGCCTTGCGATCCCGGCAAGCTACCAAATGCCGGCGTCTGCGCAGACACCGCCGATACTGCCGGCGCGACATACGCAGCCAGCTCGGTGCCGGTGATCAATCCATCGCCATTGAGATCGCCCTTGCCGGCCAGCGCCTGCAGCAGCACCCAGGTAAACACCGAATGCCCGTTCGGCCCGCTGTCGGCCACTTGTTGATCGGCTCCACCGGCGGTGAGCATCTGGCGCGCGATCCGCCGCGCGTTCTCGCGCAGGTAGGCACTTGAGGTCGGCCCGCCACGCGTCAACCCAAGCCCGCTGTAGCAGGCATCCATCACGAACAAGACGTGCTTGGCCTGCAGGCTTTCGGCGATATTCTGCAGGTCGCTCATCGCGATCGCATCGCTGGCCAGATGCTCCGGGTCCGAATCGACCGGAATGATGTAGCCCAGGTCGCGTCCGGAGGCGAGCCGACGCGTGGCACCGTGGCCGGCAAAGAACACGAACACGCGGTCGTTGGTCTGCGCGCGCCCCTCCCCAAGTCGGTCATGGAAGGCGGCGAGGATGTTGTTGCGGGTGGCTTGGCTGTTCTTCAGCACGATCACCTGCGAGGACGGAAATCCCAGCGGCCCGGTCAGGGTGCTGGCGATCGCCTGCGCATCGTTGGCTGCGTATTCGAGCTTGGGCCAGTGCGCGTAGTCGTCGATACCGATCACGATGGCCCACGACTTGGCGTAACCGGTGGTCACCGTTGCGTCGGCTACCGCACTGGGTGCCCGTGCCACCGAAAACTCGCGGCCGTTCCAGCCTGCGAACTGATAGCCGTCGGCGATCAACCGATCCAGGATCTGCGGCAAGGCTTTCACCGCGCGGTCGTGAATATCATGGAATAGCACGATGCCGCGCTGTTCCTTGTTTACCTGGTCGAGCACGCGCTGCACGATCGATTCGGGGACCGGGTCGGCCCAGTCCAGCGAGTCGATGTTCCACATGATCGATTTCAACCCGGCTTCGCCCAGGAGCTGCAGCCCTTCCGCATTGCGCGCGCCATACGGAAACCGGAACAGCGGCGCACGTTTGTCGTCCACCGCACGCAGCAAGGTATCGGTATCGAGCACCTGGCTGCGCAACGCATCGCCGGTGGTCTTGGACAACTGCGCATGGGTCAGGCTGTGATTGCCCACCGCATAGCCTTCCTCCATCAGCGTGTGGCTGATCTTGGACAATGGCGCCAGCTTCGGCTTGCCGTCGGCGTCCAGGCTGCCGAGGTTGCGCCCCACTTCGAAGAACACGCCAGGCACGTCGTAGCGCTTGAGGATCGCCACGATCTCTTCGGTATAGGCCTTGTGCGGGCCGTCGTCGAAGGTCAGCACCACCGTCTTTGGCGGCAGGTCGCGGCCGAATACTTCGCTGTCGCTATCGCGCGCGGAGAACGGATACGGTTCCACCACGCCGTGGTCGCGCAGGATGGTTTCGCGCGTGTACAACTTTCGCAGATGCGCCACGTAGTCGTCCCACTTTTCGCGCTTGGGCACGATCGCGCGGTTGCGATCGAAGCGACTGAAGATCTGCGTCAGCTCGGTGTTGTAACTGCGCTCGATCTCATCCAGCGCCTCCAGGTCCTCGCCGATACGTTGATGCAGTTTCACTGCCGGCAGCGCCGAATCCTTGCCGATGCGCGCATGCAGTTCGCGCAGTACCTCGGCAAACGCCAGGCGGTCGGCATCGAACAGATCCGGCGCCGATTCCACTTCGTCCAGCACCGCGCCGATCGTCGCGAACCGGCTGGCATCCCTGGAGATCAGCACCGTCTCGAACGCTGCTGCGATACGTTCGCGTTGTTCCAGATTTTCATGGAACAGCTGCTGTCCCACGCTGCTGGAGGTGGCGCGATCGCGCGGGCTCTGTTTGTCCTCGTCGGCCAGCAACACGATGATGCGGCGGTGCCGATCCAGCTGTTCGCGCAGCTGGGCAATCAGCGCACGCGCATTGGCGGCGTCGCCCGTTTGCGCAGCGGCATCGGCAGCGCCACCGGTCGCCGCTGCCGAAGCAGGTGCCGCGGTGCCGGCATAGCGCTTGCCGCAGCCGGCCAGCGCCAGCAGTCCCACGCAGCTTGCGCACAGCAACAGGCGATGCAATGGCAATGGCTTCACGATGGCGTCCTTGGCGATGGCAACAAACGGAAACAGGCGTGCATGCAGAAAGCCCGCCTTGCGGCGGGCCTTCTTGAACTTACTTGGCGTTGGCCTGGATGATCTTGCTCGGCTTCTCGCCGTGCTGGCGGATCATCCACCACTGAATCAGCAGACCCAGGCCGCCGTTGACCACCCAGTACAGCACCAGACCGGCCGGCATGAAGGCCATCATGACGCCGAACACCAGCGGCATGAACTGCATCATCTTGGCCTGCATCGGATCCATGCCCGGGGTCGGGGTCAGCTTCTGCGTGGCCCACATGATGGCGATGTTGAGCAGCGGCAGGATGAAGTACGGATCGCGCGCGGTCAGGTCCTGGATCCAGCCCAGCCACGGCGCCTGGCGCAGTTCCACCGATTCCACCAGCACCCAGTACAGTGCGAAGAAGATCGGCATCTGGATCAACAGCGGCAGGCAGCCGCCCATCGGGTTGATCTTTTCCTTCTTGAACAGCTCCATCGTCGCCTGCTGGTACTTGACGCGATCGTCGCCGTAGCGTTCCTTCAACTGCGCCAGGCGCGGCTGGAAGCGACGCATCTTGGCACCGGACTTGTACTGCGCGGCCGACAGCGGGTACAGCGCCAGGCGCAGCAACACCACCAGCCCGATGATCGCCCAGCCCCAGTTGTGCAGGAAGCTGTGCAGATGGCTCAGCACCCAGAACAGGCCCTGGCCGATGATGGCCATGATCGAGAAGCGGCTGTAATCGACCACCCGATCCAGGCCCTTCACGTCTTCCTTGGCGATCAGGCTGACCAGCTTCGGGCCCACCCACAGGCGCGCTTCGGTGCTGGCGGTCTGACCCGGGGCCACGGTGAAGGCCGGGCCACGCAGCTCGGCCACGTCGCGCGGGCCGTCCTGGTTCAGCACATACAGCGAGGCCTGGTCCTTCTGCGGGATCCACGCGGTGAAGAAGTGGTGCTGCAGCAACGCCACCCAGCCGCCGGTGATCTGGCGATTCAGGCCGCCGTCGTCCATGTAGTCCTTGAACGCGCGACGCTCGTAGCCTTCCTGGGGGCTGTACCAGGTCGCGCCGTTGAAGCTGAAGGAATCCGGATTGGTCATGCCACGGCTGAGGATGGTCGGCACCCGGCTCAGCTTGCGGAACACATAACCGTTCCACGGCGCGCCGCTCTTGTTGATCACCTCATCCTTGATCGAGATCGCATAGCGGCCGCGTTCCAGGGTGAAGGTGCGGCGGATCGACACGCCGTCGGGGCCATTCCACACGAACGGCACCACCAGGGTGTTCTGACCCTTGGCCAGTTCGAACGCGGTGCCCGGCTGCTCGGCGCGGAAACCGCCCACGCCCGGCACCGGCGAATGCTCGCTGGCCCAACCGCTGGTGGCGTTGTAGGGATGCACGGCGTCTTCGGTCAGCAGACTGACCGGCGCGGTGCCGTCCTTGGTCTGCGGAAACTGCAGCAGCTCGGCATCCAGCACGCTGCGGCCATCCAGCTTCAGGCGCAGCACGTCGGAGGTCAGCGTGATCACCGGCGCGGCGCCGGCAGCCGCCGGCGTAGCCGTGGTGGTGCTGGTGGCCGCCGGTGCGGCACCCGGTACGCCCGCCTGCGGGATGGCCTGGGCGGCGGGCACATTGGCCGCCGGCGCCGTGGCATCCAGATCGCGCGCAGCCGGTACCGATTGCGTGGCGACTGCAGCAGGTGCGTTGGCAGCCGCCTTGTCCTTGCCCCACTCCATCCACAGCAGCGCCGCGACCATCAGCCAGGCAAAAATCAGGAAAACACGGGTCTGGTTCATCGGGCAGCAACTCGCTCAGTCGGAACTACAGTTCCGGCTCTGTCGGGGAAAGGGAGGATGGGTGCATCGTCCTGGCGGGCGGCATTGTGCCGGGCGCAGCAGGTGGGGGCAATGCGCCGGCACGGCGCAGCAGGCGCACAAAGGCGTCGCGAATCTGTGGATTGGTCGCTTTCGCAGCTGCGGACCGGGCCACAATCACGTAATCGCCGCCGGCAAGCTCGGGCAGCAGATGCCGCATGGCGTCGCGCAGGACGCGTTTGATGCGGTTACGGCCCACCGCACGCGTGTCCACCTTGCGCGACACCGCCATGCCCAGACGCGGCGGCGTGTCGCCGGTGCGCCAGTGCAGGCTGAGCAGCGGATCGGAGGTGCGACGGGCTGTGTCGAAGACGACCGTATATTGCGCACGCGTACGAACCCGCGCAGAGCGAGGAAATCGCCTGCACGGGTTCGATGCGTTCACTGTAGGACTTGCCTCGGCCGCGGAGAGCGGCGCGGCAATCAAGCGCTCAGGCGCTTGCGGCCCTTGGCGCGGCGGCGAGCCAGGATCTTGCGGCCGTCGGCGGTTGCCATACGTGCGCGGAAACCATGGTCGCGTGCTCGCTTCAGGTTGCTGGGTTGGAAAGTACGCTTGGTGGCCATGGGGCCCTCTGCATGGATGGAGACGAATAGAACCGGAAATTCTATAGGACCGCTGCAGGGCGGGTCAACTCCCCGGACGCCTTAGCCACCATGCCACCGCGCGCACCCTGTGGATGGACCTGTGAATAAGTCTGGGAAAAGCCTGCCCACGGTGCTAGTCTGGTCCATCCTCTTTTCACTTCCGGGCTGCGTGCACGGCGCCTTGCTGCGCGCCGCAGCCAGCAACAGATGATCACACTTTG